>JAZNUR010000052.1:0-29987 GCA_045592405.1 Oscillospiraceae bacterium
ACATCTCTGCCGCTGTCTCTACCGTTTTATCTCACAGCCTGCGTCGGGTCGCTCCTCAGCGTTGCCCTGTTTGACTGCGATTTTAGTGTTGTTTTATTTTTTGGAGTTATACGCATTTACACAGTTTATTTTTCGGAACCGGTCGGACAATAAAAGCGGATTTTTTGAAGATGATATTTTTATATAATTTGTAGTGTTATTTTCACCCTTACAGGCATCAAAACAGAAATAATCCTTTCCAGTCACTTTCAGAAAATTGTTGATACTTTTCATTTCAAAATAATCCTCAAGCATCTTATTATTGTTTTTATAAGTATAAACAAAATTAGGAATATTTCCGAATCCTGCTGTCAAAAACTCAATTACTCTGTTGTGTTTATCTATAGCATACCATGCATTTAATTCAACAACGTCATTCTCTACAAAACTCATATAGCGTCCTCTAAAATGGCATATCTTTACGAATCGCAGTCGTAAATCCCTTATTATTTACGACGCTCCCCTTGGTTCATTTAATCAACTTCCCCCTGCACTCCCATTATACCACACCCTTCCTCCAAAAACAACCCATAAACCGAAGAAAAAGCCATTTCGCCTTGACAAGTCGATACAGGCATGATATAATGAACACAGGGAGTGATCCCGTTGCAATTACATAGATTCGCAGTCCGCTCGGAGGGAAGTTCGGTGAAATTCCGTCGCAACCATCATTACCGTAATTGGGAATCCCCATAAGTCGGAATACTCCATGGACGCAGCGAGGCAACAAAGCATTTTTGGATATGAAAAGTGCAGCCGTTTTGTGTTTCCCAAGGGGGCAGCGTATCTCCCGACGGATGCAGAGAATTGCTGTGCTTTTTTACTGCTTATGCAGTGAAAAAGCATTTTTGTTTTTTCGGAGGTGATTGGCAATGGAAAAACTGACAAGATCCGATTGTCTTGCCCTTTTGCAGGAAAAGCACGCAGAACTTTCCGCACAGGGCGAACACCGCTACCCCAAACGTGCGGATTTTTCCGAACGTGAGGTCGTTGCGATCAAGGCATTTCTCGGCCCGTGGCCGAGAGCACTCGAGGCGGCAGGCGTAAAGCCGCCGAAAACCAAATCCCCGAATAATCAGGGAAATCTTCAAAAAGTGAGGTCATTCTAATGAAAAAATTACTCGCATCCGTTCTTTCCGTACTGGCAGTATCCGCTGCGTGCGGCTTATCCGCATTCGCCGCAGATTCCGAACTCGTCTATGTGACCATCGCCGATGCAAACGGCGATCTGGCGGTGGCGGCACATCCCATGTGGTGTACCGACGCTGACGGCGACGGCACGCTTACCATCAACGACGCTCTGTATCTGGCTCATGAGCAGTTTTACGACGGCGGTGCTGCGGCAGGCTACGGTACTTCCCGTACCGAATTCGGTCTGGGCATCACCAAGCTCTGGGGCAAGGAACAGGGCAGCAGCTACGGCTACTGCATCAACGACAAATCCGCCCTGTCACTGGAGGATCCCGTTTCCCACGCCGCATTCATCAACGCATTTGTTTACACCGATCTTTCGGGATTTTCTGACACCTACTGCTATTTTGACACAAAATCCATCAGCACTGCAACGGGCGAAAATCACACTTTCACGCTGTATGCGAACAGCTACGATGAAAACTGGAATCCCATCACTGTACCCGTAGAGGGGGCAACCATCACCATTGACGGTGAGAAAACAGAATGGAAAACCGATGCACAGGGCATGGTAACCATCGAATTTGAAAAAGCGGGAGAGCTGATCATCAGTGCCGTTTCCGATACGCAGATCCTCGTTCCCCCCGTGTGCAGAGCGGACATCGTACAAAGCTTCCCCGAAACGACAACACCTGCACAAACTACCACAACTTCTGCACAAACAACCACAACTTCTGCACAAACAACCACTTCTGCACAGGCTGCCACTTCCACCACTGCCGGCGGTGCATCCACAGTACCGTCAACGGGCGATTCCACAGGAATTTTCGCTCTCGGTGCAGCAGTACTGACGGCTTTCGGTGCAGCAGCGATCACTCGCAGACGCAATGATGAGAACTAAGCGTTTTTGCGGATTCTTCTGCATCCTGCTGTTTCTCTGCACGGCGATCATCCCCGTCAATGCTGAATCAGCCCATGATGCACAGAGCATTTCGGACGGTATTCTACGCTATGAGCTTGAAAAAAGCGGTGCACCTTCCGTGCAGGAATGGCTTGACGGGGAGCTTGCCGCAAACGCAGGCATTACCTCCGAATGGTATGTTCTGGCTCTGCGGCAAAGCGGAGAATGCTATGATTTTTCATCATACCAAGACTCCCTGCTGCGGTATCTTGCTGAAAACGATGTCACAAATCCCTCCACACAGCAGAAATATGCCCTCGCCCTCCACGCCGTGGGCGGCAGCGACGGAGATATTTCCGAAACGCTCGGAAATTCCATCGGGCAGCAGGGCATCATGAGCTGGGTGTACGGACTGCATCTGCTGAACAACGGGTATGCCTGCCCGCCGCATTCGGCAGAAAGCATCATCGGCAGCATTCTCTCCATGCAGCTTTCGGACGGCGGCTGGGCAGTATCGGGAACGGTATCGGATGTGGACGTTACCGCCATGACGCTGCAGGCACTGGCACTGCATTATTCTGCGTATGCAGCGGAAATCGACCGTGCCGTTGAGCTATTGTCGCAGCGTCAGCTGGAGGACGGCGGCTTTATGAGCTACGGCGTGCCGAATCCCGAGAGCACAGCACAGGTCATCACAGCCCTTTCCGCACTGGGAATGGACTGCACGACGGACGAGCGTTTCCTCAAAAATGGGAACTCGCCGCTCGACAGCATCGCCGGATTCCGTCTTGCGGACGGCAGCTTCAGTCACACGCAGGGCGGTGCCGCCAATCACAATGCCACGGTGCAGGTATTCTTCGCCATGACGGCATATCGGATGCTGCAAAACGGCGAAGGTTCGGTGTATCTGTTTGCTGCACACCCCCAGCCCGAAGCCACGGAAATCCCCCCGACAATTCCTCCGACGGAGGCTGTACAGAAGAACACACGCCCCTCCTTTTCAGAGAATTACCGACTGTATCTGACCATAATCATCGCAGGTGCGGGGGCAGTTGCCTGCGTGATTTTGTTTCTGACAAAAAAGCGGCATCCGAAACACCATATCACCGTCTGGGCAATCGCCGCCATCGGCATTGCAGCTGTGTGGCTGACGGATATTCAGAGTGCAGAGGATTACTACGGCAGCGAAAGCACGCCCGCACAAGCCGACGGAACAGTAACGCTCAGCATTCGCTGCGATCTGATCGCAGGGAAGAGCGACGCACCGCATATTCCCGAAAACGGCGTGATTCTTGACGAAACGGAATATGCCTTTTCAAAGGGCGATACGGTATTTGACATACTCACGCAAGCCGCACGCACAAACGGCATCCATCTGGAATACAGCGGCAGCCCCGAAATGGCATACATTCAGGGCATCGGCAACGTGTACGAATTCGATTTCGGCGATCTTTCGGGATGGGTGTACCATGTCAACGGTGAATCCCCCTCCGTGGGCTGCGGTGAATATACCATTTCGGACGGGGACGTAATCGAATGGCTCTATTCGCTTGATCTCGGAAACGACTTGCAATAAAGAAAGGAGGCACGCACCGTGAAGGCGTTTGCTGAATACAACCCGATCGTACTGACGATCTATTTCCTGTCCGTCTGCGGTATTTCCATGTTCTGCATCCACCCCGTGGTGACGGGAATCTCCCTCTGCGGTGCACTCCTGCTGTATTTTCTGCGAAACGGCAGAAAACAGGGAACATCCCACCTGTATTTCCTTGGGATGTTCCTGCTGCTCTCACTGCTCAATCCCCTTGTTTCACATCATGGCACAACGGTGCTGTTTGTAATGAACCACAATCCCGTCACACTGGAAGCTCTGCTGTACGGCATTTGTGCGTCGGCGAACCTCCTTGCGGTGCTCTACTGGTTCCGCAGCTTTTCGCAGATCATGACAAGGGACAAGCTGCTGTATGTATTCGGCAGGCTCTCCCCGAAATTTTCACTGGTGCTTTCCATGGCGATCCGCTATGTGTCGCTCTTTTCGCAGCAGGCAAAAACAGTGACGCAGGCACAGAAAGCCCTCGGGCTGTACAGGGACGACAGTCTTTTTGACCGCATCAAAGGCGGCTTGCGTGTATTCTCCATTCTGCTGACATGGGCACTGGAAAACGGCATCATCACTGCCGACAGCATGGCGGCAAGGGGCTACGGCGTCGGAAAACGCACCCATTTTGCCCTGTTTCGCTTCCGCAGGGCGGATGTGCTACTGCTTGTCTGCACCCTCCTGCTGACGGGAATCCTCTGCACGGGGCTGGGACTGGGTGCACTGAAATTTTCATTCTACCCTGTGATCGCATTTTCGGAATGCACATATCTCACCATCGGCAGCGATCTTGCCTTCGGACTGCTCGTACTGCTGCCCGCCATCATCGAAACAAAGGAGGTGCTCAAATGGAAATTCTTGCTGTCGAACATCTGAATTTCACCTATCCCCGCTGTGAAACCGCCGCCGTGTCGGATATTTCGTTTTCCGCAGAACACGGCGAATTCATTGCTCTGTGCGGTGCAACGGGCAGCGGAAAATCCACCCTCCTGCGGATGCTCAAGCGGGAACTGACACCACTTGGGGAGCTTTCGGGGACGGTGCGGTTCCAAGGAACGCCCCTTGCAGCCCTTTCGGAAAGGGATGCCGCCGCCAAAATCGGCTTTGTGATGCAGAAACCCGAACAGCAGATCGTCACGGACAAGGTATGGCATGAGCTCGCCTTTGGACTGGAAAACCTCGGATATCCGCAGGATGTGATCGCACGCCGCACAGCGGAAATGGCAAGCTATTTCGGAATTTCGGGATGGTACGACAGGGATGTTTCCACCCTTTCGGGCGGACAAAAGCAGCTTCTCAATCTCGCCGCCGTGATGGCAATGCAGCCGGAAATTCTCATTCTCGATGAACCCACTGCACAGCTCGATCCCATCGCCGCATCAGAGTTCATACGGACGCTTCGGAAGCTCAACAGCGACTTTTCCCTGACCATCCTCCTTGCGGAGCATCGGCTGGAGGAGGTAATTCCCATCTGCGATCGGGTGCTCGTGATGGAACACGGACATCTCGTGCAGGATGATACGCCCCGCAGCGTGATTGCAAAGCTCTCACCGGAGCTTCTCTCGGCGATGCCCGCCGCTGCAAGACTTGCCGGCATTCTCGGCAACGCCGAGCCCATGCCCCTGACGGTGCGTGAGGGCAGAGCATTTTTGGAAACACACTACAAAAACGAAATTCGGGAAATCCCTGCACCGCCCTACACGCATTCTCCCGATGCTGCACTGGAATTCCGGAACGTGTATTTTCGCTATGAACGGGAATTTCCCGATGTGCTGCAGGATCTTTGCCTGACGGTGCACACGCAGGAGATTTTTTGCATCCTCGGCGGCAACGGTTCGGGGAAGACCACGGCTCTGCACGCCGCCGCAGGACTCTTGAAGCCCCACAGCGGCAGCATCCGCATTTTCGGAAAACGCCTGAAGGACTACAAACAGCATTCCCTCTACCGAAACTGCCTTGCGGCTTTGCCGCAGGACGTGCAGACGGTCTTTCTGAAAAACACCGTCCGTGAGGAGCTTGCAGACATGGGCAATGCAGAAACCGAACTGCCCTTCGACATACGCCATCTGTACGATAAGCATCCCTATGATCTGTCGGGCGGTGAACAGCAGCTCGTGGCACTTGCCAAAATCCTTGCGTTACAGCCGAAGCTGCTGCTGCTAGACGAACCGACAAAGGGCTTGGATGCACATACAAAATCCCGATTTATCGGCATTCTCAAAGAGCTTCGGAAACGTGGCATGACCATTGTCGTCGTCACGCACGATGTGGAGCTTGCCGCTCTGTGTGCCGACCGCTGTGCCATGTTCTTTCGGGGCAGTGTGGTTTCGACGGAGGTTCCGCAGAAATTTTTCTCGGAAAACACCTTCTACACGACCGCTGTCAGCCGCATGACACGGGGATTTTTTGAGCACACCGTGACTGTGGAGGATGCCGCCGCACTCTGCCTGCAAAACGGTCAGAAGGAGGAGGCGTCCCATGATCCGAAGTAAACCGCTGCGTGCCGTTCTGAAATGGAGCATTCCCTTTGTGCTGATGCCCGCCCTTGTGCTGCTGGGAGCGTTGGTATTCCGTGAAAAGCAGTATTTATTCATTTCATTCTTATCTGCCGCACTTGCGGTGCTTCTGTTTTTTGCAGGATTTGAGCGAAAAACTGTTGGTACAAGACGCATGGTGATTGCCGCTGTCATGACGGCACTGTGCATTGTGGGGAGATTTCTTCCGTTTTTCAAACCTGTCACCGCCATCACAGTGATCACCGCCATCTATCTTGGCAGGGAAACGGGCTTTCTGGTGGGGGGAATGGCGGCACTGCTGTCAAATTTCTACTTCGGTCAGGGTCCGTGGACGGCATTCCAGATGCTCTCGTGGGGAATGATCGGCTGGTTTGCGGGTTTGCTTGCAGATCCCCTCAAACGGCATAAAGTCCTGCTTTTGCTCTACGGTGTGCTTTCCGGAGCAGCCTACTCCCTTGTGATGGACGTTTGGACAGTCCTGTGGTATGGGGACGGCTTTGATTTTTCCCTGTATCTCGCCGCCGTGGTAACTGCACTTCCGCATACACTGCTGTATGCGGCGTCGAATTTTCTGTTCCTTTTGTGGATGGCAAAGCCCTTCGGGGACAAGCTTGAACGCATCCGCATCAAATACGGCGTCTGATGCGATTTCCCGATACCGCCTGCGGTGTTGGAACTCAATAACGGCAAAAAGCCCGAGAAGACCAAATCTTCCCGGGCTTTTCCTATCTGACATCATAGTAGAATCCGTCCGCCGCTTCTCTGTCCCGTCCTGTAAAAATACGCTTGGTCAGACTGCGGTTTTTGATCAGATACCAGTCGCCGAATTCATCAAACTTCCTGCTCGATGTCACAATATACGAGCGTCTGAGCGTGCCGAATTTCTTTCCTCTGCTGACGCCGTACTTGTTCAGCCTTACGGCAAAATCCAGATCCTCAAGGCTGACAAGACTTTCGTCAAAGCCCCCTATCGCATCGAAATCCCGCTTGTAAAACCAGAACATTCCACCCGTGAGAACGGTTTTGTTCCGGATCATCATGGGAATCATATTTGCCGCAACATAAGCTGCGGAACACAGAATGCCGATCGACATTCTGTCAAATTGCGGGCGTGTACCACCGCCGATATATCTGCCGCCTGCCAGCATCTGTCCGATCTCACACAACGAATATTTGGTCATCATGCTGTCCGCATCTATCGTCACGATGATTCTGCCGTTTGCCGCATTTATCCCTGTGTTGCGTATGGTGCTGATGCACTTGGCATTGTTGACAAGCACTCTCGCCCCGTAATGCCTTGCAATTGCGGCAGTCCTGTCGGTGCAGCGGTTGGCGACCACGATGATCTCTACGGTTTCGGGACGGACATATTTTGCGGCACTGATGACGGATTTCAGACATTTGCCGATATATTTTTCTTCATTGTGAGCAGGGATTACCACTGAATATGTGCATTTATCCATAATGCCTCCCTCAATATTTTCAATACTAATCCCCCAGCCCCTATGGATGAAGGGGTTGGGGGAAGCTCATTTTTTATACCGTTCCACGAAAGGAACTGTATTGCCTTATGCCTTCACGAGTGCACGCTTCATCATAGCAAGGTCGAATGCATTGATCTTGCCGTTGCCATCCATATCGCCATTCATGAGATTTGCAGGTGCATCCATGCCGAGCAGATATTTCTGCATCTGAATGATGTCAAGAATCGCAAATTCCGTATTGCCGTCCACATCACCCTGCACAACCTTTGCCTCTTCGCCGAAGAGAACGATCTCTGCAATGTTGCAGCAGTACACATCATCGGTGTTATAGGAATTCTTCGGTGCACCCTCGGGTACACGATAACGGACATACTTTACATTCTTGCAGTCATCCATCAGAATGTAATTCGTGCCGGATGACGGCTTATTCGGGATGGTATGTACCTCCGTCCAGTTTTCACCGTCGGCAGATACTTCAAAAATTGCATCCACACAGCGTGCTTCGTAGCCCTTACGGGGAGCATAGCCGATTGCCGTCAGGTCATATGCCTTGTCAAGTTCCGCCTGAACCCAGCCGTTGCCCACACCGTCGAAGAAGGTGTTGTTATCACCGTCAAATACCTTGTTATAGTCGTTTGCGGAGTTGTTCCATGCTTCAGTACCGGAGAGCTTCGCATTTGTCAGATCAATCTTTTTCAGATCCTTCAGTGCGGCACTGTCGCCATAGAATTTCAGTTCCGCAAGGTTGCAGCAGTAGGTGGAATCCTTGTTCACGCCGTTGTTCGGTGTGCCGGCGGGAACCTGATATTTGATGTAACGCACGTTCTGATTGTTGGAAAGCTTGGTAGCGTAGTTGATGCCTGCAAAAGGTGCACCCTTGATGGTGAACATATTCGTCCAGGTCACACCGTCCTCAGAAGCGAAGATCTCTGCATCCACGCAGCGGTATTCATAGCCCGAACGAGGAGCATAACCGATTGCGGTAATGTCATACAGAGCACCCAGATCTGCCTGTACCCAGCCGTTGCCAACGCCGTCGAAATAGGTGGAAGTGCTACCGTCGAATACCTTTGTGTAATCGTTTGCAGAATTGTTCCATGCAGCGGAACCACTCGTTGCAACGGGTGTGATCTCGTTGTCCTTTGAAAATTCAGCAACGGTCACGTCATTGATGATGAATGTGGTGATGGAGTTGCCTGCGAGAGTAGCAGTAAAGCCGTCGCCATTTGTCTTGATATTGCCGATATCCTTCCAGTTTTCGCCGTTAGCCATGCTGCCGCTGGTACGGATTGCCTGTGCACTGTCGCCGATGGAGGCAAACTGGGACAGATCGAAATACATTTCGCTTGCTCCGCCCGATGTGTTGGTTGCAACGATAACGAGCTGATCGTTCTTCTCGTCATATGCTGCCATAGTGGAGTTGGAGGACTTGAGCATGGTGAAGCCCGGACGAATGTATCTGGAATACTGACCGAATGCATAGTACTTCTTGGTCAGAACGATGGTGTCCTTGTCGTGGTCTGCTACTGCTAAGCCCCAGAAGCCTGTGGAGATGTCGGGCATACCCGAATCCTTCTTGCCGTTGTAGCCTGCTGCACAGATGTGCTTGTCAATTGCCTGCCAGAGTACCCATGCAGAGCAGTTGAGGTAATTACAGTCGGTTGTGATGCGGTTGGAGAGCCACAGTGCAGCTGCCATTTCGCCTGCATTCTGACCTGCGGTGCCGTTGCCGTCAACCTCACTCATCCAGAGGTTCTTGCCGTTCTTGATGGCAAGTTCCTTCAGCTCCGTACGCTTGCTGCCGCCATAGGTATGTGTGTCGATACGTCCCAGCACGTTCTGTGCTTCCTTGGACATTGCGTTGAACGCATTGATCTGGGTGTCGATGGAGGTTTCGTCCGTACCGCAGACAAAGATGGAATCGGCAAGGCCACGCTCCTGCAGTGACTTCTGCATTTCGAGGATCATCGTGGTCTGGGTGTTGCCGATGTCGAAGTGACAGCCCTCCTGCTTGGGGCTGTTTGCATACCAGAAGTTCGTGTACGGTTCGTTCATCGTACTGATACTCTGTACATCCACGCCCCATTCGGTTTCATAATGCTTGCAGACCTCTGCGAGGTAATCTGCAAATTCGTCATACATATCGTCCTTGAGGTTGTTGACATTGGGATTTGCACCACCACTGGAGCAGCCGCTCTTGGTCATATAGTAGGGCGGAGAATTGGAGAACATTTCGACGATCATGTCGTCGCCGCCTGCCTCGATACATTTGAGCAGGACGTTTCTCTGATTCTTGTCCGCATTCCAGTCGTAGACGATCTGACCGTTCTGGTACTTGGAATAACCCGGAATTGCCGAGTCAGTTCTGGTGATGTGGTTGTGACTCGGATTATCGCCGCCGCCGATGTTGTAGCGTGCGATATTCATTCGCAGACCGGTGTCGCCGTAGAACAGCTCCGCTGTCTGCCGTGCAAGCGAATCGGAATAACCGACACGATTTGCCCACCAGCACAGGGAAGTTCCCCAGCCTTCAAATTTGCCGCCGTTGATTTCGTAGGTGTTGTACGGTGAGATGACAACTGTCTGTGCCGCCAGAGCGTCCCAGTCCGCCTGGAACGCAAACGGACAGAGCAGTGCAGCCGCCGTCACTGCCGAAATCATTCTTTGATACCATTTCATAGTATTTCCCCCTTGTGATTTTTCGCCGGAATATGCACGTTCCGGCTGTTTTTTTATTTATTGTGGAGCATTGCCCCACGGTTTACCGTTTTTATTTGACTGTGATCGTTGCCGTAACCGTACGGAAGCGTGAAGCCAGCTCCTCGTCCGGATTCATACTGATGATCGGTGTGCCGTCGCCTGCAAAGATCACTCTCTTGATGCGGGCGTGACGGCAGGGATCGTACAGCGGATCGCTTGCATAGCTTCCGCAGCCCTTGGACGAATGCGACAGCGGACGTGCATGATACACGATCAGCACATTGCCGTTTTCATCGGTCACAAAGCTGTTGTGTCCGGGACCGGATTCTCCGTAGAGATTGCCCGTGGAAAGTACCGGTGTGGTGATTTTCGTCCAGCTCTTGACATCCATGAGGTTGGCATCCACATCCGCCTCCAGCCGTCCCACACAGTATTCCGAACCCGTACCGGATGCGGAGAAGAACACATACACCTTGGAATCGGTTTTCAGCACCGCCGCACCCTCGTTTACTCTGTGGTTGACAAGCTCCCAGCCGTATTCGGGCTTTGTCAGCAGGATGGGTGCTGTGAGCATCTTGTAAGGCTCGTCGGGGTTGATCTCCGCCATGAACAGCGAGGAATCTCCCTTGATCTCCGCCCAGATGACATAGTGCTTTCCGTTGTGTTCAAAATAGGTCATATCCAGCGAGAACGACCGGAAAGAGCTGGTATCGCCGTTTGCCGCCTGCACCTGACCGCATTCCGTCCAGTTTCCGGTAAAGGGATCGCCGTCGCATTTGAGGACATACGGACGGATCGCCCAGATGTCGCTGCTGCTGCCTGCGGCAAAGAACATATACCACACACCCTTGATGCAGTGCATTTCCGGTGCCCAGATGTGCTTTGCCATAATGCCGCTGCCGTGTGCCTTCCAGATGGTCTTTTCCTCGGCTGACGCAAGACCTGCAACGGTCTGACTGCGGCGGAGGATGATCCTGTCATAGCCCTTGTTGACATCGCCATAGGCGGGATAGGATGCGGTGAAATAGTAATACCCGTCATCCCCCTTGACAACATGGGGATCGGCACGTTCGAGAATGAACGGATTTTCGTAGGGATTTGCTTCCACCGTACCCGTTACGGTATACTTGCCGGGTGTTGCGGTATCCACCGCAGCAAGCTGTGCGGCATTCCATGTCACAGGGAAATCCGCTGTGCCGCCATTACTGTATTCCGCTGTAACGGTATCGGGAAGCACCGCTGATTCGCCCTGATCGAGCAGTACATTCACATCCTTCATCCCCGTATTTCTCGGTGAGATCGAATCGGAGGGGAATGCACCGACAAGAGCGTCGTACTGGTCATCCGTGATGGGAATGACATAGCCGTGGCGGGGCGTAAAATCAAAGCTGTAGCTGTTTCTGTCAAGTGTTTTGAAATTCTCAAGATCGGAGGTCTGCTGCATGATGTAGTAGCCGTTTCCGTAAGCGTCGGACATCATTACCCATTCATCCGTACCGATGAGATTGTAGATATTCGGGCCTTCCACGCCGATATCGCCCTCGGACACTTTCTTGATGTCGGTGTACGGGCCGTTTGCATGGTCGGCAATTCCCAGACGGATGCCCTTGGTGGTTTCATCCTTGTAGTACATATAGTACTTACCCTTCTGGTAGATGATGTCGGAATCAATCGCATCGTGACCGTCAGCAGGTGCGAACAGCAGCTGCGGTTCGGTGTCGAGTTTTTTCAGATCCTTACTGTATGCGTAATACATGATCGTGCGGTTGTCACGTCCCGGAACACGGGCTGCAAAATAGATCATGTAGGATTCCTTTTCGGGATCGTAGATTGCCTGCGGTGCCCATGCTCTGTCAGCACCCTGCATGATCGGCGACGCATTGGCAATTTCAATCAGGGATTCATCAAACCAGTGCACGAGATCCGTGGATTTGGCACTGATGATATTGCGGTTGCTGCTCCAGCCCAGCGAGGATTTCATATCGGTCGCCAGCATATAGTAGTAGCCATCCTCACCCTTAAAAATATACGGGTCACGGATGCATCCCGTGCCGACGCTGGATTTCCACACTTCCCTTCCGTTGTTGAGTGCCTTGAAATGATAGCCGTCAAGGCTCACCGCATAGGAAAGACGCTCCTGCTCCGGGGCATTTCCGAGGAAGTAGGCAAAGAGATATGCCGCATATTCCTTTTCATAAGGGATGGATGTATAGGTCTCGTACTGTCCCATTTCTGTTCCCAGCAGGAAATCCGTGATCCTGCGGACATCCTGATATGTATTGGCGTCATCGCTGTTCATATCGGCAACCGCACCGGAAACCGAATCAAAGCCTGCCGCCATCGCTTTCTTCATCATTGCCGCATCGAAGGCATTCACAACGCCGTCATCGTTGAGATCGCCACGCAGCAGAGTATATTCGCTGTCCACGGGACGGATGTAGAATTTCTGTCCCTCGCCGCCCCAGTAGTCCCACTGGTTGATATTCGCACCGTTGTCGTGGCTGATGTCGTACACATCCATTGCCGCATTGCCCGAGCATTCCGCCGTGATATAATAGGCATCATCCGTGCGGTGCAGGATGAAATGCTGCGACGGCAGATCCTCATACTCCGATAGATAAATGTTGTTGCCGTTTGTATTATCGCCGTTTTCCACCGTCAGCGAAAGCTTGGGATCCTGTGCGGACACGATCTTGCACAGATTTTCTCCCACCTTGACGATCTTCCAGTGCTGGGAAGCATTGCCGAGATTCTCCCACTGGTGGACATTGCCGTCCTCTGCGGCGGTAACAAATTTTCCGCTCAGCCGCACCATCAGCGTGTAGGTTGCCCCGCTGATGACATCGCCCTTAGTATCGGCAAATTCCCAGCTGTATGGGTTTTCAACGATTTTTGCCTCAGCCGGAGCTCCCATTCTCATGGGCAGCAGCGAAAAAAGCATTGCCGCAGCCGCAGCTGCCGCTCCGATTCGACTCCTCTTTCGCATAAAATTTCCTCCATTCTGTGATGCACTCCAAAATTAAGTGCTCTTGGTTAATTATAACATAAAAATTCATCGCTCGTCAATAGATTTGTGTGAATTTTTTCATATTTTTTTACAGAAATTGTGATAAAAAACACCCGGAAAGAGATGGGTTCTTCCCGGGTGTATACTATTTATTATATTTCCGGAATTCCGCCAACGCCTTCTGCAGAGCCGAGCCGTCATTTTCATCGAGCATGGCTCTGACACCGCTTACCAACGATTCGTCAATGAGATCATTGTGATGCTTATCTCTCATCAAGTGCCCGATACACTCTCTCGTCCACGATCGCCTTGTACGCCGGACGGATGATCTTGTTGGAATTGATCAGCTCCTCAATGCGATGTGCCGACCAGCCGGAAATTCTCGCAATTGCAAAGATCGGGGTGTAGAGTTCCGGCGGCAGCTCCAGCATTCTGTAAACAAAGCCGCTGTAGAAATCCACATTGGCACAAACGCCCTTGTAAATGCGGCGTTCCTCGCCGATGACCTGCGATGCCAGACGTTCCACACGATCATACAGCTCAAACTCCTTCTCCCTGCCCTTCTCAACAGAGAGCTTCTGCACAAAGCCCTTGAACACCCTTGCTCTCGGATCGGAAACCGAATACACAGCGTGTCCCATACCATAGATCAGTCCGGCATGGTCGAACGCTTCCTTATGCAGCAGCTTACGCAGATAGCCCTTGAGTTCTTCCTCGTCCTCCCAATCCTTGACATTCGCCATCAGATCGTCGAACATCTGCACCACCTTGATATTTGCACCGCCGTGCTTGGGCCCCTTGAGAGAACCAAGTGCAGCTGCAATGGCAGAATAAGTATCCGTACCGGAGGAAGAAACCACGTGCACGGTAAAGGTGGAATTGTTGCCGCCGCCGTGTTCTGCATGGAGGATCAGTGCAAGGTCAAGCAGCTTTGCCTCCAGAGGTGTAAATTTGCTGTCGGGGCGGAGCATATGCAGGATATTTTCCGCAAGGGACAGGCTGGGATTCGGCTGGTGGAGTACAAGATCCTCGCCTGCCTTAAAATTATATGCCTGATAGCCATAAACGGAGATCAGCGGAAACAGGCTGATAAGGGACAAACACTGACGCAGAACATTCGGAATGGAAATGTCATTCGCCAGATTGTCATAGGAATACAGCGTCAGCACGCATTTTGCAAGCGTATTCATCATGTTGTCGCTGGGAGCTTTCATGATAACGTCACGGGTGAATACCGCCGGCAAAAAACGAAGCTCCGCCATCAGCTTTGTAAAATCCGCAAGCTGCTCTCTGGTCGGAAGCTGACCGAACAGCAGCAGATAGGTGGTTTCCTCAAAGCCGAGTCTGTCGTCCTTGACAAAGCCTGCAACCAGATCCTCCACATCGTATCCACGATAATAGAGTTTACCCTCGCAGGGTACGGTTTCTCCGTCCACAGTTTTGGAAGCCACGACGTTTCCGATATGTGTAAGACCGGCAAGCACACCCTTTCCGTTGAGGTCACGCAGTCCACGCTTGACATCATACTTGGTGTAAAGTTCGGGATTGATGGGGAATTCCTCACGGCAGCGGGCAGCAAGGTCATCAATCAGGGGGCAGGTGGCCTGTGAATAATCATAACGAGCCATATCATAAGTCCTTTCTTTCGGTGAGATACAATAGCGTGTATCAGGGCTTTATCCGCATTTTTGCGGATTTGGTATGGGGCAGCCCTCTCGGAACTGCACTGGTTCAAAAACATCCTGCAATGTATTTCTATATCAGCACGGTAAATCGGCAAAGCGAAACGCCGAAAAGAAAAACACCCGAGGATGTAAGATATATTTACTATATTATAACATATTTCTCCGATAAAGTCAACAAAAAAGCAAAAAATATTTTTCGAAATTTATCTATATTTCCCCTTTACAAAAAAAACAAAGTGTGATATAATATATAAGGTTATTACGAGGTGTGGCTCAGTTTGGTAGAGCACTACGTTCGGGACGTAGGGGCCGCAGGTTCGAATCCTGTCACCTCGACCAGGCGGGGAGCCCCCGCCGGCAGACGCATTTGAAAGTCTCCCTTTTGGGGAGACTTTCTTGTTTTGCGGAACAATGCGGTTTACCGCATGATGCTTGCTTCGCAGAGCATCATTGCTATTGAGAGCTTTGAGAATGGAAAGCATATCATCTATTTTGTCACACCTTGACAGCACAGCGTCTGTGCCGTTAGACGCATTTGAAAGTTTCTCTTTTTAGAGAAGCTTTCTTTTTTGCAAAATTCTTGCTAACAGCCCAAAGCCTAAAATACCAACGCAAAAGCCGCTTGCTAAGCAAGCGGCTTTGTTATATTCGGATATCCGGCACTGACGTGTCAGAGAAACGATCAATCAAATTCTCCGGCATCTTCCATCTGCTTGTAAAGAGCGTATTCAATCCCGGCTCGATTGAACCAGAAGTCATTGGATGTAGTAGTATAACCCTCAAAACGAGCCGAGTAATCCATGATTTCCTTCGTTTCTTCCTCAGAAAACCACGGTATTGCTGACGTTGTTTTTTCATAGATTTTTACCATGTTATACAAAACATCCATTTTTGCTTTTGAGATATGCCGGTATCTGACATCGATCTGATATTGAAACTCCGGCAGCGGATTGTAGAAAAGAGAATCATCCTCACTGGATGCGATGTAGGATGCATAATAGGAAACCCGCTGGGAAACCTGCTCATCAGTCAGTGTCGGCTCCATATCGGTTTCCTCTTCAAAAATATAATATGGTGCTCCCAACAAAGCAGCGAAAGGAGAACACACCTGAACGATTCTTTTTTGTTCGGTATCATCCAGCAGAATATCGCCTTCGACAGCGTTACTTCTCAATTCTTTTGTATAGATCTCGCCGATTCTCATTTTTCCAAAAATATCGCCGATGGTAATGAGCTGTTCTTTTGAACAACCCAGATCACGTGCAGCACATTCCACATGATAACGCACATCACGGAAATCCGATTCATTATCGTAGCCATAATACATGGACTGAAACCAGATTTTGGCAATATCCTCATTGGTAAAACCATTCTGTGACATCAGGTATGCCGCTCTGCTGAGCAGAATGCCGTTGATATGTCCATCATTGCTCCAGTTTCTTCCCATGTAAGATGTAGGGTATTTATACCCCAACAGCAGATTTTCGATCGTACCGGTGGGATCACGCACTGGGACGGGAGCAATCGTTTCTCCCATGATCCAGTTTCCTTCAATCAGACAGCCAAAAACATCTGCATATCCTTCATCAATGGATTTGATATTCACGCCTGTTTTCCCTGAACGGTTTGCAAGATGATGGAACACACCATGGGTGTATTCGTGAGCCATTGTGTCGAGTGCCGAACAGGGAGCATAAGTAAAGATATCTTTTGCAGGTCCGCATAGGAACATCTCAGAAGCATCCAGATCCCCAAAAGCATCAATATATCCGGGGAAGAAAAATGCGTTATCAGGTAACCCTGTGATATTTACCATGCAGCAGAGTATCTGTCCTTTTCCGTCAATGGATTCGAAATCAAGTGTTTTTTCATACCAATCATAGGTTGTTTGCAAATTGATCAATGCGGATACCGCCATCGGGTTATACCAACGTTTCCCATAATTAGTAATAGGATGCTCATAAGCGTGCAGACCTATTAAAACCTCATATGCATTTTCGATATTTTTCAGCAGGTACATCTCAAGCGGTGACCATATAGGAAGACTGCCGTCAGTCATAAGGATGCCGCGACGGTTATCGTACATCGTATATAAATCGTCAGAATGACTAAATGCTGCAAAAAAAGATACCTCATTGCCGTATCCGTCCACACCTGTGAATTCTTCCTCAATATACATTCTCATTGTTTCGCTGACATCCGTCTGACTGAGAATGGTGCGGCTGTGTGCATCCGCAATCATCGTATAAGCACCGCCTTTTTCCTCATCCCCGCCGACAGCAACGAAACTGTAGGCAAGATAGGGGCGTTCCTCATGCAGATACACCATTCGTGAAATATGATAGATCTGTGCATCACCGCCAAGGTGGGCATCCGCAATCGCATCCAGTTCAGCTTCTGTCAGCGTAACACTTGTATCCACCTGAATGTTTCTCTGTGCAAACAGATGCATGGACGTCAGGTGATCGGAAGCATTCGTATTCAGTACTACAGATCCGCCCAATACCGGAACATCATTCACCATCTGCTGCAAGCAAAATGTTTTGCCGGTAAGATTGGTGTTGACATCCTTTCCGACAAATCCCATCGTTTCATCAAAACCCAATACAGAGCGATACTGATCAATCACATACAAAGCATCCTCCACCGAAGAAACCTTTGTTGCACCAAAGTTTCCGGTAATGCTTCTGATATTGTTGGCATCATCATACCCAATCGTTATTTTATGGTCACAAAAACCGTTCTCGATATCTTCCTGTTTCAGCACAAACACATTTGCTTCATCCACAGGTTTCTCTGTGATCACGGTCATATCGTAGTTGACTTTACCCTTGCCCAGCCCATGCTTCAGCGTAGCAGTCAGCGTGACAACGGTATTTTCCCTTTTAGGGCGATGCACCGTGCCCTCTGCACTCAGGATATTTTCATTTTCAGAATGCCATTCCACTGCAGCGGTTTTTCCATTGTTCAGCTCGATCTCGGTAGGAAAGCCGATATCCGCAGTCACATAGTCACAATAGTCCATGCCGCTGAATGTGAAAGGCTGATTTCCCAATTTCTGTTCCAGCAGATCTGTTGCCGCCTTGTTTCGCCAGAGTCGGAGTCCGATGATCACACCAACAAGCAGAAGCAGTATCAAAAACACCCATCGTGCTTTGATTCTTTTCTTCTTTTTTGTTGCAGGATGGTTGGTAAAATCATAGGCCGCAGGGGTGATGGTATTCTTTTTTTTGTTATTATTCATCCGGTATTCTCCCTTCATGCAATATAACAATTATACATGGATACGCTGAATTTGTCAATGCCTGACGTGAAACATTAAACATTGTGTTTCATACAGTCTTCTGAACTCCAAATGCAGGAAATCACATTTTCTCCTTGTTTTTTCGACAAACGCATGGTATAATAGAATACACAAACAACAAAATTCCCCCGAAAAGGAGAAACCATGAAACGAAATTATGCGATCGCAATTTTGCTTGCATTCAGCTTACTTACCGGATGTGCAAAACAGGCAGTTCCGGCTTCCGATACCGTGGATGTGCCCACTGAAACCGAAACTTCCGCAGAATCGACCGAAAGTGCATCCGAAACCGAAGCGGAAACCACACCACCCCCAACCGCACCTCCCGTAAAACATGAACAGCCCGAAGGAGCTGTTCTGTCCGTGCGTGAGAAAATTGAGGTCTACGAGCAGCTCACAGTCAGCGATCTGTTCACCGATACCAATGTACAGCTGACGAACGGCGACGAGCCGCTTGATACGAGCAAAACCGGAAACCTTACCACAGCGATTGCCTATACATACGAGGATGAGCAGTATGAGCATTCACTGCAATACACCGTTTCGGATACCACGCCGCCCCTTATGCTCAACGGCGGATGGGGTTCCGAGGTGGAGCTTGGCGATACCTTTGATCTGACCGAGCACATCGGATTTGCGGACAACTACGACCCGAAGCCCATGCTGACATATACGGGACAGGTGGACACAAGCGTGTGCGGCTCCTATCCGCTGCGTGCCACCGTCACAGATTCCTCCGGAAATGTCACAAGCTGGGAGCTTTCCATCAAGGTCGTAGAGGAGGCAAAGACATACCAGACCAGCAGTCCCGCACTGACATTTGACACGCTCATGCAGGATTATGCCGGAGAAAACGTGCAGTTCGGCATTGATGTTTCCAAATGGCAGCAGAATATTGATTTTGAAGCCGTGAAAAATGCGGGCTGCGACTTTGTTATGATGCGGATGGGGTATTTCTATGACGAAATCGCCATGGATCAGTACTACCTGCAGAACATGGAGCGTGCCAAGGCTGCAGGACTTGATGTCGGCGTGTACATCTATACAACGGCGAATACCGAGGAAGAGGCAAGGATGAATGCCAGATGGATCGTGGAGCATCTGAACGGGCAGGAGCTGGATTTCCCCGTGGTGTTCGACTGGGAGAGCTTTTCGCATTTTCAGCAGTACGAAATGAGCATCCATGACCTGAATATGCTGTTTCTGGCATTTGCCGATGAACTGGAACAATCGGGATATTCGGCCATGCTCTACAGCAGCAGGAATTTCCTGCAGAATTTCTGGTACGAACAGAAGGAATACCCCGTCTGGCTTGCACATTATACCAGAGAAACCGATTATGAGGGCGAGTATGTCATGTGGCAGATGAGCAGTAAGGGCAGGATCCACGGAATTACAGGGGATGTGGATCTGAATATTCTGTATACGGACAAGTGGTAATATGAACGTGTTTCTAAAAAAGCAGAGGGCTTATCGCCCTCTGCTCTTTTTATCTTAGTCCCATGCTGTTATTCAGCACAAGTGTACTGTACATGAACAGCACGTCCTGTCCCTTGAATTCCACCAGATTGCCAAGCATTGCACTCTGCACATAGCGGATATCCACCACCGTGATTTTCGCATAGCCCTCCGCCAGCAGCGGCACAAGGCTTGAACCGAAGGAATCACGGAACACGATGAGTTCTCTGTCCGTTTTGGCATTCGGATTCTCCACCGTCAGCAGAGCGTCCGAGCCGCACAGGAACATCTCATAGGGATCACGTCCCTTGGCAGCCTCCATGTCATATATGGATTTCTCCACGGGCTTTCCCGTGTCATAGCTTGTCACAATACAGCCGTCCAGCACGTCGCTTGTCAGATAGTGCAGTGTGTCGGGCTGCACGGGCAATGCAAGCTGTCCGTAATATACTCCGTAAAACGGGTTATCCAGCGTCTGCGTTTCATATTCTCCCGCAAGCGTTACGCCCATTGCTTCTGCAAGCGTTGCGGCAACATCGCCAATGCGTTCCTGACGCCAGTGGGTGTCGGTATGGTAGTAATCCTCCAGCTCCAGACAGGGGAAAATGTCGATATACTGCATATATTCCGTCCGTCCACGCATTTTGAAAACAAGCTCGTCATAGTCCATCATAAGCCTGCCCTCGCCGAGGAAATAATGCTTGTCGGGAACGATGGAGAAATACACCTGCGAACCCGATTCCTTGAGGAATTTATCATAGATGAAATCGAATTTATTCGCTGCATTTTCAAGCATCGCATCCTGCAGGGGATATTCCATTTTGGCAAGATAGCCGTTTTTGAAATACAGTCCGTTATTGTCACTCTGGACAAATGCTCCCAGCTTTGCTGCCGACTGCAGCGTGCGGAATTTGTCACGCAGGGGGAACTGGTCCATGGCATAGGTTTCAAAATCCGTCATGAATTTGCCCGAAAGCACAGTTTCAGTGGAAAATTCCGGCAGCTTTGCAAGTACTCTGCGTTCACTCTCGGAAAAGTCCGTATCACCTCCGAACCAGCTCCAGAGGGAAAGTCCTGCCAGCAGTGCCGTCATAGTACCGACAACAATACCATTTCTGATCTTTTCAATCATCTCCCCACCCCCTTAAAAACGGAAATACAGGAACGGATTAAACGAACCGTTCACAAGATACGAGGTTGCCGTCAGCAGAAATGCCGCAAGTCCCAGCGGTTCGATAACCGCCATCACCACGCCTGCCTTTTGCTGCACGGCGGAAGCGATCTTCTTCGGCAGAGGTGTTGCTCCGACGCACGCCAGCACCAGAATCACCGCATAGCTGCGAAGATAGTACAACGCTTCGGCGGAAACAAGGGGAAGTCCCCTCAGACCTGCCATGCCGAGGATTTCCTGCCATGCCTGTCCCATATCGGCTGCACCGAAGATCACAAAGCTCACCACTGCAAGGAGCAGTACATAAATATGGGAAATCACCTTTGTTTTCTTCAGCAGCTTGAGCAAAAACAGCTTTTCTGCAACGAGGAACACGGCGAAAAACAGTCCCCAGACAATGAAATTCCACGCTGCACCGTGCCAGAAGCCTGTGAGCAGCCAGACAATGAGGATGTTCCGCAACCAGCGGAGCTTTGAACCACGGTTGCCGCCCAGAGGAATGTACACATAATCACGGAACCACGAGCCGAGTGAAATATGCCATCTACGCCAGAATTCCGTCACGCTCGCCGAAATGTAGGGGTAGTTGAAGTTCTCCATGAAATCAAAGCCAAAGAGCTTGCCAAGTCCGATCGCCATATCACTGTAGCCCGAAAAATCGAAGTAGATCTGCAGCGAATAGGAAATGGCATACAGCCAGCAGAACAGCACGGAGTTATCTTCTGTTGCATGAAATTCCGCACAAAGCTCACCCAGAGCATTGGCAATGAAAATCTTCTTGGAAAGACCGAGAATGAATCTGCGGATGCCCAGTGCCGCACCCGAAATGCTGTGGGTACGTTTGGAGAGCTGCTGTGCCACGTCCGAATACCGCACGATCGGGCCTGCGATCAGCTGCGGGAAGAGCGAAACATAGGCTGCCAGCGAAATGGGATTCCGCTGTGCGGCAACGTCACCCCGATACACGTCGATCGTGTAGCTGAGAATCTGGAAGGTATAGAAGCTGATGCCGATGGGCAGAGCAAGCCGCAGCATCGGTACGGAAAGCCCCGTAGCAGCATTGAAGTTCTCAATAAAGAAATCGGCATACTTGAAGTATCCCAGAAATCCAAGGCTCACGATTGCGGAAATCCAGAGCGTCACCTTTGCCCCTGTTTTTCCACGGAATTTTTCGATCAGAAGTCCGCAGACATAGCCGCAGAGGATGCTCACCGCCATAAGGATGACGTATTTCGGTTCGCCCCATGCGTAAAACGTCAGGCTTGCAATGAGCAGCACCGTGTTTTTGAGCACCTTGGGTGAAATGAAATACAGAATCAGCACGCAGGGCAGAAAATAATACAGAAAGGTAATGCTGGAAAAGAGCATATTGCACCTCCTTGAAAAATACCCCCGCTTTGCAGCGGGGGATTTTCGCTGTTCTTAGCCCTCGATTGCCTTGGGGCACATCAGGAAGAATACCTTGTTGCCAACCTGCTCAACAACGGTTTCCTCTGCCTCAACGCAGATGTTCCATCTGGGATTTGCATTGTCCGTCAGTGTCTGTGCGAAAGCGGCACCGTCAGTGCCTTCCTCCAGCTCGAACACATAGCCAACAAATGCGATGGAGCCGATCATGGGAGCAAACATCACGCCCTCCTTGAAGCCTGTGATCTCTGCATTGTCAAAGCCTGTCAGCAGACCGGGTTCAACGGGCATGGTTACCGGGCCAAACTGGATTGCAGGATTCTTCATCAGCTCATCTGCCAGTACCTGACAGCCAAGAGATTCATCCGCAGCTCTTGTCTTGAAATCTGCCAGCAGTGTCTGTCCCAGTGTGTCGCCGCTTACTGCTGCACCACCCTGTTCCTCGGTTTCTTCCTGCTGCTCTGCCTCGGTTTCTTCCTCAGTTGCAGCTTCGGTCGTTTCCTCGGTCGTTTCCTCGGTTGTTTCCTCGGTAGCTGCCTCTGTTGTTGCCTCAGTGGTTGCCTGTGTTTCCGCCACAGAATTCTCGACTTCGTTTCCGCAGGCAGTCATACCTGTCAGCATCATAGCTGCGATCATCAGTAACATTGCTTTTTTCATAGTAGTAATCTCCCTTTTAAAAATTAATTTTTACCCATGATATTAGTTTTCCCCTATTTCCCCCAAATATCAATATCTATCACACTTCCGCATCAACGGAAGGGATCAGCAGTAAAATTGGCCGAATGCGATACAACCGCCTATCAGCAGCATACCAAAGATGGTGAAACCGATCGCCCAGCCCACCATTGGATCGAGCCCCTTACAGCGGATTCGTCCGGGATGGGCAGGATTAACAAAGATCTGCTCCTCCACGCCTTCATCGAACGTTGTGAGCGTAATATTGTGCACCGTTCCTGTATAAGGAATACCCTCATATTCATAAGCCCATGTGACATTTCCGAACTCTCTTCCATTCCGGTAACCGACACGCTGAATTTTTGTGCATCGTGCCGTTGTCTGCGTGCTGCAGGTCTTCATTTTCCAGATAGAAATCGAAAGCATGACAATGCCATAAAGCATGATGCCGATTCCCAAGCCGAGAATGCTGTACAGCCGGAAGGAATTCATGTCCAATCCCGGATTTTTCTGATAGATCATCTCCGCAGCAGAGGAATACACCATCGAAATGCCTATAATAAGTATAATCATCAAGACCGGATGCGGACGAAATTTCTTTTCGGCGGTAAATGACTTCCATACCGAAACTCCCATAAATGTCAGGCCCATTATCATGATCGAAAGCATCCCGTTGATCTGACTGACAACGCCGATGGTGATCAACAGTGCAGCAACGATAAGAGCGGGAGCAAACGCTTTGATTACCGTTGGAAATGTTGCCTTCTGTACGTTTCCTTCCGAATCGGTAATCAGTATATCTCCGGATGTGAATGTTTCCTGCGTGCCGCCCTTTTCAAGTGCTTCGAATATGTAGTCATAATTCTGTTCCTGTCCGGAAGCGGAATTGTGTTCATCATCAAACATAGTAAATCCCTCCAAGCATTTTGTTTTCAATACCATGCAAAGCCGATGGTTGTCATGACACTAAAAATTATATCTTTCTAGATAAAGATAGATCCAGAAGCCGCAGAATGCAATTGCCGCTATGCAAGTAAGGATGTCGATTAAATAAAGGATACCGCTTGCACGAATCTCTTTGGGATTGTCCGGATTGACGTAGAGCGTGCGTGTTGTACCATCATTTACAAATGTTGAATCGAGCTCCGTGCTGTAGGGACGTCCATTGTATTCGTACTGCCATGCGGGTGCGAACAGATCATTTTTGAACATATCGAAATTTTCGTCCGTGTTGTAAATACACGTCTGAAAAACCGCTGCAACAGGCTCATGGCAGGTTAAAGATAATCTGATGTTATCGTATATTCTGGCAACAAGCCTGCTTGCATAAACACTCATAATCAGTATCGCGAAATAGCATGGCATTATTTCGGCACTGCGGAAGTCAAATGCTCCGTAGATACCGTACATACACAGGAATGCGAGCAGACAAGCAATTGGCATCACGGTCAGATAAAAAAGCGGGTGCGTTGGTCTCATTCTTCTTTTGCGTCTTCTTCTCATAAGGATACCTCCATGATGTATGTTGATTTAAAATGAGGGGCTCCTCTTTTTCATAGGTTACGCCTCCCAGTGGTACTGCCATACCGGATGAAGTGATTTTTTCCACATAGAAATGCACCTGCCTGCGGATATGATCTTATACGTTAAACCGGAACACCACAATATCTCCGTCCTGCATCACATATTCCTTGCCCTCAAGGCGTACAAGTCCCTGCTCCTTTGCCGCTGCCATCGTACCGCAGTTCATCAGGTCATCGTAAGCGATAACCTCGGCACGGATGAAGCCCTTTTCAAAGTCAGTGTGGATCTTGCCTGCCGCCTGCGGAGCCTTTGTGCCCTTTGTGATCGTCCACGCACGCACTTCCTGCTTACCTGCGGTAAGGAATGAGATCAGTCCCAGCAGGCTGTAGCCCGTCTGGATGATACGGTTAAGTCCCGATTCCTCAAGACCAAGCTCGGAGAGGAACATTGCCTTGTCCTCCTCATCCATATCGGAAATTTCTGCTTCCACCTGAGCACAGATGGGCAGAACCGCAGCGTGTTCTTCCTCGGCAATCGCTCTGACTGCCTGAAAATGTGCGTGATCGGACAGATCCGACGCAAAATCCTCCTCGCAGAGGTTTGCCGCATAAATCACGGGCTTGCCCGACAGAAGCGGTGTGTCGTGCAGGAATTCCTGCTCATCCTCCGTCACATCAAAGCTGCGTGCGGACTTTCCCTCCTCCAGATGGGCTGCCAGTCGCTCGAAGAAATCCACCTGTACGGCAGCTTTCTTGTCACCCTTCATCAGCTTCTTTGCTCTGTCGATTCTTCGCTGCACCATCTCCAGATCGGAGAATACCAGCTCCAGATTGATCGTTTCAATGTCCCTTGCGGGATTCACACTGCCATCCACATGGATGATATCCATGCTCTCAAAACAGCGGACAACGTGTACGATCGCATCCACCTCACGGATGTCCGCAAGGAACTTGTTGCCCAGTCCCTCGCCCTTGGAAGCACCCTTAACCAGACCTGCAATGTCCACAAATTCAAGTGTTGCGGGTGTAAACTTGTCGGGATCATACATCTTTGCCAGTTCGTCCAGACGTGCATCCGGTACGGAAACCACGCCCACATTCTTTTCAATGGTGCAGAACGGATAGTTCGCCGACTGTGCTCCTGCGTTGGTCAGTGCATTAAACAGCGTACTCTTTCCGACATTCGGAAGTCCAACCATTCCCAGTTTCATAAATCCATACTCCTCTCATATATCCGCAGGATTGCCCCGCATCAAAGCGGGGCAATCTTTGCAAAATTGCCTATTCTTCTGTTTCCTGTGTATTATGCCTGTCGTTGATATCCGCAACGATCATACTGCCCCGCATCATGAGCTGGCCTGTTTTGGAGCCTGCCTCGTGGGGCTTGCCGGCGTGGATATATGCCTTCAGCTCCGTTCCCTCAAGGGAAATGTTGCCGCTGCCCTTGGCGTCGCCGATACCGGTGATTTCGCCGCCCTCGGCATTGACTTCCACCTTACAATTTTTGGTGTACACATCCACCTTGCCGCCGATGGCACCGATGCAGGTGCCGAAATTGGTACGCATGAAGAAGCGGAGCTTGCTGTCATTCACATAAATCTCGCCCTCGCCCTGATTCAGAACGCCCATGCCGACAATTCTTGTGCCTGCACCATGATAGGTCACATCCGTGCTGCACTCAATGCGTGTTTCACCCGAAAGGCTGCCCATGCCGACGGTGCTGATGCCGTTGATCTCCATATCCAGCGTACAGTCGGATTTTGCATAGATCAGGGACAATCCGTTTGCACAGCCGATGCCCACGCCATTGGGAGAACCAAGCTCCACACGGATATCGCCGCTTTCGAGTACGATCTCGGAATCGTCGGGATTCGTACCGCCGCCGATGCCCACACTGCGGTCACTGTTGCAGATGATCTCCACCTTGCCGTCGGAATTGAGTGTGATGCAGCCATAGCTGCTTTCGCAGTCGCCGCCGATACCGTAGCCGAACTTAGAATAGCAGTCGATCTTCAGATCACCGCTGCCGACAAGCTGGAAGTACGAACCCTGCGGCACACGAATGCCCATGTAATTCATGGAATTCCTGCCTTCCACCGTCAGCGTCAGCTGTGCATAGCTGCCGATGCTGATGCAGGGTTTTTCCTTGCTGACGAGGTTGACGTTGCGGAGCGTCAGCTCGCAAGCGTGATTTTCCATTACCGCAATATGGATCGGCACGGTTTTTTCCGGATCGCCGATGATGGTCATATTGTGACGGAAAATATGGATATCAGTATAGTTCTGCAATGCCAGATCCACAAGGTCAAGCACCTCGTCGTTGTGTGCATTGTAGATTTTCTTGTGTCCGCTGCTGTTTTCCAGATTGGTGTTGATGATGACATCACGCACCTCTGCGGAAATTTCCTCCAGCAGGTAGGGCTTCGGACGGGATGTATAGTAGCCCTGAATCAGATCCACGCCCAGACGAATCACAGTCCTGAGGTCTTCTTCCTCCTCGACGCCCTCGGCAAGCACCTGAATCTGGTTGTCATGTGCATAATCTATAATGCCGGAAACCAGCTGCTGCTTCTTGGTATCCTTGCAGATATCGGTGATCAGACAGCGGTCGATCTTCACATACTGGGGAAGGTTCCGCAGCAGTGTAGCGGTATTGGCATAGCCCGTGCCATAGTCGTCAATGGCGATCTGCGTGTTCAGCGTTTCGCAGCGGCGTTTCAGCTCACGGATGTCCTCCTCGGAGGTAATGGACTGCTCAATAATTTCCATTACCGTCTTTTCAAACAGACCCTCGTAGGTCAGCATCAGCTCGTTGAAATCATTATCATTGAGCAGGGCACTTGCAATGCAGTTGATGAACAGCTTTTTATTGGAAAATGCGTTCTGGTGTTTGCTCAGATAACGCATACAGTTAAACATTGTAGCGTATTCCACGTCGTAGAGGCGGGTGTATTTTGCCGCAAGGCTCAGAATCTTTTCCGGATCAAAATACTCGGTTCGCATGAGTGCCTCATAGGCAACCACATTGCCCGTATGTGCGTCCACGATCGGCTGGAAATGGTAGGTCAGCTGATTTTCGGAAATAATCGTGTTGAACATCTGCTCGTCACGGTATTCATCCTTCTTACGCTCGTAATGCTCCTGCGAGAAACGGGTAATGGGATTCTTGGTATTGTGCTGCGTCTCAAAGAGTGCAAATTCCGCATACGGAATGAGTTTGCTCAAAGTATTGCCCTCCTCGGGATACACAGCAAGCCCCGCATACAGATTCAGACCGGAATGTCCGGATGCACTGATGGTCTGTCCGAAATCATCGGAGATGGTGCATTCTGCAATGGCATTTCGCATCTGCTGCAGCAGCATCAGCACATTTGCCTCCTCCATATCCACAAAGCAGACATAAAAGTTCTGGAAGGATTTGGTAGAGAACAGCACGTTTTCGCTCGCAAAGCGTCCGAGCACCTCGGCAACGGATGCCATGCAGTAATTGGTTCTGTTGGCACTTGCAAAATCGGTAATCTTGTCCATGCCGTCCACATGAAGTGCGGCAATGCAGATCCGTTTTGCCTTCTGGAAACGACGCTGCACAATATTCGAAAACGCCGGAAAACGCAGCATACTGGTCACATCGTCGTAATCCTGCTGGCGGTAGTCGGCGATCTGCTGTCCGACACGGCGTGACATTTCTTCCACAAATCCGATCTCGTCGCTGTCACGCAGCGTAAAATGGATCTTCAGATACCGTTTTTCCGCACCCGCACGGAACACATACAGATTCTGCTCGCCCTCCACGGGGTCAGCGGTCAGCTTCTGCATCAGCTCCCGATAGGCATCCCTTGCAAGCGTTTTGGGTGCCCCGAAGATCCTCTGTGCGTTCTCGTCAAGAAAAGCCGTCTGAAGGGATTCTTTATATGTAAATGAACCGATGTTATGGAACAATTGAATGAACAGCTTCCAGTCCTCCGAAAGGGAGACATGGTTCTGTCTCGTCAAACGAAAAATACTCATAATTTCGCCCTTTCTTGCTTGTATGCCGTTATCTGCGGCACTAAAATCATCACGTTGCTCTCAAATTTCCACAGACCGTCTCTGCGTCTGTGTACAGTTACAATAATTATACCCGATATACGGGGACTTTGTCAACAGATAAATTATGTACAAACAATATTTGCTGTTCACATTCTTCCATAAATCACAGGGAAAGCGTCCCTGCGTCATGCAGCTCCTATCTAAGATAGCATCCCAATATGTGTACTATGTGTATATCTCTTGAAAATTCTGCATTCCCTCTTGAAAAATCCCGAAAAAGTGGTATAATAGAAGCATAACAATACGAAAGAAACACATCAGGAGGAGCTTATGCCAAATTATACCGGCTGCCCGTGCAAGGTATGCCAGAACATTTTCAAAGCAGAGGATGACATCGTGGTATGTCCCGAATGCGGCACACCCTATCACCGTTCCTGCTATACCGCAAAGGGCACGTGCATCAACACGGAACTTCATGCAAGCGGCATGAGCTGGCAGGAGGTTCACCGCAGCAAGCTGACCGACAGAGTATGCCCGAACTGCAGCCACATCAACGCACCCGATGCCGCCGCCTGCTCCATTTGTCATACACCGCTGAAGGAGGATCCCTCCGGCGAACCCGGCATCAATGTTGTCATGCCCGATGGCAGAACCATGTCCTTCCGGCCGGACGATCCCTGCTGTGGACTGTCCCCGAACGAGGAATTTGACGGTGAAACCCTCGGTGACATTGCAAGCTACGTCAAACGCAACACACTGTACTATATTCCGCTGTTCAAGCGGTTCAAGGATACGGGAAAGAAAATCTCCGTCAATTTTCCATGCCTGCTGTTTCCGCATCTGTATTTCGCAAGCCGCAAGATGTGGCTGATGACATTCCTCACGATCGCAGTACTGGCACTGTGCAATATTCCCGCAATGCTCACCAGTATGCTGGCGGCATTTACCGATAAGACCCTGATCGAAATGTATGCGGAGTACGGCATGGATGTTCCGCAGCTGTTCGGAAATCTGACGGCATTTATCGAAAACAATGAACCCCTCATTCAGACGCTGGATTTTGTATTCTACGGTATCCAACTGGCATTCCGTGTAATCCTGTGCATTTTTGCAAACCACATCTATTACCGTCACACGCTCAAAAAAGTGAAGAAGCTTCGCACCTCTAATGTATCCCCCCAGATGCGGCGGATTCTGCTTCAATCCGACGGCGGCGTGAATTTCCTGAATATCTTTGGTGCACTCGCACTCTACTATGGTGCGGTCATGGCTGTCATGATGGTGATCATGGCACTGTTTATGTAAGATCCATTCTCCCCGCCTGCGGCGGGGATTCTGTTTGTCGAAAAGCCTCAAAATG
>JAZNUR010000053.1:0-2053 GCA_045592405.1 Oscillospiraceae bacterium
AGAAGCACATAAATCCGGAAGAATCACCGAAAAAGAAAAACAACTCTGGCAGTTTGTGCTTTCCTGTTACGGTACAGGTGAATTTTCAACCAAGCAGCTTGAGAGGGACTTCGGCAATGCAGCGTATGCGACTATCAGAAGCTTTGTGTTGAAGTTTGAGAATTTAGGAGTGCTGACCTCGGCTAAATACGGTACAAGAGTTAAATATAGAGTCATAGGTTAACTGTGTTTTCAAACCACTTACCTAACAATCATTCTAATAACAACCTAATAATTATTAGGTTGTTATTAGAATGGCAATACAAACTATAGCTTATATGACAAAAGAGGCGGCAGGGATAAACCCTGCCGCCTCTTGCATTTTGTCAATTATGTATTACCGAATAAACGTTGAGTATTATGAAATCATATTGCGAGCATTTTGCTGTCTAAAGTTATTTTGTGCATAAACAAAGCAATCCTGTTCATTTTCTTTTTGTTTTAGGTAGTGTAAAATGCAATCAAAAAAGAAAAGCAACACACCCGTAAACAAGAGATAAGCAAGGAGACTTCCACTATGAAAAGAAAATCTTTTGTATGGTACAACGAGCTTGATAACAAATTGCCGCAAAACGAGCAAATGTAATTTGTGCATTTGCAGTAGTCCCTTTTCACTTTTCCTTCAACCAACAACTAAGGCTGTCAAGAACAGTAAAAATTCTTTCTTCTGATGACGCAAGAAAACAAACAATGTTTTATTAATGAAAGGATGAATTTAATTATGAGCACTGCATTATCTCTCAACAATATCAATGTGAACGACTTTCTTAAGCTTATAGATACCTGCAAAGGCGATCTCTACCTCGTAACCGATGAGGGAGACAGACTCAACCTCAAGAGCAAGCTTTGCCAGCTGATCGGTCTCTCCAATCTCATCGACGGCGGCATTATCCATACTGCTTCTCTGGTGTGCACAAGCATTGAGGACGAACGTCTGCTGGTTCGCTACAAGCTCTACAAGACCATTGATGCAGCATCCGAGGACGCCTCCGATGTCAATCCTGCAGAAGAGGACGAAGTTGCTTAACAGTGGTCAGATCAGCATATCACGAAATCAAAATTACACTTCTCTCCGCAATTTTCTTGCTCCGGGAGAACATTCATCAGAATACGCCTTAGTTGTGATACAGGGGCTGCCATCGCAGCAAATGGCAGCCCCACCTCTTCTTAAAAAATCTGCCTCACCGAGTTTTTCGGTGAGGCTTCTTAATTTTACTGCAAAAATCAGCCAGAATATTTAGCTCTATATTCAGACGGAGACATACCCGTGTTTTTACGGAACAATCTGCTGAAATAGAGGGCGTTATCATAACCCACCGCATAGGCGATCTCGGTTATGTTCTTGTCGGTCTTTTCCAGCATATTCTTCGCTGCAGATATGCGAAGCGAGAGAATGTACTGCATCGGCGTTACCTTTACCGTGTTCTTGAAGCTGTGAATGAACCAGTTAGTGCTTATCAGGTGTTCCTTTGCATACTGCTCAACACTTATGGCCTTGTTGTAGTTTTCGTTGAAGTAGTGCAGAGCACGCTCAATTTCGTTGAGCACATCATTGCCGCTCTGGCGTCCCTCTTGAATATAGCGGTTTATCATCAGAAGTACATGCCGAAGAAGCATACTGAGCAGCTCCTCGTGATTGACCCGGCGAAGCTGCAGCTCCTGAATCATCTGCTTGTATATCCACTGGTAATCAGGCGATGTACCGGTGAAAAAGACATTCTCGTCCTTGGGCAGGGCGTAGTGTTCGATAATCTGTTCAACCTGATGGCCGGTGAAATGCACCCAGTAGACTTCGGTTTTATCCTCGGCATAGTAATAGTAAACCTGCGGCTCGCCGGGGCGATAGAGGATCATGTTTCCTTTGGTGACGATCCGCTCTGTGCCATTAAGGAAGAAATGCCCCTTTCCCGAGGATATGTACAGCAACTGATAATCGTTTCTGCCCTCGGGGTGTTCGGTCTTGATTATCGGGGTGGTATGAACGCGGTAATATCCGCAGTTGTTTATTCTCAGA
>JAZNUR010000054.1:0-4822 GCA_045592405.1 Oscillospiraceae bacterium
GGGCGGCGGCACTGCTAAAGAAATGACACAAAGGGTTTATGCGGCGTTGCCGCAATGACAGAAAATCCCCCGTCTGAACGGACGGGGGATTTGTGCAACTTAAACAAAACGAAATCCACAAAGATATGGAATATATAGAAATTGTGTTCAATTCATTGCAAAAGCGTTGCAAGGATGTTATAATGATACTTGTAGTGTTGTATCCTGTACGAGAGAATGAATTTACGACGGATTACAATGATGAAATAAAAAATAGACAAAGGAGCGATTTTTCATGGCAAACCACATCAAAAACATTGCACTTGCCGGACATCACGGTTCCGGTAAAACCTCACTCGCAGAAGCACTGCTGTACTGTGCAGGTGCATCTGATCGTCTGGGCAAGGTTGCAGATGGCACCACTGTATGCGACTACGATCCGGAGGAAATCAAGCGTAAGGCATCAATTTCCACTGCACTGGCATCCTTTACATATGAAGATAACAAGGTAAACCTGCTGGATACCCCCGGTATTCTGGATTATGCAGGTGATATGCAGTCCGGTATTGCGGCTGCGGATACTGTTATGATTACTGTTTCTGCAAAATCCGGCGTAAACGTAGGTACAAAGAAGGCTTATGCCGCTGCACAGGCAATGAATAAGTCCACGATGTTCGTCATCACAAAGATTGACGACAAGGATGCAAACTTCTTTAACGTTCTCACATCCCTGAAGACTGTTTTCGGTCCCACGGTTTGTCCGGTAGTGGTTCCGGTGCTGCAGAACGGCGAAATTACATCCTATGTGAATCTGATTGAAATGAAGGCATACCGCTACGATGCATCCGGTAAGGCTGTAGAAGTGGATCTGCCCGATGAAATTACAGAGAAGGAATACCGTTTGGAAGGTCTGGTTGCTGCGATTTCCGAAGCAGTTGCAGAAACCGACGACGAGCTGATGGAGAAGTTCTTTGAGGGCGAAGCCTTTACACAGAAGGAACTCATTGACGGTATCCATAACGGCATGAACAATGGTATGATCACTCCCGTAGTATGTACATCTGCACAGACGCTGGCAGGTATTGATATGCTGCTTAAGGAAGTTGACCTGCTGATTCCGGCTGCAAATGAGGTTGCACCTGCACAGGCAGTTGCAGGGGATGATATGATCGAACTCGCTTGCGATGCATCCGCACCACTGGCAGCTCTGGTATGCAAGACCGTTGCTGACCCGTTCGTAGGAAAGATGTCCTATCTGAAGGTGCTCAGCGGCAGCATTTCCGCTGAAAGCAACGTTGTCAACTCCAGAACTGGTGCGGAAGAAAAGATCGGCAAGCTCTATACACTGCTTGGCAAGAAGCAGACAGAAGTGAAGTCCGCTTCCGCCGGCGACATTGTTGTTGCAGTAAAGATTTCCGCATCCACAGGCGATACGCTGTGTGCACCGTCCCGTGTGGCTTCTGTGGAAATGGCTGAATTCCCGCTGGCTTGCTACTCCATGGCAGTTCGTGCAAAGGCACAGGGCGATGAGAGCAAGATTTCCGCAGGTATGCAGCGTCTGGTAGAAGAAGATCCGACTTTGAAATATGAGCAGGATGAGCTGACGAAGGAAATGATTCTCAGCGGTCTGGGTGAACAGCATCTGGAAATTGCAGTTTCCAAGCTCAAGGCGAAGTTTGGTGCTGAAGTGAAGCTCAGCGAGCCGCAGGTTGCATATCGTGAAACCATCCGCAAGAAGGTTGAGGCAGAGGGCAAGCATAAGAAGCAGTCCGGCGGTCATGGTCAGTATGGTCATGTTAAGATCGCATTTGAACCCTGCGTAAGCGATTCACTGGTATTTGAAGAAAAGGTATTCGGCGGTTCCGTTCCGAAGAACTACTTCCCCGCAGTTGAAAAGGGTCTGCAGGATGCCGTAAAGAAGGGCGTTCTTGCCGGATGCCCCGTAGTTGGCCTGAAGGCAATTCTGCTGGACGGTTCCTACCATCCGGTTGACTCCTCCGAAATGGCGTTCAAGATGGCTGCATCCATCGCTTATAAGGAAGGTATGAAGAATGCGGATCCCGTCATGCTCGAACCCATCAATACACTGAATGTAACGGCTCCCGACGACAACACCGGCGACATTATGGGCGAACTGAACAAGCGTCGTGGCAGAGTGCTGGGCATGGAACCTGCCGGTAAGGGCGAAACCACCATTACCGCTGAAGTTCCGGTTCGTGAAATGCATGATTTTGCGATGTACCTGCGTCAGGTAACCCGTGGTATGGGCAGCTTTACCATGGAATTCCTCCGCTATGAGCCGCTGCCGGCGAACCTCCTTTCCGAGGTTATTGCTGCAATTGCTGCAAATGCGGAAGTATAATTGAAAAGATTAAGGGCTTCCCTGTCGATGGCGGGGAAGTTCTTTTATATGTAATCTTACCCAAAATCTAAAGAGCGAATTTGTGCAGAATGAATGTAGAAATTTAAGTAGAAATATGGTATAATTTAAGTAAATTTTAATTAACGGAGGAGTGGTAGAATGAAACGATTCACAAAAAGGCTTGCTGCTGCGGCATCTGCAGCTGCAATTTGCATTTCACTCTGCAGTGCGATGCCTGAATACAGAGCGTCCGCATTGGAGCTTGGCACCTACGAAGCTGAGGATCTGGAGCTGGATGGATGCACGGTATGGACGAGTATCTATGAAACAGAAGTTCCCGGCTATAGCGGTGAGGGATTTGTATATCAGACAAACGGAACGATTCGATTTGAGGTGGAGGCACCCGAGGATGGTATGTATGACATTTCCTGTCGTTTTGTGCAGATCCTGAACGAGGAGGGAAGGGATCAGACACTGAAAATCAACGGTATTTCCTACATGAAGCGAATCGGCTACACAAAGGAATGGAAGGATTTCAGCTTTGGAAACTTCCGTATGAAGAAGGGGGCAAATACCATCGAAATTACACCACAGTACGGCTATGCCGCATTTGATACCATCACGGTGAAGGAATCCAGTCTGCCGAAGCTTGAGGGAAATACGGAGCCGTGCGATCCCGATGCTACGCCGGAAACCAAGTCTTTGATGAATTATCTTGCATCCGTTTATGGCAGTCATATTCTGTCAGGACAGCAGGAAATTTACGGCGGCGGCAGCTCCATGCATCAGACGACACGCTCTTTGCAGCTGGATACCGATGCGGGACAGCTGAAGGACAATGAGGGCAATGTGTATACCTATGATGAAGCGGATCTTTCCAAGGCGGATGATGGTTCCACTTTCGTTTGGAAGTGCTATGATGAAAACGGAAAGAAGTATGAATATGATCAGCAGAACCGTCAGTATAAGCTGACGAATTATGACCTTGAATTCGACTATATCAAGGATTTGTCTGGGGACTACCCTGCAATCCGAGGCTTCGACCTGATGAATTACAATCCCATGTATGGTTGGGAGGATGGCTCTACAGAGCGTCTGATTGATTGGGTAGCCAACAAGAATGGCATTGCAACGGTTTGCTGGCATTTGAACGTACCGACGGATTTTGCAAATTACAAGGTTGGCGAGCCGATCGACTGGACAGCGGTAAGCTACAAGCCCAACTCCGGCTTTGATGTTGCAAAGGCATCCGTCGAGGGTACAAAGGAGAACGATTTCTTTAAGCTCTGCGTGGAAGATCTTGCCGAGCAGCTGCTTCTTGCACAGGAGGCGGGCTGCCCGATTCTGTTCCGTCCGTTCCATGAAGCGGAGGGCAACGGCGGTCTTGACGGCAAGGGTGCATGGTTCTGGTGGTCACAGAATGGTGCGGAGCCTTACAAGGCTTTGTGGAAATATCTGTACACCGAGCTTACGGAAACCTACGGTCTGCACAATCTGATCTGGGTACAGAATCTGTATGCATGGTCGGATGAATCCGCACAGTGGTATTCCGGTGATGAGTACGTGGATATCGTGGGACTTGACAAGTACAACTGCGTTTACAACCGCCATGACGGCAATACCAGCGGTCCGAATCTGGATGCGGAAAGCGGTATTTTCTACTCCATCTATGATCATGTGGACGGCAAGAAAATGGTAGCAATGCCTGAGAATGATACTGTACCAAGCCTTGATAATCTGACGGTTGAAAAGGCCGGCTGGCTGTATTTCTGCACATGGTATGATAACGGACAGGAGAATTTCCTCAGCGGTAAGGATAAACAGGACAAGGATGAACTGGCAAAGCTGCTCAAGAGCGACTATTGCCTGACGCTCAGCGAGCTGCCGGAAGATCTGTATAGCGGCAGCGGTGCAGAGGAGCCTACCGATGCAGACGGTTTTGAAGTGGTAGGACTGCCGAAAAATTTGAAAATCGGCGAAACTGCAGAGGTGACACTGGAAATTATCGGCGGATTTACAATTGATGATTTCTGGATTGAGGATGAATCCATTGCAGTAATCGAGAAAAAGATTGATGATTACACCTTTGTGATCAAGGGCGTATCCATCGGTTCCACCAACCTGATAATCAAGGGCTGGGGAGGTGAAGCATCTTACCCGTTCAGCGTTTTGTCAGGAGAAGGTTCGGTGATCCTCTATGGCGATACCGATGGAAACAGCAAAGTGGATATCCTGGATGTCATTGCTCTGAATCGTGCACTGCTTGGTGCTAATACACTGGGAAAAGGGGAAAGAGCAGCTGCAGATGTTGACGGCGACGGCAAGCCCACTGCTGCGGACAGTCTGATGATCCTGAAATACCTCGTAAAGCTGATTCCGTCACTGGATGCGAAATAAATTCATCGCCCCGTTCCTATGGACGGGGCGATCAGTCTGTCGAAAAAACTCAAAATGGGGAGTGGGGCGAAAGCCCCACAGAGG
>JAZNUR010000055.1:0-16943 GCA_045592405.1 Oscillospiraceae bacterium
ACCACAACATCCAAGAAGGCAACCACTACTACCACCACAACATCCAAGAAGGCAACCACTACTACCACCACAACATCAAAGAAGGCAACCACCACTACCACCACAACATCAAAGAAGGCAACCACTACTACCACCACAACATCCAAGAAGGCAACCACTACTACCACCACAACTTCGCAGAAGGCTACCACCACTACCACGACAACATCGGAGGTGGAAAGCACAACAACAAGTCAGGATACATCTTCCACGACCACGTCCGAATCGACAACGACAAGTGAAACATTGGTTGTTACAGCGTACACATATGAAGTAGAAACAAAACCCTTGCAGTATTATTTCTCACATGACGAGGAGGAATTTGACGTAAAGGATCTGATCACATCAGTAATACGTTATGCAGTGTATTCCGACGGCAGTGTTTCTCAGAATGGGGAAAGTCTGAAAAATCTGGATATCGTTGATTTTAATGGAAAGACCCCGGCATCACTCTACCAAAACGGTGAATATCGCTACACAGTAGAGGCAAGAATTGCAGATGAATTCGATACACATACGATTGGAGTGGAGGTATTCATCGGTGTAAAGGGCGATGCAAATCTTGACGGTTATGCAGATGCAAAGGATGCAGCTCAGATTTTGGTTTATGCAGCGGCAAGCGGTGCAGGATCCGAGGCTTATCTGTATTCTGACAGCGATGAAGAGCTGGAACGCTTCGTATATTTCCTTGCAGATGTCAATGGAACAAATGCGGAGAAATCACCTCTTGACGCAACGGATGCAGCAGCAGTTCTGGTATACGCAGCATCTGCAGGTTCGGGAACTCCCAAGCCCTGGAAAGAAATTCTGGGAGCTGCCTGATCCGCTGTACATCTCTGATTTCGTAACAGGATATGGGCGTAATACGAATTCGCTCATGAACAACTGAAAATGTAAAATCAGCCGACTGTGGTATGTAAAAAACACAGGAGGCTGATTTTTTGTACGTGATTCATAAAGCAGCTAAAATGGAACAAGGCGATTTGCACAAAAACAGAGGCACAAACATTGACATATATGGATGAATATGATATAATTTAAAATGAGAAAATAGTTGTTTTGTTCATGAAAAGAGCATTTTGATCGGTAAATATGAGAATAAGAGAATAATAGGTCGTGAGGTGCAGTATTATGAGAAAAGGTTTTGGCAAGCGAATACTTGCGGCAGTACTCAGCGGTGCAATGCTGTGCTCCGTCCATCCAATGACAAATCTGTCTGCTGCAAATGTTGAGGAAACTCAGGGGCTTCAGCTCCAGACGATTCTCATAGACAACAACGGAAAAAACTGGACGACAGCCAGCTGGGGAGGTCAGAATTTGACACCGAATACCAGCTGGACCACACTGCTGTTGGGGGATTATTATGAGAATGGTTATTTGAATTTTGAGGTGAAAAACAGTACGTCATCGACCGTTAAGTTTAATATTGGACTGTCCTCCAAAAAGCATGGCGAGCAGGTAAAGCTCTACTGGACGGATTTGGAAAAATACAAGAACATCAGTGCGGGTTCCGAATGGACAAGCTATTCTCTGTCCATCAAGGAACTTGTGGACGCAAATCCCGATTCCGGCTTTGATCTGGACAATTTCTGGCTTGTCTACGTCAACGGTGTGCCCAGCGGCAATACACTTTCTTTCCAAAATGTGACGATTACCTCCACCGACGACGAGCGTCAGTATCCGATGGTAAAGGTGAATCAGGTCGGTTATTTCTGTGGTGCTGCAAAAACGGCTCGTGTCAGCTATTTTAAGAAGTTTGGTTCTCTCAATGGCAAAACCTATGAGATCGTCAATGCGGAAACGAAGCAGGTGGCTGCATCCGGAATCCTTTCCGATGCTGTTTATGAGGAATCATTCTCCGGAGAAATGGTGCATACTATCCGTTTTGACGAGGTGACAAAGCCGGGCACATATTTTATCCGCATTCCCGATGCAGGGCTTGATGTGTCTGCGTGTTCTCCGTATGATACGGCGGGCGGACTTGAACTGGAAACATTGACCTCGGTGAACTTTGAGATCGGGGATGCTGTCTATGATGCACTGCTCAACGACCTGACGAAGTATTATTACTATCAGCGTCAGGGAATCGAAATCGAGGAAGCGTATGCCGGTATTTTTGCAAGAGAGAATCTGCATCCCAATGATGTCAAAGTTAAGAAATGGTCTGACCGTGACAATCCCGAAGCTGAAACTTTCGATGTTTCCGGCGGCTGGTATGATGCGGGTGACTACGGAAAATATGTAACTCCGGGTGCAATTTCCCTCACGGATCTGCTCTTGGCGTATGAGATGAATCCGGAAGTGTTTGCTGAACTTGAAATGAACATTCCTGAAACGGATCCTGAGCATCCGGATTATGTCGATGCACCGGGAATTCTTTCAGAAGCAAAATACGAGCTTGATATGCTCCTGAAGCTCGAACACAGCAGTAAGGACGGCTCATTCTATACCGCCGCAAATTACAACACTGATGACAATGTGATTTATATTGAGGATACGCTTTACCGCACCTCCAATCACGAATCAGATCCCGCAGAAACGGATTTGCGATGCCACCTTGCAACGGCGGATATGTCGGCAGTGCTGGCACAGGCATATATCGTCTACAGGGAGATTCCGGCATATGCGGATTTTGCGGAGCAATGTCTTGCAACTTCTCTGCGTGCATGGGATTGGATCAATGATCCGGCAAATACGCTCAATATGTCCATCGGTGCGGCTAACCGTACATATACATTCAAGGCGGCTGACGTTGAACGAAGCAGATTTCAGGCAGCAGGTACGATTTACCGTGCTCTTTCACTGAAGGGTGAGGATGCCGATGCGTATGAGAAGTACCTGATCGCAAACTGCAATACGGAGAGTGTCACTCAATTTTTCAGGGCTGCCTGTATTGGTTATGGGCATTCAGGACGTTCTTTCTTAGGATTTTTCCATTATTTGTACGGCAACGAAGCTCCAGCACCGGAGATTTCCGAGGCTTTCAAGCAATATGGCACATGGCGTGCAAGAATGCTCAAGTATGATACATGGGGACTTGAAATGCCCGGCTGGGGATTCTGGTGGGGCTCAAACAAATATGTTGCACAGAGTGCCATGACGCTGCTGCTCGGCGATCTGGTAACTTACGGGGCGGTACAGGAGGATGTACAGACAAGCATTGAAAATCATGTTCACTATCTGCTTGGTGTGAATCCGCTTTCGTTCAGCTATGTTTCCAGCTATGGTGAGAATAGTGTGGAGAATATTTTCAGTGCGATTTACACCAAGGATGCAAAGCTTGAACCCTATCAGTGCCCTGCGGGATATTTCACGGAGGGTGCAAATGACAGCAATAATCCGCATCTGTCTAAGTTTACCGGAAAGTGCTTTATTGACAGTGATGGTGAATGGACAACGAATGAGAATACGATCTACGGCAATGCTGCTATGATTTTTCTGACATCCTCGATGATGGCACAGAATGTGTCGGAGACGGTTCGGGGAGATGTCAATGCAGACGGTAAATTCTCCGTAGCCGACGTGATCATGCTCCAGAAGTGGCTGCTCTGCATAGAGGGGATCGAAGATTGGCAGGCAGGTGATCTGTGTGAGGATGACAGTCTGGATGCTTTTGATCTCACCAGAATGAAGCGGGAACTTTTGAAATAGTCAAATAAATACAGGAGGGTCATCATGACATTTTACATCAAACAACACTTTTTTAATTGGAGAGACAGATATCCCATCTATGATGCCGAAGGAAACGAATGTTTTTATGTGGAAGGCGAGATCTTTACATTCGGAAAGAAGTTGCATCTGTATGATCGCAATCACAGAGAGATCGCCTTTATCCGTCAACGTGCAGCCGCATTTCTGCCAAAATTTGAGATTATGAAAAACGGCTTACAGATTGCAGAGGTAGTGAAGGAATTCACATTCCTCCGGAAGGAATACAGCATAAACGGACTTGGTTGGAAGGTGCATGGCGATTATTTCAGCCATAATTATGAAATTGCGGCGGGAAGTCGATGTATCGCAAGAGTGGAAAAGAAAGTGTTCACAATCGGTGATGCCTATGAGATCAATGCTGTAGACGACGTGGATGAAGTCACTATATTGGCGGTGGTACTCGTGATTGATGCTTGTATCGATGCAGCGGAGCAGAATTAATAGGATTTCTTGGGCTCTATGTATCTATACGTGTTGGAAGTCAATGTGCCTTATATTAGAATGAGAAAACGGGAATACAAAAAAACGCATTTATGAGCTTACCACTGCCAAAGGCGGGGAAAGCACAAGAAAAATTATAGTTTTGAGAAAGCTACAGCTCGGAAGGAAACTTCCGAGCTGTTTTACATCACTGTACTGTTTTATCGGGTTGGCTGATTGATGATGCCGACAAACAGCGGAAGCCCCGTTTCGCTCATAATTTCAAAGAGAAATGGTCTGTCCAGTGTAAAAGCAACATAATCATCCGGCATGGCACTTCCCGCATAGAGCATGGTTGTCAGTGAGGCGGCTTTACAGCCTTCCTCGTCTATCATAACCCTTGTGTTCTGCTCTGCTTTGGATAATACGATCATATCTGCACTTTCCGACAACGGGCTGAAATCGGATTCTGATGAATCGAATGCATCCGTGACTCCCATTTTTTTTAGTCCGTCTTTCAGATCTATCGTGGATGAAATGTCGAATTTGGGTACGGAAAGATTGACGATAACGTACTTGCTGTTTTTACCACCTTCTGTACTGATCATATAGCGGATTGCCTCATCATCGCAGAGCAATTCTTCCGGACGCACACCCTCATCGGGGAGAATGAGCCGCATCTGCCCGTTGTTCTCAAGCGACATTGTGATCGAAGCAAACTTCTCTCCCCAGAAATACGTGGTATCCCTCTCTGAATTCATAAAGTCGCATTGCACATCACCGCTTGGAGAATGGAATGTGCCGGATTGGGTAAGCTCCTCGGAGAACGGAATGTTCCATTTTCCGCTGTAATTGACAGTGGATGCAAGTGTGAGCACCATTTCGGGATCCATTTTTATGGTGGATGCATAATCCGAAAGGAGTCCGTCAGTCTGATCGGCAATCCACTTTTGCATGAGCTGATTGTATGCGTCGGATTTCGGATCGCCGGAAAATACCGATGCATAGTAGTTGTTTGCAAGCAGATCTATGGTCTTTGCGGTATATGCAGTATTGCTGTTTGTCCACAGAGAGTTGGAAAGAATACATTTTGCCATACCATCATCCATATAGTTTGCCTGCCAGATGGATTTTGCATGGGAACGCAGTGCTTTGATATTATCCTGAGCAAGAACATCAAGTATCTGCTGTCTGGTGTTTCCGCCGGATATTTCCGCAGACATTCCAAGAGCCATATACAGACTCAGCGGGGAATATACCTTGTTGTCCGTTTGGGTCTGCGTCAGGAATGTTTGCGTGCTGTTTAAGAAGAATGTGTCAAAACCGTCCTTGTATCCTTTCGGCTGATTTCTGAGAGCCAATTTGGCTTCATGCCACTTTTCGTATGCATTCTGGTCGGATTCACTTGGATACATGGGCATTTCAGGATATGCCGCAGCAGCGAGAATCATCATATTATCATCTCCTCCGGTTTGAGGCAGCGTGCTGATTTTGTCGTTTTTACCGCCGGATAAAAAGACCACAAATGCAATCAGTGCCGCAGCACAAACGCCGCCGACAGCGGTCCATTTAACCGCTGGGCCTCTTTTTTTCTTTTCGGAAAGCTCAGGAATCAGCGTTTCATCCGTATCGCCGATCACATCAAGCAGAATGTCTCTGTTTTTCATATGGTTACACCTTCCTTTTCCAAATAGTCTTTCAGCTTGTTCCGTATACGCTGTAATATCATCTTGACTGCACCATCGGATGTGCCGTACCGTTTGGCAATCTCATTGACGGGCATGAAGTACCAATATCGCAGAAGAAAAATTTCTCTGTTTTTCTGCGGAAGATCACGCAGAAATGTATCCAGCAACGCCTTGAAAGCAATTGTGTCCTCAATGGGAATATCCTCACCGATACAATCTCCGAGCTCCTCAAGACAAAGAGTGATCTGTTCGCCGCCGTACTTTTGTGCTTTGTTTTTGCGGTATTTGTCGATGGCGAGATTACGGGTGATTTTGCCGAGAAATACAGCCAATCGCTTGGGTTTTGCGGGAGGGATCGTATTCCATGCACGAAACCAGGTATCATTTACGCATTCTTCTGTATCTTCTGCCCGATGCAGAATATTGCCGGCAATCGTACTGCAGTAAGAACCGTATTTTTTACGACTCTCTGCGATCGCCGTTTCGTCCCTTTGCCAGTAAAGCTCTATGATGTGCTTGTCCTCCATAAAACACCTCCTTGATGTCCCTCTTATCTATACAGACGAAAACAGGGAAATGCAGGTAACGGTCAAATTAAAAAATTCTGTATTTATTATAGCACGAATTCGGCTTTCCTTCAATAGAACATCTGAATTTGCAGGAAAATGAATCTGATAACAGGATTTGTTTGGTATAAAAAGTCCCCTGTGGTATTTTAAATTACCACAGGGGATTAACAATTTCATTTCAGGAGGATGGATGATATCGTATCTCATATCAACTAATTATTGATGCAACAACAATTAGTTGATTTCTGAAAAACAACATTGTTTGCAATCAACGGAAATTTGTGGTATAATGATTACAATGAGAAAATCCGGAGTTTCTTATTGGCAAAAAAACAATGTACAGTTGTAAATGGAAAGGGGGAAATTATGGGCTCTCAATTCAGCAAAAACCTGACGAAATTCAGAAAACGCTGCGGTATGACGCAGGGACAGCTTGCCGCCAGACTCAATGTCACGCCGCAGGCAGTTTCAAAATGGGAGAACGGCAGCTTGCCGGACACGGAATTTTTACCCAAAATTTCAGGCATACTTGGTGTTTCGATTGATGTGCTCTTTGGTCTGGCTGAGGATCGTGATGCAGCGGATCTGGAGCAGATGATTACGGACAGGATCAGACAGACACCGCCTGAGGAGCGTGCGGACGTGATCATGCAGCTGTTTTATGCGGCTGCATCTGCCTACAATGAATACAAACTATCCATTCCCAGATATCCCGAAAATCTGGAATTGGAAACCTATGCAGAGCTGAAAACGGATTATGAAAACGTGATTGCAAGACTCAATGACGATCTGAAGTATTTCTGTTTTCTGAAAATTCCCGAGAATGGCGTGGACAGCTATACACAGGCAACGGATGGCATGGTTCGCCTGTTTCAGACGCTTGCCGACAAGGACGCAATCACCCTCATTCACTATCTGGGCAGCGGATACCGCAACAGAATGCAGTCGCTGGAGTATATCTCACGCCAGCTTGATCTGCCGGAGAAGCGTGTGAAGAAGGTGATGGACAACCTTGACAGGCTGGGGTTTGTATGGCGGGTTTCTGCTGAAATCACGGACACACCTTCCATCATTTACGGATATGCCCATAATTCGCCGCTGACCTGTCTGCTGGTTTTGGCGAAATCTATCACGAACTACATTAAGTTCCATGACCTGTATGTTGATACTTATACACACGGCCCTTTTCGAAGCGAGGCGGCGGAGGCATCCGAGCCTGTTCCGCAGGCATCCTTCTGGGATGAGGCTGATGATACGGAATCATAATCAGAGGAGGAGTAATTATGAACAGATGCAAACCCTTTTTTGCAGCCGCAATGGTCATGGCGGCTGTATTGACCGCACCCTTTAACGCTGCCTATGCAGCAGGAGATGATACAATGAACATCACCATTGACCTTGGAACTGAAAACAAGGAAATCAGCCCCTATATCTATGGCATCAATCAGTACGCAAACCAGGAAAATTACAGCAAGGTGACGGTGAATGCCGTCCGTCAGGGCGGCAACAGAATGTCTGCCTACAACTGGGAAAACAACGCATCCAATGCAGGTTCGGACTGGAAATACAGTTCTGACGACAATTTGTCCAAATCCGATGAGCCGGCTGACTGCGTACAGGTGCTTTCCAAGGAAGCGGAAACCTACAATATTCCTTACAAGCTCACCACGTTGCAGATGGCAGGCTATGTTGCAGCGGATAAGGATGGTCCGGTTTCGGAGGAGGAAGCTGCACCGTCCGTACGCTGGAACGAAGTGGTTCTGACAAAGGGAAGTGAATTTGCAAAGACGCCCGATCTTACGGACGGCAAGGTGTACATGGATGAATATGTCAACTATATCATCAACAAATTTGGCGATTCCACATCTCCGACGGGTATTCAGGGCTACAGCCTTGACAATGAGCCGGCACTCTGGCATCATACGCACAGCCGTATCCATCCGGATCAGATAACGATCAAGGAATTGAGCGAAAAGTCCATTGAAATGGCAACAGCGATCAAGAAGCTTGATCCTAAGGCAGATGTGTTCGGCCCTTCACTGTTCGGCTACATGGCATATGTTTCTCTTGCCGATGATGACCAGAGCAACGAATGGGAAACCATCAAGTCCGAGAACAACTATCACTGGTATCTCGACTGCTATCTCGATCAGATGAACAAGGCATCCGAAGAAGCCGGTGTTCGTCTGCTGGATGTACTGGACATTCATTATTATTCCGAAGCCAGAGGCAAGTGCCGTGTTACAGAATGTACTGACAGCTCCCATACGGATTGCATCAAAGCAAGACTACAGTCCGTACGTTCGCTTTATGAGGAAGGCTACATTGAGGACAGCTGGATCGGTCAGTGGGGCAAGGAAAATCTTCCGATTCTCCCGAATGTACAGGCATCCATCGACAAGTATTACCCCGGTACAAAGCTCGCCATCACTGAATACAATTTCGGCGGCAATGATGTGAGCGGTACGATTTCCCATGCAGAAGCACTTGGCTGTTTTGCGGATGCCGGTGTATATATGGCAAGCATCTGGGGCGGCAACGCCTACCAGTTCTCCGCCATCAATCTCTACACCAATTATGATGGAAAGGGCAGTGCTTTCGGTGATATGCTCGTTCCGACCACAACTGACGATGTTTCTCTGGCAAGTGCCTATGCTTCCATTCAGGGTACGGATCAGGGAACTGTGACGGCGATGATTACCAACAAAGATCTGGAAAATTCTGAAAATGCAGTGATTTCCCTGAACAATGCGGATACCACTTATGAGGCAGCTGCAGTTTATGCAGTATACGGCGATTCTTCGGATATCCGTCTGATCGACATCGTGGAAAATGTGGAGGGCAACATTGTGAATGTCACACTGCCGGCATATTCCGCTGCAATGGTTGTTATCACGGATGATGCGTCTGATTTTGCGGATCTGGAGCTGTATGATCCCGATAAGATTGTGCAGAAAATAGAAACCTTTGAAAATGCAGAAGACATGATCAATGCCAATGGTTATGTAGAGGTGCCGATTACAGATCCGGAGCATCTGGTAAGAATCGACATCACAGGAAATGTGACTTCCAGTGCCGGTTCCGGATGGGCTACCGCCGGCTGTGCAGTATGCATGAACGCAGAAGCAAAGGACGGCACGGGCTTCTGGACATACAAGGGCTACTCACTTGCTCTTGGCAACGGCTCGACTACGTCCGTTGAATTTGACGGTACGCTCATGAATGACGAGGTTCCCGTGGAGGCTGTCATCGCAGACGGTAAGGTTGAATTGCAGATGTGGTGGGAGGCTTCCGAAAAGCAGGAGAACGACGTTGCGGATATCATTTCTGTGGAATATACCAAAATTGAGGTTGTGTATGAATACGAAAACACCGGCTCTGAAGAAGATACCCAGCCGACTACGGAACCTGTGGAGGATGAAGCCGCTTACGGTGACGTGAATTGCGATGGAACGGTTGATATTCTTGATGTCATCGTTTTGAACAGAAATCTTCTTGGCGGTTCGGAACTGACTGCAGAGGGCAAAAAGAATGCCGACGTGAATCTTGACGGAACCCCCTCGCCTGCGGATTCACTGAGTATTCTGAAGTATCTCGTAAAGCTGATAGAAGTGCTTCCCATCAGTAAAGGGTAAGTATACTTGCTAAGGCAACACCGCACAAAGACCGCCTGACGGCTCAGCACGTCATCTGTTTGCATGAAAAATCTGCTGCATACCTGACGCACTGTCCTTTGTGCGGTGTTGCCCTGAATTTTGCTCATAAACCTGCGGATTGCAGTTCCTGTCCGCACACAAACATTTCAGCCCCCTATGTTTATAGGGGGCTGAAATGTTTTACAGTGTAATCCGCTGCTTTGCGTAATGTTAACGTTGCTTGCAGAAATTATGGAAATTGGCGTCATGATGAAACAACTTTTCTTTTCATAGCACATAAATCAAATGCATCCAGCTTATTGTCGGAACAGAAATCACCATTCTGCCAGTGCTTCAGTTCCGGAACCGGAACATTCAGCAGCCACTTCTGCAATACGATCACATCAGTAACAGTAAAAGCACCGTCCAGATTCACATCGCCCATGGAAGAGACTGTAGTGTCCTTCACAAGCAGATCGACTTGCGTGATGGTCATTTCCGTCCAGTTTGTACGTACCATTATAAAATCCATATCCGCATAGGTCATACCATAGGAATCAAGGACTGCCTGCATATCCTCCTTGCGGAAGCACGCTTTTGTGCCGTTGTAGTACGCAGGCTTGACAGCCTTCCAGAGATTATCCTCCGAGCTTTTCCAGCGATGAAGTACAATGATCGGAGGTGCTGTGCTTTCATAGGCAACCTCAATCATAAATGCGTCGTCAAGTTCGTCAAGCTGTGCGTCGTTAAGCAGGATCGCCTCTTTCCAGCCCTCCCATTTGTTGTCGCCTGTAACTGAGCCTTTGAAAAGATTCTCGGAGATGGTATACCCGTCACAGGGATGCTTCTGCACTTCGCTGTAGCAGAATTCATGTACAGGTGTTTCCCCCTTGGCTGCAAAGAGCTCCGTCAGCGTTACGAATTGATACCCCTGTGACTGCAATTCGGGCAGAATGGTTTTCAGAGCTTCGACGGTCTTATCGTTGCCATAAAAATCATGCATAAGGATGATTGCACCGTCCTTTGCAGAGGAAAGTACCGTTTCAGCTCGCTCCTGAGCCGATTTTTGCGAATTGGAATCCCCGCTGCTTATGCCGGTGATAAAAGGGATATCTATTGCATCATACATGGTCTGACTTACATTAAGATATGGCGGGCGGAAAAACTTCGGGTGTTCCCCGATTATGGAATACACACGCTCGTCCACATATGCTGTTTCTGCCTTGATATCCTCCGCAGACATTACGGACATATCGGAATGCGTTTTTGAGTGGCTGCCGATCTCACAGCCCATTTTGTATGCCCGCTTGACGACCTCGGCACTCTCATCATTGATTCTGTCGCCGATCAGAAAGAAAGACGCACGAGCACCGTATTGTTCTAAAAGATCGAGTACCTGCGGCGTTGTATGGGTGTTCGGACCGTCATCGAATGTCAGGGCAATGAGTTTCTCCTCAAGTTCCGTTTCTGCCGATACGTGAGTATGGAAACAGCCGATGACAGCAATTGCCGCCGTCAGAGCTAAGCTGATAATACGTTTGATTTGCATACTGTACACCTCCTGATGTTTCGGTATTATTATACCATATTTCTTGAAAAAGCACAACAATGAAATGTCCGGCAGACGCAAAAACAAGCACATTGCTGTGCCGGAAATCATTGACAAATCTTTGGAAAGGTGTTATAATGAAATTGCTTTTTATATCGCAAAAACTGCAGCGAATTGTTGCACTTTGTGCAGCTCGTAAGAAAGAATTCAGGAGGGTGAAACATGAGCAAAAGTATATGGTGCCGTATGTTCAGCGGTACACTCGCTGCCGTATGTGCAGTGGCAGTGCTTCCCGTACAGGGCGTGAATGCGGCGGAAGACTTGGAGAGCACGGTTATTTTCGAAGCGGATTTTGAGGACGGCGTAACGGACGGATTCACCGGACGTGGCGGTGTTGAGGTGCTTGAGGCAAGCGACGAACTGGCGTTTGGCGGCGAGAAGGCACTCTGCGTCAGCAGCAGAGCGGAAAGCTGGAACGGCCCGCAGTTCCGTCTGGATGACGTATGTAAGCCGAATACCGAATATCTCATCAGTGCGAACGTGAAGTCCGAATGGTACAGCAGCGTGAATTTCAGCATGGAATATACCGATTCCGATGGCAAGCGTCATTACAGCAATCTTAAATCACAGAGCACCGACAAGTGGGTGAGCTTTGAGGATGTCAAGGTAAGCTTCACGCCCGACATGACCAATGTGTATGTGTATTTCGAGTGCGGCGATACCTGCAAGCTCTATCTGGATGATTTTGTGCTGAAAACCGCACCCATCATTCCGATTCAGGATGAACTGCCATCCTTGAGCCAGCTCTACAGTCCCTATTTTAAGTTTGGTACAGCAATCATGGCGTCCAATCTTTCGTCCCCGTCCTTTATGGATCTGGTGGAGAAGCATTTCAGTGCAAGCATGACATTCGGCAATGAACTCAAGCCCGATTTTATACTGAATCAGGAGGCTTCGCAGGCAAATGCAGAGGAAACGGGTGAGGATGACAATCCCCAGATTTCACTTTCGTCTGCCAAGAGTATGCTGGACTACTGTGCAGAAAATCATATTCCTGTAAGAGGACACACGCTGGTATGGCATAGCCAGACGCCCGACTGGTTCTTTAAAGAGGGATTCTCCAATGAGGGAGATTGGGTTTCCAAGGAAAAGATGATCACCCGTATGGAAAATTACATCAAGAATGTAATGCAGACGCTGGAAAAGGACTATCCCGATGTGGAATTCTACGCATGGGATGTTGTCAACGAGGCATGGACGGATGAAGGTAATCCCCGTGCAGCGGGTTCCAACAACTCGCAGGATGGTGCATCAGCGTGGGTGAAGATTTTCGGCGATAATTCCTTTATCAAATATGCGTTCACTTTTGCAAGAAAATACGCCCCCAAGGACTGCAAGCTGTATTACAATGATTATAATGAATACGTGGACGGCAAGATGAATGCAATCTATGATATGGCAATGGATCTGAAATCGGAAGACTTGATCGACGGTATCGGTATGCAGGCACATATGGCTGTCGGATTCCCGACAGCGGAACAGTTTGAGAAGGCAATTAAAAAGTATGCCTCCACAGGATTGGATGTTCAGGTGACGGAGCTGGATATCACGACACTTGACACCTCCGAAAATGGGCTGAAACAACAGGCACAGTTGTACAGTGATATTCTGGATGCCTGCGTCAGAAATGCGGACAGCATTTCTGCAGTTATCATCTGGGGCGTTACCGATGACCAAAGCTGGCGTGCGGACAAAGTGCCGCTGCTCTTTGACGGGGAATTTCAGGCGAAGCCCGCATTCTATTCCATCTCTGATGATATGGAGCTGCCGGAGGTCACCGAAGGCGACGTCAATATGGACGGCAGTGTTTCCGTGACGGATGTGATCACCCTTCAGAAATACCTGCTGGTAAAAAAATCGCTCGGCAAGGAACAGCTCAAGGTTGCCGATCTGACAGGCGACGGCAAGGTGAATGCGTTCGATCTGGCGTGCCTCAAAAAAAGTGTTGTGAAACAGTGAGCCTCTGACGGTATTGTCACACCATTTATATGATGTTGTTATGACACTCCGACTCCGATATTTTGTATCAGAGTCGGAGTGTTTTGCTTTCTCCGGTTAGCTGCAGACGGAAAAGTACATCGGAAATCATGCCTTTGCAGGCGGAATCGTCATAGCATTCTATGAAAAGTAAAAAATATTTACACAAATTTCGCAAAAAGCATTGACAACCGCAAAGGAATGTGCTATAATGTGAGTACAAACCAAATTGAATTTCGATTTGGCTTGGTAAAAAATATTTACACACGAAGCGATGAAACGCAGCAAAGGAGTAACGAAGCATGAGACGCAATCGAATGGCTGCTGCCGGAGCAGCCCTGCTGCTTGGACTGACGCTCAGCGGATGCACGGAATCCAGTCGTGTTTCCCACAATGTATCCAAGGAGGCGGATAATTTCAATGTCATCCGTCGTCTGACCGTCATCAATGCCCGCAGCGACAAACCGGTATTTGAACTGATCGCCGCATTTTCCATTGAAGTGGACAACGAGGACAATCAGCTGGAGATTATCTGCGAAACCGGTGATAATGAATACAAGAAGCATTTTGTTAGTCTGAACGAATGGACGATTTACGTTGTGGAGGATATCAGCGGTGCGGAGGTTGATAAGTACCGTTATGAGGTGAATTTCCTGCCTGAAGCAATTCTTCCGGTGACCATTACTTCCAGCGACTAAATTGCCGTTCTAAGCGAGGAGTGTGATTTTATGACAACATGGATGATTGTCTGGGGCATCATATTTATCGGGATGGTGGTTCTGGAGCTTTGTACCATGCAGCTGATCAGCGTATGGTTTGCTGCCGGTGCATTGGCGGGATTCATTGCAGCAGCGTTAGACGTGTCACCACTGGGACAGGCGATGATATTTACAGCTGCTTCGATCCTGCTGCTGGCTGTTACAAAGCCAATTCTGAAAAAATTCAAGGTGGGTGACAAGGTTCCCACCAATCTGGATGCCGAGATCGGCAAAACTGCCGTTGTCATTCAGGAGATCAATGAGGCAAAGAATACGGGCAGAGTACGCATCGGCGGTGTGAACTGGCGTGCCAGAACCCGTGACGGCTCTGTGATTGCGGTGGATGCCGTTGTAAAGGTAATGGAGATTGACGGTACGACTGCTTATGTTGAAGCTGTTTCTAAAACGGAACATTAAGTTATATGTTATTATTTAGGAGGTTTTTGTTATGGATGAAATTATCGCTTATATCGTGATTGGCTTAATCGTTTTTCTGGTAGTGGTTGCAGTTTCCTGCATCCGCATTGTGCCGCAGGCTCATGTTTTTGTAATTGAACGTCTCGGAACCTTCCGCACGGAATGGGAGACCGGACCTCATCTGTTGATACCGATTCTGGACCGTGTGGCAAGACGTGTATCCGTGAAGGAACGTGTTGTGGATTTCAAGCCGCAGCAGGTTATCACCAAGGATAATGTTACCATGCAGATCGACACAGTCGTATTCTTTCAGGTAACGGATGCGAAGAAATACACCTACGGTATTGAGAATCCCATGATGGCGATCGAGAATTTCACAGCAACCACCCTGCGTAACATCATCGGTGAGCTGGAGCTTGACGCTACCCTGACTTCCCGTGATGTCATCAATAACAAGATCACAGCGATTCTGGACGAAGAAACCGACCGCTGGGGCATCAAGGTCATCCGTGTGGAGCTGAAGAACATCCTGCCTCCGAGGGAGATTCAGGATTCCATGGAAAAGCAGATGAAGGCAGAGCGTGAACGTCGTGAGAAGATCCTGCAGGCTGAGGGCGAAAAGAAGGCACAGGTGCTGGTTGCCGAGGCTGAAAAGGAATCCAAGATTCTGCGTGCACAGGCTGACAAGGAAGCGGAGATTCTCCGTGCGACTGCGGAGAAGGAGGCAATGATCCTCCGTGCTGAGGCGATCCGTGAGCAGAAGATCCGTGTGGCAGATGGTGAAGCACAGGCAATTGCATCCGTACAGCAGGCACTGGCAGAGAGTCTGGAACGCCTGAATCAGGCAAATCCGAACCAGTCCGTTCTGCAGCTCAAAGCACTGGAGGCATTCGGTAAGGCTGCCGATGGTAAGGCAACCAAGCTCATTATCCCGAGTGAGATTCAGGGGCTGGCAGGTCTGGCAGCAGGTCTGAAGGCTGTGACGGAAACGACGGAGGATGAAGCAAAGTAAAGATTTACAACAGGATTGCCCTGCGTCTGCGGGGCAATCCTGAAAGCATGAATGGAGGTATGTTATGAACGAGAAACTGACGCAGATCTGTGAGCAATTTATTGCTGACAGAGATACCATCAAAGCCACATTTCCGTGGGATGATATCCGTATCATTCCGATCTGTGCCATGGCATTTGCCAGCCGGAATGTACAGGTTTCTGCGGAAAAGCTGAAGGAATGCCGCAAGGCACTGGAACAGCACACCAACATTTTTTCAAACTTCCGAGGAAACACCAAGCTCTCAGTGGTTACCCTTCTTGCCGGTGCATCGGATCCTCTGGAGAAATTGCGGGCATCCATGGCGATTTACAGTGAAATGCGTGAATTCTTCTACGGTTCGGAGTACCTTGCCTACATTTCCGCCGTTTTGACCGATATGATTACCCGTGAGCAGGCGGAGGGTGTTGCAAAGCGTGCGAAAGAAATCTACAACCGCATGAAGAAGGAGCATCCATTCCTGACGGACAATGAGGACAGTGCGTATGCCGTGCTGATGGCATTTTCCGACAAGTCGGATGACGTACTGATGAAAGAAATGGAGCAGTGCTACACAATGCTGAAGCATCGTTTTCATGATTCCAACTCCGTGCAGGCTCTGTCCCATGTACTGACGCTTGCATCGGGTACACCGGAAGCAAAGTGCGAGAAATTTCTTGCATTGTTTGACGGGCTTGAAAAGGCGGGTCTGCCTTACGGAAAGTATTATCAAACTGCAGTGCTTGCCGCACTCTCCATACTGGATGCGGATGTAGAGACAATGATTGCAGAAATCGCTCAGGCGGATGAATTTCTCGAAAAGCAGAAGGGCTATGGTGCTTTCTCCATCGACAGAACAACAAGACTCATGCACGCTGTCGGTCTTGTATCCATTCTCCACGATGCGGGCAGCATGACGAATACCGCTGCAACGGCGTCCACACTGCAAATGATTACCGCACAGCAGGCGGCAGCGTGTGCAGTGCTCTTATTAACTACGTAGCATCTGCAAACTAATTCCATGACCACCGTTCGCCCGATGGCGGAACGGTGGTTCTGTCTGTCGAAAAACCTTAAAATGGGGTTCGGG
>JAZNUR010000056.1:0-2174 GCA_045592405.1 Oscillospiraceae bacterium
ACACGGTCGGTGTACACCATGATCTTCTGAATGATAAAGTCAATATCGCTCTTGGCGAGTGTGTCCTTGTTCAGGATGTTGTCAAATACCTCCAGTACCGTTTTTGCCGTGCGGTTCACACGAATGATGGTATTGTGCTTGTCCGCCGCCATCTGCAATTGATTCCGCACTCCCTCCATCCCCAGTGTCAGGTCGTCGATCTGCTCGGTGTAGATATCCTCCAGAATCTCCGCACGCTCGGGATGCTTCATCAGATCCCTTGCCTGCTGTCTGGTGAGGAGCTTGATTTCCGTCCGAGCATCCTCAATCTGCTGCTCCAGTGTTTCAATGACGGATTTGCTGGATTTCGTTTCCGTTTTCTCCTTGGCGATGGATGTCTGAAGCTGTTCCAGCATCTCCGCAGAACCCTCACGCACCTTCCGCAGATAGTCTTTCAGCAGCCCATCCAGCATATCCACCCTTGTGTGGTGGGAGGTGCAGCCCTTTGTTCCCCGCTTGTGATAGGTGCCACAGGTATAGGCAGGGGCGAGATCGCTTCTGCTCATGGAGAATAGGGGAGAGCCGCAGTCTCCGCAGAACAGATAGCCCGAATACACATTCTCAAATTTCCGCACACCTCTGTAATGGGCGGTACTTCGGTGTTTCAGCTGTTCCTGTGCCTGTGCGAATACCCGATCCTCCACAATGGCAGTGTGATTTTTCTCAAACACAATATGGTCGGTTTCATGCTGACGTTGTTCGCTGCCGTTGATCTTCTTCCGCTTGTACTTGCCCTGTCGGAGCGTGCCGATGTAGAAATCATTCTGCAAAATTTCGCTGATCGTGATGATACTCCACTCACGCTTGACTTTCAGCCTGCATTCCTCGCCGTTCTGTTCCCTGCGCATCTTCTCCGCCATGCGTGGCGTGGGGATGTGCTGATCGGTCAAATGGTTGGCGATCCGTTTGTAGCCCCAGCCCTCGTTGTACAGTCGAAAAATCTCACGCACCACCTCCGCCGCAGGCTCGTCCACTTCAAACTGCATGGTCTTGTGGTTTGTCATAACATAGCCATAGGGAACGGCACAGATCCACCGTCCCTCCTCCTGTCTGCGTTTAATGACGGATTTCACCTTTTTAGAAGTATCTGTGACAGGCATTTCGTTAATAAGGAAGCGGAACTGAATTGCTGTCCAGTCGTCATAGGTCGGGTAGTCGATGCTGTCACCGATGGAGATGATGCGCATTCCTGCATCACGCAAATCCTCCAGTTCCACAAGTCCCTTACTATTGCGTCGGGAAAATCTGGAAAAATCCTTGACGATTAGGATGTCGTATTCCTTCATCAGCATCTTTTTACGCAGTTCCTGATACCCCTCACGCTGTTCAAAAGTGTATCCGCTTCGATCACGGTCTTCATAGAAATCCAATGAGCAGTCAGGGAATTTTCGCTTGACAAAATCCGCAATCATGGACTTTTGGTTCTCGATGGAGGTGTTGTCCCTGTCGAGTTCCTCATCCACCGAGATACGGCAGTAGCCTGCAATGCTGTATGCAATGCTCATAGGTTGCTCCTTTCTCTGAGGCTGTGCGGTGTGTAACGCACAGTCTTGCAATGATAAACTTTATGTTGCTTATGTTACTATTGTAACACATATGAATGTTTCACATCAACACACAAATGTTGGAAACTATGTATCGGTGCGGTAAACGCACCGTGTGCTCAGATGCACAGATTTGCTTTCAGCAGACTGTCCGTGCAGGTAAAGAGATCAGCATTTCCCGAACGGAATACCACCACCTTGTAATTTTGATTGTTGTAATTCCTGGCGGTATTCTCAATATATGCATCCGTTTCTGCGTCCTGCTGCTCCTGACGATTCAGCCAAATTTCAACCATGCGTCTGTCATTTCTTACATTAATTTCCAATCAGCAACATCTCCTTTGCAGTAAGTTTTGACGGCTTACAGGGTTCGTATTCAAGACCATAACCTCCCTTCGATCTGTTTCTCAGTTTACAAGTATATCATCTTTCTTTTCATAAGTCTATTACCAAACTCAACGACAATTTGTCGTCGAGTTTGTGCATGAGCAATAAATGCGGTTATTCTCTAGGCATATTCTCTCCTCTGATAGCTTTTTCAATTTCTTTTTTCAGAAGAAGCTCCGTATACTTCTTGTGATTTTCAGCCTT
>JAZNUR010000057.1:0-9899 GCA_045592405.1 Oscillospiraceae bacterium
AGCATCAGAAGCAATGCACCTGTTAATATTACCGCTGCAAAGCCCAGCAGAATGAGCTGAAATGAAGACAGTCTTTTCAAAATTGCTTTCATATCGTTCCACCTTAATTTGTAATTTCTGTCTTCATTATATCATGCGTGGGATTAAAAAGGTATAAAAAAAGAGCTCATCGCATTAAGATTGCATTAAGATTATGATAGAGCTTCTTTATAGGCTTTGATACAACATGCAATAATTGAAATATATTTCTCTTAACAAAGCAGAACATATGTACTATATGGATTGTCAACCCAAAATTGTACAAAAATTATTTAGCCATTGTTAGAGTCTTAAACTCAACAGGAGATAAGTAACCTAGAGAGCCATGAATACGAGAATTATTAAACCAATGGACATAATCAGCAAGTTGAAATTTAAGTTGATCAAGAGAAGCAAAGGTTTTATTCATGGCAAATTCAGTTTTGAAAATTTTATAAGTTGCTTCAGAAACAGCATTATCATAAGGGCAGCCTTTATTACTGTGTGAACGTCTGATACCAAAGGTACTGATAAGTTCATCAATAATTTTATTCTTGAATTCACATCCTCTGTCAGTATGGAAATTGCGTATTTTTGAAAGATTAACGCTGCTGCTGCGAAAAGCATCTTATACAAGCTCTGCGTTTTTCTTTGTGCCGGTTGAATATCCTATAATTTCCCTATTGAAAAGGTCAATTAATATGCACACATAACACCAGCTGTCCTTTACTCTTACGTATGTAAGATCGCTGATCACTACTTCAAGATACTCTCTGTCATTGAATTCTCTGTTGATGAGCCACTAATTTAATGTAGTACAAAGTAGTAATAATCATGGAAAAAGAGGGTACGACTGAAAAGCCATACCCTCTGCAACCACTATCTTAAAATGCAACTCCAAGCAAAGAAATCCTGCATAACCAGATGCAACTCAAACGATTACTCTGCCAAAACAAACGATTATATGCGAAAGCAAACGATTATGCAGGATTGGGTGCAAAGTGCAGTTCAGTAACTGATAACTAACAAATGATTGCTGAAATATGTCAGTTACCTACACGCCACCTTCCCTGTTGTAATGAATCAACTGCATCCTGTGATTTAAGGCTTCATAACAGAAACTATCGCAAAACAGCGTTGTTTTCGGAGTAGAATTGTATCAGAATAGTGGTATATTGGCATAACATTGCAAATAGCCATTCCCTAAAATAGTGGGAATGGCTATTTACGTATTACAACACTTACCATGACAAAATCCATTCAGATCGAAACACCTCAAAGCCACTTCCTTGCCATGTCGATATGTTCTTACCAAAATAGTGCACCTCCTATGGTTTTTATGATACCATAGGAGGTGCTTTTTGTCACCGTCCGTTTTTACCGGTTCGGTTCACTTGTTTTTTGTAATCACTTAGCCTTGAAAGCAAATCTTACAAAGTTGTACATATGTGCACGGATGCAGTTGCCGCCGTGATAACCGCCGTTCACATAATGCCAGATATGCGGTACACCGTTCTTTGTCAGAACATTGTGGTATCCCTCAGGTGTGGAATATACAACCTGGTCATTGGAGCCTGCTGTCAGCAACAACAGATAGGGGGATTCACCCGTGAACTTGTAGTCATTCTCTGCAATCAGACCGGGGGTTACGCCGGGAGCAGGGCAGATCGCACCTACATAACCGAACTTGTCAGGGAGCTTATGAGCAATGTACAGAGATTCTCTGCCGCCCATGGAGAAACCGGTGATTGCTGTGTTGTCCTTACCTGTCAGAACGGAGTAGTTCTTTTCAATGTAAGGCATCAAATCATTTGTCAGTTCGTTGATGAAGTTGTCATACGCTCTGTTGTTTGCATCATCCATGCCTGTCGCACCATCCTGAGTTGCACTTGCATAGATGTACGGATATACGATGATCATATCCTTTGCCTCACCGGATGCAATTGCATTGCCGATGATCTGACGAAGACGCATACTTTCATCTGTTTCGCTTGCCAGTGTGTCTTCATTCTGATAGTAGCCATGCATTGCATACAGAACGGGGTACTTTTTGCTCGTGGAATAACCCGCAGGAAGAATAATGTTGAAGTTGCGTTCACGCTTACAGGTGTTGGAATAATACTTCACCTTCTGCAGTGTACCATAGGATCTGCCGGAATGTTCTGTTCTGTCAATTTCCGGTTCCTTCTCTACCATCTTTGCAGCACACTGTGCAGTGTATTCTGCCATGGAAACTGTGACATTGCTGTTATTATTGTTGTTATCATTATTGTTGTTATTATTGTTATCCGGTGTTTCGGGTTGTGCATCTGCTGTGAACTTGTCGATCTGTCCCATTACAAACTTTACGATCTGCACAACGTCTACCACTTCGAATTTGCCATTCTGGCTAACATCGGCAGCAAGCTTTGCAGATGCACTTGCCAGATCCTTTGCCAGTCCCTTCTTAGCAGCTGCAGCGTCAAAGCCGTTGATCACGCCGTCGCAGGTTACGTCACCGAGGATGAAGCTTACAGGCTTCGGGCCGTCGATCTTTGTACCGGGAAGTGCACCGATTGCTTCGTCAACGTAGAAATTGATCGTGCTCTCTGCGGTTTCTACATAGACCTGCATATTTCTTGCATCTGCAGGGATCTTGTAGTTCGGGTTTGCCAGCTGTACCCATTCGCCCTTGATCGCATTTGCTTCTGCAATGGTATCGTACTTGGTTTCGCCGCTTGCGTCTGTGTACTGTAACTTCATGTAGAAAGTATCTGATGCCGCACCTTCTCTGTATGCAACTGTTGCACTGAAACTGAATTCCTCACCGGGAACGAATGCACCTGCATTCAGATCCTTGAGTGCACCGTGCCATGCGGAAGTTCTGTCCTGTACCAGCAGGGACTCGCTGCCCTTGTATGCGATCGCACCGCTGGTCATAACTGCTGCCGCACCTCTGCCTGCCCAGCTGTTTGTGCTGCCTTCGAATGTATCGTGATAGAAATAGCCGTTAGCGTCGGGTTCGATTGCACCGCAAGTCAGCACGAATGTTGTTACACTCTGTGCATTCAGCTGTGCTGTGAAGCTTGAGCCGTTTGCCTGTACGCCATTTACAGTTGCCAGATTCTCAGAACCGGAGGATCTGATCGCCTTGATCTGGCTGATCTCTTCGCCGCCGCTCATGGAGAATGTCTGGCTTGCTGCGGATGTGCCCTTGTTGATTGCTACAACAGCAATGGTGCCATCCGTGTTCTTGTATGCGGAAATCAGAATGTTGCTGCCCGGCTGTTCTGTCGCTGCAATTCTCTTAGCCTCCGGACGAACGTACTTGGAATACTGAGCCATCATGTAGCCACGCTTACTGATGGTGCCGTCTTCCTTCATCGGGCCGTAGTTTCTGCGGATGTACCACCATACATACGCACTCATGTTACCTACTACGAAACCGTTATGCATATTTTCTGCAACCTGCAGAGCTTCCGGCCAGCGGTCGCTGGAGTTTGCCTCACTGTTCGGAACGTATACTTCTGTCATCCAAATTTCCTTACCGCAGTTTTCCAATGCGGCGAAGTCCATCTGGCCTCTCTGTGTGCCATAGAAATGCGTTGCAAACAGGTCGCAGTTTGCCATCGCCTTCTGGTTGTTCAGGATCTTGGAGTAGTAGTCCTTGTTGGTGTACTGGAAGGTTTCCGGCGACATCACTCTTGTACTTGTGATCTTATCACCATAGTTTGCAAGGAAATCGGTTGTTTCATCCGATGACCAGTAAGTCCAGTCATGTGCATAGTCGGGCTCGTTCTGCACAGAAATGGAGTACAGATCAACACCGTTGTTCTTCATGTAATTACCAAAATCATTCAGATGCTGTGCGTATGCACCGTAATTTGATTTCGGCAAATGCAGCTTACCTTTATTTCCACCGGATTCTGCAAGATTTCCCGGCGGTTCCCAGGGAGAGGCAAAGACGTATGCACCCATTTTGGCAGCTGCCTGAGCTGTCGGGAGTGCCTTGTTCCACTGATTCTTATCAGGGTTGACAAAGACTCTCAGGACGGTGAATCCGAGTTCGTCCGGACCGTTGCCGAATGCCTTCTGTCGCTGTGCAGCGGTCATATCCTGACCGGTCCATTCCGGATGATTGATACCACCCACACCACGGATGATCTGGTACTCCGTTCCCGTGTTGATCACGCAGGTGTCCGCTGCTGATGCCTTGTTCACAGGCAACAGCACTGCTGTGGTCATCAGCATCGCTGTTGCTGTTATGCCGGACAGCAATGCTTTCATTTTGTCTTTTGAAAAGATCTTCATACTTTTCCTCCTTTGATTAATGAATTGACGAACATTCATATATTCTATATTTTAACATATTTTTTACAATATTGCAACCCACATTCTTATCTTTTTGGTGGATAAACAGTACATTTTACCTATTTTTTCATAATCCGCCATGAATTTAATGGGTAATTCGATGAAAATGTGGGGCAAAGGTTAAATAATCTATGAATTTTTTCATAAAACGATATCTAGTTCACCAAAAACATAGCGATTGTGAGGGAAGCCCCCACAATCGCCATATTTGTTACTGTTTACTTGATTACGCCAATACCCCAGATATTGAAGTCGGATCCTGCGTTCTCCATGTTCATGGAAACTTCCAGTGTTCCGGATGTATTCTGGATGTAAGCGATTTCGGCATCTGCACCACCCCAAGCATACTGGCGGTTGCCGCTGATCTTGGAGGACTTGCCGTTAACTGTTACAACGAGGTTGCCCAGAGAAGAGTTCTGGTTGGATTTGAATACAAGGAAAATACCCTTGCCCTGTGTTGTAAACTTCAACGGTGTGTTGCCGCTGTTCTTCTGGTAGGTATAACCATACTCAAATCTGGTGTTGGATCTTTCAGCCTTGAAGGAACCAGCATTCAGATTGGCAAGCTCGCTTACCGGCACGATGGAGCCGGTTGCGTACTCATCACCGTAAGCAGTTGTCGTCGGGATCGTGTAGCTGTCAGACTTATTGGCAGTTTTCAGAGCCTGACGATAGTAGTAAGCAATAGAATCTGCAATCAGTGCAGAACCATTTGCATGAGGATGATACTCATCACTGAAATAGTCGCTGTCCTTGAGTGTGCCGCTTGCGAATGCCTTTGTCAGTGCATCGTCCATGCTGATGATCGGAACGTTGTAGTTCTTACCAACCTTGGACATCTGTCCCTGCATGGAATAGCCGCCCTTGGAGCGATTGATGATGATGATGACTGCAGGCTCATTCTCCTGCATCAGGCACTTCTTTACAAGACCTTCAAAGCTCTTTGTATAGGTGTCACCGGGATGGTCATTTACAGAGAATTCAATAAAGATCACATCAGGATTGGCATTGAGAATGTCACGCTGTGCACGCATCAGACCAACTGCAGAGGATGTACCGGACATACCTGCATTGATGTAGGATACATTATTGCCAGTGCCAAATGTCTTTGCGAAATAATCATAGGAACGCTTTGCATAGCAGGTATCCGACGCACCTACGCCCTCTGTAATAGAACCGCCGATATATGCAATGGTTGTCTTTTCGCCGCTCTGTGCCTTTGCAACCTTTGCACGCAGTCTTGCAGTATTACCCATATTATGGATTGCATTTGCATAGAAAGTCTGCATTGCGGGTGTTGCTGTTTCCGTATAATTGTCCCAGTCACCCTTGATTGTTACAGCACCGGTATTGTTATTATCGTTGTTTCCGGGGGTGCTCTGCTCTAATTTTGCTGAAAACTTGTCGATCTTTCCAAGAACATAGCTCTGAATCTGAGCAACGTCATCTGCATCAAGAGCACCGCTCTTGTTAACATCGGCTGCACGCTCTGCTGCTACAGTGGGAAGAACATTTGCCATACCCTTCTTAGCTGCTGCCACGTCAAATCCATCGATTACACCATCACATGTGATATCGCCGGGGATGAAGGAAATGGGCGTGGGGCCGTCAATTTTTGTTTCGGCAACGGCACCGATTGCTTCATCCACATAGAAATCAATCGTGCTTTCTGCAGTTTCAACATAGATCTGCATATTGCTTGCACCTGCAGGAATTGTGTAGTTGGTATTGGCAAGCTGTGTCCAATCACCCTTGGTTACGGTTGCTTCTGCGATGGAATCATACATGGTTTCACCGCTTGCATCCGTGTACTGAAGCTTCATGTAGAATGTGTCAGTTGCATCGCCGGTGTTATACAGTACATCAGCACTGAAGCTGTATTCCTTACCGGGTTCAAACGCCAGCGGATTCAGAGGTCTGGAAGCACCATTCCATGCAGAAGTTCTGCCGGATACAAACAGGGACTTATCATCCTTATAAGCTGCTGCTGAGCTTGCTGCAACAGTTGCAGCACCTCTGCCTGCCCAGCTGTCGAGGTTTTCCTCATATGTGCTGTGATAGAAATAGCCGTTCTCATCGGGTTCGATGGGTTCTACGGGACCTGCGGGCTTATTTGCATCAGTGCCCTCATTCCATGCCTGACGCTCATAATCAAAGAAGTCAAAATCTGCATAGCCGCCGGTATTCTTTGTACCATAGCTATAGAGAGCAGGACGATAGCCTGTGAAAAGCTTCAGATCATAGGTCATACCCAGTGTATTACCGATCTTTGTCCAGTTTACGCCATCATAGGAATAGAAGAAGTTTGCCTTGTCAATGTTGTTGGAGCTGCTGCCGTTGTTTACTGTAGCAAACTGGAAATCAATCTTGAGGTATACTTCCTTACCATTGAGATTTTCCTGCTGTACAATATTTTCACGGCTTGCCAGAACATCGGAATTACCGGAGTAATTACCGTTATTTGCATAGTAAACCTTCTTGGAGCCGTCATCTGCAACCAGAACGCCGACCTGACCGAAATTGAACTGGAATGCTGCAAGACCAGCACGGTCACCGGGTTTCATACCGCTGGTATCCAGCTTAACCACGCTGCTGCACGCAGGACCCTCTGTACGAGTGGTCAGTGTGTTTCTTGCATTGAGCAGATGGGAAGCGATGGTCTTGTTTGTCAGTCTCAGGAAGCCGGGACGTGCAGTTACCGACCATGCGGAATTATCGGGGTTATGGTTCCACTGCCACTGCAGATCAAGTTTGTTTGTGCTGTACTCAAAAGCATCATCTCTTACGAGATATGTTCCTGCAGGAGTACCCTCAACATTGATCGTCAGCGGTGCTGCACCGTTAACGCCCATCATCGGCCAGTCGTTCTGCCAGTTTACAGGAACCAGAACCGGAATTCTGCCGACTGCACCATGATCCTGGAACAGCATGCCATACCACTTGCCGTCGGGTGTATCTACGATACCGCCCTGTGCAACGCCGGCACCATAAGTGCCCAGACCTGAGTCAAGAACTGTCTTGCCCTCGTAGTTACCCAGAATGTCCTTGCTGCGGTAGCAAATCTCAATTCTTCTTTGACCATTCGGCCATGCGATGATGAATACATAATAGTAACCATTGATCTTATGTACGTGTGCACCTTCGCCTGCAAGACCGGAAAGACCTGTCTTGAACAGTGTCTTGGATGCACCGCCCTGCTTAAAGCCTGTCATCTCGGCGTTCAGTTCCTTGATCTGGATTTCGCCGCCGCCGCCATAAATCAGGTAGTTTCTTCCGTCATCATCAAAGAACAGAGAAGCGTCATGGTACATACCGTTGATTTCGCTTCTTGTCCATGTACCGTTTTCAATGTCATTTGTCTTATAAATGTAGGACTTACCGGAACCATAGCTTCCGAAGAATACGTAGTATGTACCCTTATGGTATCTCAGGCTGGTAGCCCACTGTCCATGAGCATAGTCATGCTTGCCGTTGGTGAGATTCTGTACATCTCCATTTGCATATGTATCATATACATAGTTGCAAATTTCCCAAGAAACCAAGTCCTTGGATTTCATGATCGGTGCACCCGGTGAGAAATACATTGTCGTACTTACCATGTAATAGGTATCACCTACACGGATTACGTCAACGTCGGGTACGTCCGCCCAAATGACAGGATTTCCCACGGTAGCTGCTGCCTCTACTGTCGATTTCTCGGGCATGAATGTGACTGCTGATGCCATCATCACAATTGCCGTGAGCGACGTAAAAACACGCTTTACTAAATTTTTCAGCTTCATAATCTGATCTCCACCCCTTTAATTGAAGTTTGATATTTCGCAGTTCAGCCATATCCACAAGTGAATATGGCTAAACATTACGATTCATGAATGATATCCGGAACATCACTATTGTGATTTTCTCCGTATATTCGCTCTTTTTATGCAACGCTCCACCAGTCAAATTCCATGTCGCCGCTGAATACAAAGAATACATTCTCTGTGCCGCTGACATCACCGAAAACAGGTGCTGTAATCTCTGTGAAACCACCTGCCGGAACTTCTACATAAGCAATTGCCTCGCCCTTTGCACTGCCTGTGCAAACCTTGATTGCCGCACCGCTCTTAGAGGAAGCTCTTACGGTAATGCTGGATGCACCCTGTGCAAAATTAACACCGGTAACTCTTACCCAGTCACCCTTCTGAATATCCGATACAACTGTGTCGCCAAGTCCGCTGACATTGATGCCTGCCTGATGGGACATTGTCTCAGCCTGAACCTTATTATAAGGATTCATGGTCTTGAGCTGCGGAATTGCAGTCATTGTACCGGTAACGCTGTTGAGCTTTTCGCCGGACATTGTAATTTCATTCACCTGCGGGCTTCTGTAGTTGTACTCAATGCCCATTGATCCGGAAACGGGACGGGAATGATAGAACAGATACAGCTTGTTGTTGAATTCAACGACCGAGTGATGGTTATTACCATAGTAACCGAAGAAGTTACCCTGGTTCTTGAAGAATTCGCCGCCGAATCTGTACGGGCCCATGGGGTTATCTGCGATCATGTATTCGATACCTGCATTTGTGATACCCAAGTTGTTGCCGCCGGTATTCCAGTTGGAGCAATAAGTATAGTAGTACTTGTTGCCGATCTTGTTGATACCGGAGTCTTCGAACAGGTACGGAGGATTAAGTGTCTGCGGTGTGCCTGCCAGGCTGATCATGTCTGCACCGAGTTTTACAATTCTCGCAGTTCCGGGATCGGCATTCTTTCCTGTCGGAACGCCGCCGCCGAAGCAGAGGTAACCTGTGCCGTCATCATCAACCATAACAGCCGGGTCAAACAGCCATGTAACGTTGCCGCAGTTCGGAACGGAACGAGTGATCAGACCATGACCGAGCGGATCGGACCAAGGACCTGTCGGACTGTCAGCTGTCAGTACGCTTACACCATTACCGCCGTTGCAGAAGTACAGGAAGAACTTTTCCTTACCATTGATGGTCTTGTGTGCTGCACAGGGAGCCCAGGAATTGCTTGCCCACTTTGCTGCACCATTGGAACCTGCCACGTTGATGATACCATGGTCAGTCCAGTTCACCAGGTCGTCGGAGGACAGGCAGTTGATCTGGTTGATCTTGCCATAGCTATTGTCAACAAGATTACCTGCACCATCATACTCAAAGATATCGTTTGTCATGTAAACATATACTCTGCCGTTGTATTCCATAACACCGGGGTCAGCACCGAAACGCTGTGTATACAGAGGATTGTTTTCATTGTCCTTCTTGATGCTTGTACCGGGGTTGACACCTGCAAACAGTGCCTCAAACTTTGCAGTATCTACCGGAGGAATGGGCTTTTCAGCGATTGTGAACTTGTCGATCTTCGCCATGATGAACTGGAGGAGCTGAACGATGTCAACTACTTCAACAGTGCCGTTTTCGTCAACGTCTGCTGCCAGTTCCGCAATCTTGTTGCCAAAGCCCTTTGCCAGACCCTTCTTTGCTGCGGAAAGGTCGAATGCTGTGATTGTGCCGCTGCCGTCT
>JAZNUR010000058.1:0-3745 GCA_045592405.1 Oscillospiraceae bacterium
GCGGTTTTTGACAGAGTTGTTCTCGAGGCCGGCTGGGACGATTTTGTTGCCTTTTGATACATAATACACATTCAGTCTCACCGTCAGTAAACGGTGAGACTGATCTTTTGTAATTGGACGTGGGGGATTTGACGGGTACGATCGAACAGAAGAAAGGAGGTTCATCCCAAAGCACGGGATGATCAGAAGTACACACAACCACCCCATAACCCCGGATGCGGAAGCATCCAAACGCTTTGCGTCAGCAAAGCGTCTAACGGGTTATACCGCATCTGGCGGTATAACCTGTTAATGGAAAATGCGATGGCATTTTCAAAGACTGTAAGCACTGGCCGCAAACCCAACGACGAGGGAAACCTTCAGTTTTTAGGACATTTTTACTGTGTTCTCTTGCTTTTTCTGTAATAAAAGCGATTCATTTTTGAGTTTAACATGGGCTAAAATTGAAAAAATACCGCCGATTTTTAAGGGATCACTATGCCCTTTTGCGTATTACGTCCGCTAATGCGTAATATTTCGCATAATACGCATTAGCTGAAAATTTCTAATACGCACAGATTGAAAATAATACGTCCGAATCAAAAATAATACGCATTATCGCCGGAAAGGAGCATTGCTATGGCACACAGAAAAGAGAACATCGGTTTTCAGATGAAGCGGAAATTGCAGTCGATGGATGTTTCGTCAAAACCGGATCAGCGGAATAAACATGCTGACAAGATTGCTACGAGAAAAGCACGGGGCATTGCGAAAAAAGAGGGGAAATCTCCCGAAGAGATCAGAAAAATTGATTTCAGCAAAAATAAAATCTACAGTTTTGATTCCATGAAAACGTACATCAGAGAGGCTGAAAAGTATGCGAATTGGCTCGCAGAAAGAGGGATGAAAAAGGCGACTATGAATCAGGCAAAAGCCCATGTACAGGCGTATATTGACGATCTGACTGCAAAAGGATATGCGGCTTCAACGGTTCATACTGCACTATCAGCTTGTTGTAAGATTTTCGGCACATATCACTGGGAGTATGATAAACCGAAAGTGCGTGTTTCGGAATACAAACGTGGCAGAAGTGTGGTGAATAATGATCAGTATAATGAGAAAAATCACAGTGAAATTCTGCAGGCGAACCGCCTGATCGGTGTCAGAAAATCAGAGCTTGCAAGCATCCGCAGAGAGAATGTTGATTTTTTGGATGACCGAGTGATTATACATACCATCGGCAAGGGTGGAAAACGCAATGTACAGGTGTTTTTCGATGAGGAAGAACGTGAGCAGATTGCGAAAATGTGTGAGGGGAAAAAGCCGCACGAGTACCTTTTTAACAGACGGGAGATTATGAAAGGGGATTGCGATCTGCATTCGGAGAGAGCCAACAGGGCGAAGGATGTTTACAGAAATGTTGTCAGGGATATGCAGGAAAACCCCGAAAGACGGGAGTTTTACAGGGATTATATTGAGGAGCAGTTTGTGATGAAGGGCAGCAATCCACCGAAAGACCTCGACAAGCCGTATATCTGCCGTGGAAAGTTCCGTCAGAAGCTGATCGCAGAGGGAAAGCCGTATGTTTATGACAGATTGGCGGTCATGTTTGTGAGTCTGACCGTGCTGAATCACTGGAGAGTGGATACTTCGGTGCAGCATTATATTGGGAAATAATTTTTTGAAAAAATTGATTTGGTCTATTGATTTCGGAAATTGCAAGAGTTATAATATAAGTAAGTTAAAGTTTTTAAGTTCAGTTTTATCCAGTAAATAGGCAAATTACCGCTGCACACAGGGCGGCTCTAAAATTCAACATAGGCTCAAATAACACAGAATCAGGCTTTTCAAAATGGCTTTTTTTCTGTGTTATTTTTTATAGAAAGGTGGACAATGCAGCTTGAAAAAGAAAACTGACCGAATCACATTGCACAAGAAAATCTGGTGCAAGATACGCTACTATCAGCAGCTCAACAACATTGATAATGAAGCACTTGCGCTTGCTCTGAATGTACATGAAAGAACGCTCCGTGAATACGATAAAAACGCTGCCAATGTGACGATGGGGCAGATCGACAACTTTCTGTTCGTCAACAACATTACGCTGGATAATCTTCTGAATGCGTAAAAACCGCTTGAAAAGGCGGCTTTATCAAATCAAATTTGCAAAAACTATTTACAAAATCTCAAAAATGGGGTATAATAGAAGTGGAATCAATCGTTCTGTTATGCCTCATTTTGAAGGAGGTATACAGAATGAAAGCGAAAAAACTTCCCTCTGGGAATTTCAGAGTTCAGGTCGTTGCTGGTTATGACGAGAACGGAAAAAGAATCGTCAAGTCCTTTACAGACTCCGAGGAATGGAGAGCGATCAGAAGAGCTACGGACTATCTGGAGGAGATCACGAACACGGTCAACCCTGATGCGACAGTTGCAATGGCAATGGAACGCTACATAAAGAGCCGTAAAAATGTGGTCGAGGAAACGACCGTCCGCAATTACAACCAGATCCTGAAGCACAGATTCAAGTCCATCATGAATGTGAAGATCTGCAATCTGAAGCCCATTCAGATTCAGCAGGCGATCAATGCCGATGCGGAAGAAGTAAGTGCAAAGACGCTGAAAAATGCCTATGGCTTGCTGAAATCCGTTCTCAAGATGTATGACTATGAAAAGAATCTGAGCAGTATCCGGCTTCCGAAACTCAAGAAGCATGTCAAGGAATTGCCATCTTTTGAAACGCTGTTTGCGATTGTGAAAGGTACAAGCGTGGAGCTTCCGGTTCTGCTTGCAGCGTGGTTGAGTCTGCGTATTGGCGAGGTCATCGGCTTGCAGTTCAGGGATGTGGATGTGAAGAACAGGACGATCCGCATTCGCAGGACGATCATCCAGACGGAGGACGGCTTGAAGGTGCGTGACGGATGCAAGACTGAGAACAGCACAAGAGAGCTGGAAATTCCTGATTATATCTTTGGTTTGATACAGGCGATTCCCCATGAATCCGATACCGATTTTCTCTTTTCGATGACGAGAAAGGCGATGTACAGCCGTTTTAAAAGGCTGATGGATAAGAACGACATTGACATCACTTTTCATGATTTGCGTCATCTGAACGCAAGCGTGATGCTCATGCTGGGCATTCCTGACAAGTACGCAATGGAACGTGGCGGTTGGGCTACTGACAACATTTTGAAGAGTGTTTACCAGCAGACTTTCAGTTCAGAGAGGAAGAAAGTGGATGCGATCATTGATGGGTATTTCAACGGCATCATCAATGGTATGGAGAGTGCGGAAACGGCTTGACGGCGAAATTCCGGAAAAATCACACGAAATCACATGAATGCGTTTGAAAATCGCTGAATACAGCCATTTTAGGCGTTGGGACAAAGGTTCAAATCCGGCTCCCGCAACCATCTATATGTGACGAAAAAGATCACATGCCAAAAAAGTCCGATATTTCGGACTTTTTTGGCGTATGTGGACACTAAAATTTTATTCGCAAAACCGTGGATCACCTAAGGCCTTTTTCGAGTGTTTTTGGGACTTGAACGGGCGTTTTTTCATTTTCAAGAGAACCCAGAGCAGATTTGGAAGAAAAATTCCAAAGTCTGCTCTTTTTTATTGTGAAAAACTTTCACAAAGTTTCAGACGGTTTCTTGTTCGTTATGCCGAACCTGTTGAGAGTCACTACTCTCGATTGGTTCGGCATTTTTGTTTTCCCCTATACATTTATAAAGAAAGAGAGTTGATGCTAATGAAAAAAATC
>JAZNUR010000059.1:0-26346 GCA_045592405.1 Oscillospiraceae bacterium
ATTCTATTGGTGCAAACACTTGGGAGAATGCTGGTGGAAATGTTGAATGCGGTGAAGAACTTGAAGAAGCTATGAAAAGGGAAATAAGAGAAGAAACAGGTATTACAGATATAAGCATCGAGAGAGTTGCGTATATTACTCTTGTTAATGGAAAGAAACCGTATTTAATTATTGCTTATCTCTGTGAAACATTAACAGAATCAGTTACTTTAAGCAATGAACATCAAGCATTTATTTGGGCAGATGAAGAAACGTGTAAAGAACTGTTACCTGAAGAGATTATAACTGATTTTGAAAGGAATAAAATATTTGAATGTCTTGAAGTGTAATTACAGTTTTTAAGACAAGATAAATTCCAATATATCGAACTGAATATTATTACATAGCCGTTTGTGACTAACAATCACAGACGGCTTTTCTTATACCCGAAAACAAGAAAGGAGTGGTCAGATGATCCGAGTATTCGACGCTTTTTCGGGCATCGGAGGTTTTCGAAGTGCCTTTGAAAGAGTGGTCGGTTTCAAAACGGTAGGCTGGTGCGAGATTGACCGATTCGCACAGAAATCCTACCGAGCACTTTTCGACACAGGAGGTGAACAATTTTATGAGAATATCAGAGATTGATCCAATGTCAATAAAGTAGACAGAATGGAGTATAATATCATGACAAATCGTATGACAAAGGCTGTTGGCGTTTTGATTGCCCTGATTTTACTGCTTTTCTCCTCAGCTGGATCGATAATGAACGGTAATATTTTCTCGGATGCAACCATTACCGCATCTGCAGCATCTAATCCTGTAAAGTACACTTATAAAACAGTGTACCTTAACTGCTCAAAAGGAACCGATTGAAAAAAGTCATGGAGATCTAATACAATAGGAAGCTTTGGTGGTGGCGTGGTAGTATCGTATCAGTTTCTTTCTTACAAGAAAGTACCCGATTCGATTTATCTTGGCAAAAAGAAATATCACAGTTACTCTTCCTTATACAGAGTACGATTATGAGGGCGTGCGTGCATCTTCTGCTGATGTACAGTATTCTTCATACGGTTGTTTGGTGAATGGCAAGACGGTGTGTTCAGGATATCTTACACTGAATCTGTACGAATACCTTGCTGAGGAAAGTGAAGGGTTCAGTTTGATTGCAAGAAAAGAACCCCAGACCAAAAATATTAACCCCCTTAAGGTCACACATTTTCGTGTGTCTGCCCTAAGGGGGTTATATCAGCAACAAGCCTTTTTCTATTTTACATTAATTCTGTGATTGGGGAATCGCGTAGATGCCGGAACCGGAATTTTGTCTCGAAGTAATGGTTGTATCGGTCGATGTTTTGTCAATATATTTTCCAATGTTCGAGTCGATTTTAGTACCGGATACCCTTCCGGTTTTTGTATAATCAGAACAAGGATCACCCTTCTTGTACCTGTATACTTCACCCGATGCATTGCCGAGATATGCATATTGATAGCAAGTATCATTATTAACCAAATCCATATCTCCCTTAGAGAAGTAACGATTTGCAGTCACCCAGTTTACACCGTGCGTGTGTACATATGCAACGGTGTCATTCCAAATGCACCAATGGTCGCCACAGTCTCCGGATGGGCCGTTTCTGACTGCACCCCAGCAGATATGGCGGAATACATAGCGGTTTTCTCCAATTTTATTAATAGTCGATCCGTACTCTCTGTTCTGAGATACTGACATACCATTGTAAGCAACGATGAAATCTTTTGCTGCGTCATCGATGGAGGAATATTCAAAATGATTTTTGACTCTATACTGTGCATCTGCAGCTGCGCTGGTTTTAATTTTGCCAGAAGTGGAAGTCCAGCGAGCCTTATTATCATACTTGCGAGTGAGTGTCAGAACGCCGTTATTATCGAGTGAAAGCTTGTAATCTGTAAATGGGGCGGCACTTGTGACAGTATTCCAGAGCGGCTTGGACGCACTGGAATAGACGACAAGATTTCCGTCCTGCTGCAGTGCAAGGAATGCACCATTGTTTCTGGCTGTTTGCGAGTTCCAGACTGCAACTTCCTTACCGCTCTCTTTGCGATAGACGACGAAATTGCCGTCGCTCTGCATAATTGCACGATAGTTGCAGTTCGGAGAGGACAGGCACTGGCTGGCACGCAGAAATGCGTTTGATTTTGCAGTGCAGGAGATCTCGCTTCTGCTGCTGAACAGTGACTGATTTCTATCTGCAAAATAGACATAGAGCTCGCCGTCATTGGAAAGACGCAGCGAGTATCCGTTGGATTTGACGCCGGTCACAGTCTTCGTGTTCCAGATTGCGGTTGGGGTTTTTGCATGGCGTTGTGTCTGGTAAATGACGAGGTTGCCATCCTCCTGCATTTTGAGGAAAAAACTATGTGTAGCGTAGTTGTGATCAATACCTGTATTTGTCTGCCATGTGATACGGTTTTCGATCGTGTCATAAATAGAGAGATTTCCGCAGTTGTCCAGATTCAGCCGAAATCTTTTGTTCTGAGAATACTTTGTAGTATTATAAGCGAGGGTGCTTCCTGTTGTAAGCACAATTGTATCAGAGTTGAATTTATCCGAGCTTGCACTTGCTGTGATCGAGTAATCACGGAAGGATGCGGAGAGCTGCGGCATGGTTGCGAGAGAGAGGCAGCTTACTGCTGAGAGGATTAACGCAACAAAGCGTTTGATGGATCGTCGGGTGGTCTGTTGTGTGTTTTTGCTGTGTTTCATAGTGTTTTACTCCTTTTGGTTGTGTTGTTGCACCTTTGTCCATGCAAAGGCAGGGTGAATATTATTGGATCGGACAGGTTCACAAGGGGTGCTTGCTTGTTGCTTAGTGCGAACTGCCATTTCGATATTATAACACAATTCGAGTTATTTGTAAAGTGACATTGTGGAGGAATATATTAAGGTTTCATAAGTTTTTTTGAACTTTATTGCCAAAATAAGGAAATCCAAGAACAATAGTCCTGAAAATGGAACAGTAAAAGTAAGAGCTAATGACAAGGTATAATATTATTGTCAAGTCCATCTCGTGTATTGTCATTGCGGTACTGATACTATTTCTGTTGACCGGACTGCTGACACAGAAAAAACGGCTTTCACGCAAGGCACATTCACGACTTTGGGAAAATATCCGTCTGGTGCTGGGTATTATGGGTTCACTTCTGTTATTCTCTGTAGATATTGCAGCCATGATTTCACTGGATTATTCGCTTGTCGGTGCAATCAAAAGTCTCAGTCTTTGTGGGTAGTTCTGGGAGATGCCTTTGTTTGGTTTGCTGCTCCTTACGGCATCAGTTCGCAGAAGGCTGTTTATAAAATAAGTGGAGTCTGAATCGTATTAAAGCCGTCCGCGATTTTACACGGACGGCTTTTGCCGGTTTCACAGTAAAAAACCGTGGTGCAAAGGTCCGCTTCCTTTGCCTAAATCAAGCTTAGCGGATAAGACACCCGAAATATATTCCTTTGCAAGCCTTACCGACTGCTTTAAATCATAACACTTGGCAAGATTTGAAGCAATTGCACTTGACAGTGTACAGCCGGTTCCGTGCGTATTGGGATTGTCGATACGTACTCCCTCAAACCACATCATTTCGCCGTTTTCATAAAGTAAATCATCGGCATCGCTGATACTGTGGCCGCCTTTGAGCAGAACTGCACAGCCGTAGGATTCGTTGATATATCCTGCGGCTTTTTCCATATCCGATTTGCTTGCAATTTTGATTCCCGCCAGCACCTCCGCTTCGGGAATATTGGGTGTGATCACGGAAGCAATGGGTAATAGTTTCGCTTTCAGCACAGCTACTGCATCTTCGGAAATCAGCCTTGCACCGCTTGTGGCAATCATTACAGGGTCAACCACAATATTTTTCGCTTTATAAAATATCAGCCTTTCCGCAATTACCTCGATAAGCTTTGTATTTGCAACCATTCCCGTCTTGACGGCATCGGGAAAAATATCCGTGAATACAGCGTCAAGCTGCCTTGCGAGAAATTCGGGAGTGACCTCTGATATTGCGGTAACTTCCATCGTATTCTGGGCAGTGAGGGCAGTGATAGCACTCATTCCGTAAACTCCGTTTGCAAGCATTGTCTTTAAATCCGCCTGAATGCCCGCACCGCCGCTGGAATCACTGCCTGCAATGGTGAGGGCGGTTTTAATTTTGTTGTAATTCATTGAAAGCCTCCCTTAATTCTTTTGCGGCTTCGCATGGGTTATCTGCCTTCATAATTGCGGAAACAGCACAGATACCAGAAATGCCGCTGTCTTTCAGAACGTGGATGTTGTCCTTGTTAAGACCACCTATTGCGTTCACTTTAATCGGTACGGATTTCACAATTTCTTTCAGTGTATCAACACTTGTCAGCACGGTTTTCACCTTTGTCGTCGTGGGATAGATCGCACCAACTCCGAGATAATCCGCACCCTGTTCATAAGCTTCAAGTGCCTGCGGAACGGTTTTTGCGGTTGCTCCGACGATTTTATCCCCACCCATAAGCTGTCTTGCAAGTTTGACTGGCATATCGGACTGACCGACGTGAACTCCCTCTGCATTTACTGCAAGGGCAATATCCACCCTGTCGTCAATGATAAGGGGAATATCGTATCTTTGCGTGATTTCGTGTACCTTTTCAGCAAGGCTGAGATACTCTCTTGTTGTCCTGTCTTTTTCACGAAGCTGAATGAGCGTGACACCGCCCTTGCAGGATTCTTCTACACGAAAGAGAAACTCTTCTTCGCTGTAATTCGTGCTGTCGGTGATAAAATACATCGTTGTATCAAGTTTTTTCATACGCACCTCACATATAGATATAATCGTTCAGAACAGGCTGTAAGCCCTCGTTTTCAATGTCCTTGTACATCACGTCAAGCGTTCGGGCGTCGTTTATCTCAAACTGTTCGTCGCCCTCTGTGCCATCTGATTCTTTGCCGTCGTACTTGCTTTCGTGGTCGCCGATTCCTGTGGAAACACCTGCGGAAACCTTTGTTGCGGCAATCTTCACAATAACGTTTCTAAAGCTCTCGCTTTCTCTTGACGAAACGGTAATCCCCACAAAGGGAAGAAACATTCTGTACGCACAGATAATCTGACAAAGCTGTGTTTCATGCACATCAAGGGGATTGATTTTGTCGTTATTGATGATAGGTCGTAATCTCGGACAGGACAGTGACATTTCAGCATGAGGGTATTTTCTTTGCAGGTAATAAACGTGCAGAGCACTTGCTAAAGCATCCCTGCGAAAGTCGGAGAGCCCCAGAAGTGCCGAGAATGCGACGCCTCTCATGCCTCCCATCAATGCACGTTCCTGTGCATCAAAACGGTAAGGATACACACGCTTATGTCCCAGCAGATGAAGCTCGGAATAGCGGTCGCTGTCGTAGGTTTCCTGAAAAACTGTGACAAAATCCGCACCGCATTCGTGAAGATACTTGTATTCATCGACATTCACGGGATAAATTTCAAGTCCGACCATACGGAAATATTTCCGTGCAAGTTTGCAGGCTTCACCAATATACTCAATATTACTCTGGCTGCGGCTTTCACCCGTGAGAATGAGAATTTCTTCCATGCCGCTTCTCTGGATGATCTGCATTTCACGTTCGATCTGCTCCATATTGAGCTTCATTCGGTTGATGTTGTTGTAACAGTTGAAGCCGCAGTAAACGCAGTAATTCTCGCAGTAATTCGCAATATACAACGGTGTGAACATATAGACAGTGTTGCCGAAATGCTTTGACGTTTCAAGCCTTGCACGCTGAGCCATCCGCTCTAAAAAAGGCTCTGCCGCAGGCGATAATAATGCCTTGAAATCCTCAATCGTGCAGGTTTCATGCTCCAATGCCGCTTTTACGTCCTTTGCGGTATAACGTGAATAATCGTAGCTGTTCATTTCAGACAGAACCTTCCCCATGATGTCGGATTGAATCTGCTCCATGCCGTCCACATATTCCATGTGATCGGTACGGCTTGCAGGGTCGGTTTCAAGGCGGTGTTTCTTTTTGAGTGCCGCAGGAGAAAGATGCTCTCCGTCTACAAAAAATCTGTTGTCCATGACGCACCTCAATCCCTTAAAAAGCCTGTCAGCGGGTCGGAAGCGGAAGCTCCTCTTGTCAGCACCCTGCCGAGTCCCGAAAGGTATGCCTTACGTCCTGCTTCAATCGCCTGACGGAACGCCGCCGCCATAAGGGGGAGGTCGCCTGCGGTTGCAAGGGCGGTATTCGCCATAATTGCCGCCGCACCCATTTCCATCGCCTCGCAAGCCTGTGACGGTCTGCCGATGCCGGCGTCAACGATGACAGGCAGGTCGATTTCGTCCACAAGTATCTGAATGAACTCCCTTGTGGCAAGTCCCTTGTTTGAACCGATGGGAGCTGCAAGCGGCATGACTGCTGCCGCACCTGCATTCACCAGATCTCTTGCTGCATACAAATCGGGATACATATATGGCAGTACAACAAAACCTTCCTTTGCAAGAATTTCCGTCGCCCTGATTGTTTCGTTATTATCGGGGAGAAGATATTTCGTGTCACGCATAATCTCGATTTTCACAAAATCTCCGCATCCGATTTCACGGGCCAGTCTTGCGATGCGAACTGCCTCCTCCGCAGTTCTTGCCCCCGATGTATTGGGTAAAAGGGTGACTCCCTTGGGTATGTAATCGAGGATATTTTCCTGTTCCTTTGTGTTGGCACGGCGTACCGCAAGTGTGATGATCTCCGCACCTGCGTCACGGACAGCCGCTTCAATCAGGTTCAGAGAATACTTTCCCGAACCGAGAATAAAGCGTGAACTGAATTCGTGTCCGCCTAAAATCAGTTTATCTTCCATCATAAATTCCTTTCTATACTTCAAATTTTCCTGCGATAATACGCAGAACTGTGTTCGCCTGATGTGCGGCACAGAGCATAACTCTCGGAGCAAAAAGCGTTCCGTCGTCAGCTACATCGCTCATTCCATCGCCGCAGATATACAGCCGTTTTCCAAGCTTTCTTGTGAGGATTGTGTTCCCCGTGTACAGCCCCGACATACCCGAAGCTGCAACTATGTACTTTTCGGAGTATCTTTCTGTCACTCCATTTACGAGCATAGCCTTGCACTCGGCACTGTCAAAGCACTCGCATACAATATCGCAATCGCACAACAGCGACAGATTATCCTCTGTAAGCTTCCCTGTATGCGTAATGACATTGCAGTAGGGTGCAATCTCTGAAAGTGTCTGTTTCATAGCCACGGTCTTGTGTATCCCAAGCTGTGAAACCTTGTACTGCTGACGATGGAAATTTGGGAGCTCCACCCTATCAAAGTCGATGAGCAGAAGTGTTCCCACACCTGCTCTGGCAAGTGAAATCGCCACATTTGAGCCAAGTCCGCCCAGACCGCAGACTGCAACGCAGGCTGATGAAAATTTCTGCTGCAGCTCTGCTCCGTGCCGCTGTTCGAGGGCAAGGAGCCATTTTTCTTTTGTCATATTAGCCACCTCCCACAAAGCTGACAATTTCAACGCAGTCACCCTCTTGCAAGAGGGTGTTTTCATACTGCGACTTCGGCAGAATTTCACCATTCAGTTCAACAGCGACACGTTTGATATCATAGCCGTTTTCGGTAAGATACTGTGTGACGGTTTGGCCTGCGGCATTCCATTCCTCTCCATTGATTTTTACCATATTCTCACCTCCTGAAAAAAAGGAAGCTACCGATTTCGATAACTTCCCAAAATGCAAATAAAAAATGCACCGACGTGCAAGCGTCAGTGCTTTACAGTCGTCCCTACGTTGGCATTATCCAAATCAGGTTATCGGTCGGAGGTTATACCTCCCTCTCAGCCTGTAACACAAGCTCCCGTGTTTGTACCTATTCACGGTATACCACTCCTGCTCATACAGCATCCTGTCACACACTCGGGCATCCCGTCTGTTAAATTGTAATTCTATTATACACCATCTGCATGGAAAATGCAAGAGGAATTTTGGGTTTTTGAATGTTTTTTGATCGTCAACATAGACTTTGTATGGACAAAAAAAGTGACGCTGACAATGAGTCAATATTCTTTGTTCGAATAGAGTCAACGGTTAGACGATTTAATAGGACTGTTGGGAGTTGACTTTTATTTTTACTTTCAAATATTAAGCGTTCATAGAAGCGAAGTATTTTGTACCATCGCTTGACAAAAAATGGGAATCGTTGTATAATTATTCTGGGGAATTTTTGGGAATAAATGATATAAATTGGAGGAGAATATGAATTTCAAAAAGTTCACAGCAGGTGTGTTGGCAGCATTCATGTTTGCTTCATCGGTTTCGCATGAAGAACTGTGGAAAAGGCCAGCGAAAGAAACAACGAAAAAGGATTCCGTAGAGGAATCGTCTTCCAATGTGGAAATGGAAGCGACCAATTCGCTCGGAAATTACTTGACTCAGATGGCACAGACACAGGAACAAGAGAGCCAAAAACTGGTCAATCAGGCAATTGCAAAGGATGAGTTTTCAATCATCGGACTCTCTTTCGACGCAGCGACAGGTGTTGTTATAGCGAAGACAACACAGGCAGCCGATTGTACGCTCAGAGTCAGCGTGCTGAATGATGATGACGGCAAGGAAGTGGCAGTATCTGAAAAGGCTTTGCAAAGGGGTAGGGATACGGTTACACAGCTGGAATTCAATGCAGAAGCATTTCCGGAATATTTCAAGATTCAAGCGGAACTTATCGGTCCGATGCAGGATATGCTTTGTACACCCTTTACGCTGAGTGATTATACCCGAGAGATGCAGGAAATCAAAGCTGCAGATGTTAACGACTTTGAACCGGAATACGTTGTAAATCTCGATGAAAGGGAGGATACAAACTTTGTAGTCCTGAAGGAAGACACCAAGATGGCTGCTTCTTCCGAAACTACAAATACATTGGTTTCTGCGGACTATGAAAACAATGTGTTTGTGTTTGAGAATGCAGATGCAGCGATTACGGAGCTTGAAAAGGGTGATCATTTCTATATTCGTCCCGATGCAGAAAATCTCATTGCAATTATAGTTGACGGCGTTGAGATCGTTGATCATCAGGCGATCATCAGCGGCAGCGACGAGAGCATTGAGGATATGTTTGCATTTGTGAAGATTGAGGTGGATGCCGGATTAACCAGCGAAGAAACGATTACTGCGGATGAATTGCTTAAGACGGAAGAAACCGAAAGCGTTTTAGCGGAGACTTCAACAGAAACAAGTGAAGCTGCATCTGCTGAAAGTGCTTCTGCTGAAAGCACAACAAGTATGAGTACAGCGGATACATCGGAGTTAACTTATGATGTGACCGAAACCACAGGTTATGTGGAAACAGATGTTACGATATCGGGTGATACTTTGACCGCTGCAGAGACAGAAACAGATCGTTCCGAGCCTGTCAGTGAGTCAGCAATCCAAACAAGCGAAAACACCTCTGAAACACAGAATTCTGCGAAATCAGGATTGAGCAACTACCAGCTCAACGAGCAGTCAGCAGCTGCGAAAGATGTAGATTATACCTATGAAAACGGATTTACATTAGAGCTATTGGAAGTAGTCTCTATAGGGGTAAAACATGAAGTAAAGCTTAATTTCTATAAAAAATGGAGCTATGTTAATGTTGTATTTACATACACAGCAGAGGCTTCGATTGGTTTTGAGTATGGTTTTAATAACGAAGATGCATCGGAGCTGCTGAGCAAGCTTACTAAGAGCGAAAAGGACGACTGGTTTAGATATGAATTTAAGACATTTCCAATTCCAACACCGGTTGCAGGCATCAATCTCGGCATTACGCCATCAATCTTCTTGGAATTTGAGGGCAAAATTAGTGTAAGTGTAGCACTGAAAGCACAATTAGGATTTATCTATGACTCGGAAACAGGTTTCCAGAATTGCAATTCCAGTCCGGACGAAGCTTATGAAACTCAGGTCAATGTTGAAGGCTCCGTAACGATAGGTATAGGAGTTGAACTGAGCTGTAATATCGTTCATGAGAAGCTGTTTAGTTTCGGTATCCGAGCAGATGTTGGTTGTTATGTGAAGGGAGAACTGGATGTAACCGGCATTGATTATGACCCGCCTAAGTCACAAGAAGTATTTGTCAGTGATGAAACCGGAGATGAAATTCATGCCTGCATGGCATGCATTGATGGTGAATTCGGGTTAGTTTTTGGTGTGGCTCTTACAGTTGAATGTCTGTCCATTAGTACAACATTTACTGCAGCTAATCATACAATAAAGCTTGGCGACTGGTATTTGTCACTGAACGAGGATACCAATTTTGATATTGACTGGGGAACATGTCCAAGAATTGCGTACAAAACCGAGTTTACAGTTATTGATACCTCAGGTAACGCAGTTGCGAATGCAGAAGTAGAAGTTGATGGTGTTAAGATGTATGCAAATGGTAACGGATATTTGCTCTGCTATTGTATGGAAGGACCGCATCGTTATGTAATCCGTGAAGATGGTACTGTGCGTGGACAGGGGACTTTCAATGTTCCTCCGGGAACCAAAGCACTCACCATCACGGTCGGCAATTCAGGCTCTTCCGGTGTTATAGAGAGGGATACCATAAAAGAAACCGAAACATCCTATACAACCTATCGTCCGGAGACCACCGCCACAACAACAACGGATACAAAAACTGCATTGATGGATACTATCGAAAGCGGACGGCTCGGCGAAGAGGTTTTCTACGCACTCCATAATGATGGCTTTCTGCATATTTATGGTACAGGTGATATGTATGAAAACTGTAATGTCATTAAGAACAAAGACAAAGTCAAGGAAGTAATTGTTGAAAATTTTAAAGATAAAATAATAACCAGCATTGGCGGAAACCTTTTCTCATTATGTTCAAATATGACTTCCATTAGTATGCCGGATACCATTACATCAATAGATAGATTTGCATTCTATGGCTGCACAAGCCTTGAAAGCATTGACATACCGGATGAAGTAACATACATAGGAGAATATGCATTCAATGGGTGTTCAAAGATACCGGAGCTGATAATTCCGGAGAAGGTGGAAACGATTGATAACATGGCGTTTGCCTCTTGTACAAAGATTACTGAAGTAATTGTACCGGAAAGTGTGAAGTCTATAGGGAATTCTGCGTTCACCGGATGCAGTTCCCTCAAGAAAGCCGTGATCGCATCGAAAACGGTAGAGATTGGAGAAGCGGTGTTTAGGGATACACCACTTGAAGAAGTAACATTGCCATTTGCGGGCAACTTGCAAAGGATGTTGTATGGAGATCGCTCAGATCTCACAGCAGTTGCCTTGAAGCGTGTTACGATTACGGGTGGAACCAGTATTCCATATCAAAGCTTCTCGGGATTTGTGACGTTAACCGAAGTGAACCTTCCGGATACCATTACATCAATAGATAGATTTGCATTCGCTGGCTGCACAGGCCTTGAAAGCATTGACATACCGGATGAAGTAACATACATAGGAGAATATGCATTCAATGGGTGTTCGAAGCTAACGGAGCTGATAATTCCGGAGAAGGTGGAAACAATCGAGAGGATTGCGTTTGCCGCTTGTACAAAGATTACTGAAGTAATTGTACCGGAAAGTGTGAAGAATGTAGGCACGCAAGCATTCGATGGCTGCACAAGCCTTGAAAGAATCATGTTCAGAGGCAATGCACCTGTGATTGCAAGCCTTGCATTTAATAAGGTCACAACCAACGCATACTATCCCAAGGATGACGAAACATGGACTGCTAACAAACTGCAGAATTATGGCGGAACCATTACATGGATTCCGATTACGCCTTTAACGATTACAGCACAGCCAAAGAATGCAGTAGCATCTGCAGGTGAGACGATAACGTTCAAGGTAAGTGCAGTAGGTGATGACCTGACCTACAAGTGGTATTATAAAAATAAAGGTACTTCTAAATTCCTCTACACAAGCTCCTTTAGCTCCAATACCTACACTGCCGTTATGAATGATACTCGTGCAGACAGACAGGTGTACTGCGTAATTACCGACAAGTACGGCAACAGTGTAAAGACGGATGTTGTAACAATGACCATGGGTAATACCGTAAAGATCGTGGGAGAGCCGAAAAATGCTGTTGCACCGAATGGGAAGACTGTCAAAATTACGGTTGACGCAACAGGCGATGGTCTGACCTACAAGTGGTATTACAAAAATAAGGACGCTTCTGGATTCAGCTACACAAGCTCCTTTAGCTCCAATACCTACACCGCAGTAATGAATGATACTCGTGACGGCAGACAGGTATACTGTGTGATTACCGATAAGTACGGCAACAGCGTAAAGACGTATACAGTAAAATTGATCATGGGCAATCCTGTAAAGATCGTGGGAGAGCCGAAAAGTGCTGTTGCACCGAATGGGGGAACTGTCAAATTTGTAGTTGACGCAACGGGTGATGGTCTGACCTATAAGTGGTATTTCAAAAATAAGGGTGCTTCGAAATTCTCTTATACAAGCTCCTTCAGCTCCAACACCTACACTGCAATTATGAATGAGACACGTGCAGACAGACAGGTGTACTGCGTAATTACCGATAAGTATGGCAACAGTGTACAGACGGATACTGTAACAATGACAATGGGCAACACCGTAAAGCTCGTAGAACAGCCGAAAAATGCTGTTGCACCGAATGGGGAAACTATCAAAATTGCAGTTGATGCAAAGGGTGATGGTCTGACCTACAAGTGGTATTTCAAAAATAAGGGTGCATCTAAATTCAGCTACACAAGCTCCTTTAACTCCAACACCTACACTGCAGTTATGAATGATACCCGTGACGGCAGACAAGTGTATTGTGTCATTACCGACCAGTACGGCAACAGCGTAACAACGGATACTGTAACAATGATCATGGGCAACACTGTAAAGATCGTAGAACAGCCGAAAAATGTAGTTGCACCGAATGGGGAAATGATTAGTTTTACAGTTTATGCTACAGGTGATGGCCTGACATATAAGTGGTACTTCAAAAATAAAGGTGCATCTGAATTTAGCTATACAAAATCCTTTAACGATTATTTCTATATAGCATTGATGAATGATACTCGTGCGGACAGACAGGTGTATTGCGTCATTACCGACCAGTACGGCAACAGCGTAAAGACGGATGTTGTAACAATGACCATGATTACTCACGTAGAGATCGTGGAACAACCGCAGAACGCAGTTGCATTGAATGGAAAGGCAGCAACAGCAACAGTCGTAGCAACTGGCGAAGGTCTGACCTACAAGTGGTATTACAAAAACAAAGATGCTTCTGAATTTACATATACCAGCTCCTTCAAGTCCAACACTTACACTGCAATTATGAATGAGACGCGTGAAGGCAGACAAATTTATTGTGAGATTACCGACAATTACGGCAACCGTGTAAGGACGGATATCGTGACACTGATCGTTGGCAATACTCTGACAGTTACAGAACAGCCGACAAATGCATCCGCAGCTGAAGGTGCATCAGTAAAAACGCAGGTAATCGCTGCAGGTGATGGTCTGAAGTATCAGTGGTATTATTGTGAAGCAGAAAGTACAACATTCAAGCTGTCCGGTGTGAAGGGCAATGTGTATTCCGCAGCAATGACAGCCGCTAAAAACGGCCGCAAGGTGTACTGTGAGATCACCGATCAGTACGGCGTTAAGGTTAAGACGGACGTTGTAACACTGACGATGAACTAACCACAAAGGAAGTGTGCTGTCATTAAGACAGTCTTAATGACAAAGCAGAATAAAAAGCCAGCCGTGCAGCGGATCATCCGCTGCACGGCTATGTTTTTGCCATAAAGTGAATTCGACAAGCATTTGTGTTTCCTCCGCTTGCCTATCCATTGATTTTGCACACCCCCAGCTATTTTTTTATTCGTCATGGGGCAAATGCTTTAAAAATGCGAACATCATAGGCAGGGAAATGACTGCCGATAAAAAGTATGCAAGCGGCTGTGCAAGTTCGATACCTCTAATGTCCCAAAAGTGCGGCAGTATCACGCACAGCGGTATGAACACAAGTCCGCTTTGCAGGCAGGATAGTATCAGTGCAGGCAGGCTCTTTCCGATACTTTGGAACAGCATGGTTGCCACTACGGATATCGGCAGAAACAACAGAAATGCACACATAATACGAAGTGCCTCGCTGCCGATTTCAATAACTGCAGTTTCCTTTCGGAACAGTGCAATAATCTGCGGTGCGAATGCGAAGCAAAACGCAGAAATGATACCGATAAATGCAGTGCCAAATACAAGGGTGAACAGAGTTCCTTTTTTGACTCTTGAAAACTTCTTTGCACCGTAATTAAAACCCGATACCGGCTGAAATCCTTGCCCGATGCCAAGTCCTACACAGAAAATGAGACTTGAGGTTCTGCCTACATATCCCATAGCTGCAATGGCGGCATCTCCGAACAGCTTGGCTTGTGCATTAAGCACCATCGTTGAAACGCTGTTCAGCCCCTGCCTTGCAAGGCTGGGAAGTCCGGTGATGATAATATTCCCCAATATCCGGACATCTTTTGCAATAAAGCGAACCGACACCTTGCTTTGCGTTTTGTTGAGCAGGAACATGGCCAACAGGATCATGAAAGAGATGAGCTGTGATACCGCAGTTGCGACACCTGCACCGCTGATGCCCATATCAAAGGTAAAAATAAATAGAGGATCCAGCAGAATATTTAAAATACCGCCTGTCGTAAGTCCCATCATTGCAAGTGCAGCTTTCCCTTCATAACGCAATATGTTATTCAGCACACAGCTTGCTGTCATGACAGGAGCTGCAAAGAGGATCCACCTTCCATAGTCCTTGGCATAGGGCAATATTGTATCGGTACTGCCAAGAAGCCGCATCAATGGTTCAAGGAAGATCAGACCTCCTGCCAGAATCATAAATCCGCAAAACAAAGCTCCAAAAAAGCCGGTTGACGCATAGCGGCTTGCTTTTTCGATATGCTTGCTGCCGAGCATTCGGCTGATATTGCTTCCTGCACCATGACCGAACATAAAACCGAATGCCTGCAGAATTGACATGATTCCGAAAACAATACTTGTCGCACCGCCTGCACTAAGCGACACCTGACTGACGAAATACGAATCCGCCATATTATATATGTTTGTGATCAGCATACTGATTGTTGTCGGTATACCGAGAGAAAGTATCAGTTTTGCCACCGGCGTTTCTGTCATCTTTTTGTATTGATTGTCTGTGCTCATTTCTATTTTCTGATTCATCGCTCATCTTCCCTTAAATCAATAAAACAATTGCTGTTAATCTGTATTTTGCAATCTTTGCTGTATTTTCGGCAGCCGTGCCACGAACAGCATTTTGCGAGAAATATCATATCTTCATTAATTCGCTCTAACTATTATAATTTAATTTGCTTAACTTGTCAATACTGTTGAGACCATTCTTGTTCCGAGGACTATTCTTGTGATTTTTCTTAAGTTTTAAATAATTTCTATTCCTCAAAAATGAAAAAAGATCTGATCTTGAGAAAATAGACGGTGCATCTTGTTTTTTCGCACACACCGTGTTATAATAGAAAAAATGCCCAAGGAGGAAACCATGGAATTCCAGCAGATCATTGAAAAACGAAAAAGCATCCGCACCTATGCGGACGCCCCCATATCGCAGGAAGTTCTCGACCATATCCTGCAAGCCGGTGCACTCGCCCCGACAAGCCGGAATCTGAAGCCATGCACATTCCATCTGATGCAGGACAGGGAAGTGCTGCAAAAACTCTCGAAATCCAAAAAAGCAGGAGCTGCATTTGCTTCGGATGCTGCAGCCGCCATCGTGGTTGCCGCCGACAGTGAAAAGGCGGATACATGGATTGAGGACAGTGCCATCGCCATGACCTATATGATGCTTGCGGCGGAGGAGCAGAACCTCGGCTGCTGCTGGGTGCAGACGCATCTTCGCAGGGATGAAAATGGTCAGGATGCGGAGGAGAATGTCAGGGAGATCCTTGGACTACCTGAAAAGTATCGGGTGGTCGGATTTTTGGCATTGGGAAACATCCAAGACCAATAGAATCAACCGGAAAGGCGGCTTTCCATATGATCGCAGATTCCCTGCTTGGAGTGTGGATAGACTGTCCTTGAAAGAGTCGATTGCAATGACGATATTCATGACATCACCTCGGCGTTGTTGATGTTTATAGCATCACATAAAATTGGAGGGAAGAAAACAGAATCGGGGCAGCTGCCCTGATTTTCTCTTTCCCCTTGTGTTATTTGTGAAATTATGTTATAATGAAAATGATAAATACCATCCACAAGAAAAGGATGGATACCGAAACCGCTTTGGAACTGCGGATTGTCAGGTACACGCTGCTTGCAGAACGGCACTTGCAGGCGAGTGGTATCATTTTATCGGATCAAATCAAAAAGAGAGGTAATTATGAAAAAAACTAAAAAAATACTTTGCATCACATTTTCACTATTATTGTGCCTTTCGTTCGTTCTGTCATTTGTTGATACAAATGATCTGTCCGCAACGACGGATTTCAACCACGACAATATCTATACACACATTGATAAAATGTGTGAAGCAGGACCTCACTCAATCCTTGATAAAGAGGAAAACAAGCAGGTTCAGGAATATATCATTTCTCAGCTTGAAAGCTTCGGTATCACAAATGCCGACACGACGGAATCCCCTGCATATCTCGTTCAGAGCTATGTGACGACAAGCAGGCGATACCAGAACTTTTATCTTGAAAATGTCATTGTCCACATCCCTGCAAATGCCCCTGAAAAGACAAATCAGGCGATCATGACAATGGCACATTTCGATTCCGTTCTCACAGGACAGGGGGCGGCGGATGATGTTATGGCTTGCGGTACAATGCTCGAAGCAATCCGCTATTACCTCGACAGGATGAACAATGGTTACACCATCACAAATGACCTTGTATTCTGCTTTGTGAACGGCGAGGAATACGGACTTTTGGGCTCTGAAGCGTTTATGGAGGAATTTACAGGCTTCGATAACCTTACCAAACGTATCAATTTTGCAATCAATCTGGAGGCACGAGGCACCTCGGGCACGCAGATCATGTTTGAAACTGCCGAACAGAATTACAACACCGTAAAGCTGTTCGGGCAGGTGAACGATAACCTTTTCACCTGTTCGATCGCCACAATGATTTACGGAATGATGCCCAACGGCACCGATTTTTCCAACTATAAGGACTTCTATCAGGGCGTCAATATCGCCAATATCGCAGAGGGCGAAAATTATCACACCCAGAATGACAGCCCCGAAAATATCCGTGAAAGCTGTCTTGTACAGCAGGCACAGATTGTAGGCAAGCTCCTCGACAAGCTGGGAAGCTATGACCTTGACAAGCTGTATGAAGCGGAAGAAAATGCAATTTTCTTCTCCTATCTGAACATCGGCGACGTAGTCTACAACCACGCTTTTTCAATTGTCCTTGCCATAATCGGGATTTTACTGCTTGCGGCAAATATTGTTCTTTCTTTGATCAAGCAAAGGAAAAACCTTGTAAAAACCCTGAAAGCAGTGCTGACAATCATTATCGGGCTTGCACTCACTGCAGGCATCACATTCGGCTGTTACTACCTGTTTCAGCTGATTGCTGCTGTTTCGGGCAATATTGATTTCCACCTGATCGGAATGATTTCATTCTCCAATATGGCAATAGCCGTCGGCATTGCCATACTCGTTCTGGGAGTGACGACGCTTACAGCACATTTCGGATGCAGACTGTTCAAAATTCAGGCAGGCGACATCAGAAGAGCATTCGCCTACATTCATAGTATCCTTGGAATTGTACTGACATTTGTTCTTCCCGACGCAAGCTATCTCTTCATGTTCAGCGGACTGATGCTGATGCTCAATGAGATTGCGGTTACCGTAAAGCCCGATCTGGAACACTGCCATTTCGAGCTGCTTGCACAAGCCCTGTATATGCCCGTGATAGTCCCCATCATCACGATCGCTGCATCGGCTCTTGGCCTTAATATGGCATATGTTTTCGGTCTGCTGTTTGCCCTTGCAACTTTCGGCATTGCAAGCTGCATTGCTCCTGTATGCGGCTATTTCTCGTTCAATGCCCTTATCAGAAAAGACAGGAGCAAGCAAGTTTCCGGATGGGTGGGTGCTCTGCACATCATCGGAGTTTCCTTTGTGATTTTCCTCTGTGTTTCTCTTACGCCTTACAGCGTGCATTCCGACCTCGGCGGCGGTTTCAGCGATATGGATGACAATGCACTGATCTATTCAACGGATAATGAAAGCTTCTACGCTTACTGTGTCTATGACCTGAGTGCCTATAAGGCGTTGAAAAAGTACTGTCCTGAGATGGAATATGACAAATACGATTATGGCTATGTGACTGAAACGGAACCGCTTGCACTGGATATTGCATCGCAGATCACCGGCGATGGCAATATTCTGAATATCAAGCGTGCACATGAGGATTCCATGGTTTCTCTCACATTGATGGATGCGGATGCGGACTATTTCACCATTGATGACGGAACGACCGTACAGGCATTTGAAATTTCCCAAAGCGGTTATGCGAGTGTGCTGATTCACAGCGACTGCACCGTAACCATTTACGGCGGTACTGCAACGGCATACACGATAGAATATATCGTTGATTATCCCCCTCTTATCCCTGAGAATTACAATCCCGAGGAGAAACTGCATTTCAATCTGTGGCTCTGGAAGGAGTTCGAGCTGGCGTGACATGGCATTCATGAGCAACTCTTGGAAGGTGTCTTTTCACGATGAAAGGGCTGATTCTCACTATCTTCAACGATGTTTCACAACATCACAGGCGATATTTTGCTGTGCACATCTTAAAAATGGCGGTGAGATTAGGAGGACGGACAAACCGAAAAATAAGAATTTGAGGAGTATTGGATATGAATCAATTCACCATAAAATACAATGAATTAAGTGCAGAAGAGTTTATATTATTATGGGAAACAGTCTGGGGACAGGCTCCCTCTTTAGAGCAAACAAAACTTGCAATGGAGCATACATTATTCAGAATTTCTATATTTGATGGCAATACAATTGTAGCTATGGCAAGACTGATTGGTGATATGGGCTTGGATTATTATATTAAAGATGTTATTGTAAGACCGGAATATCAAGGCAAGGGGCTTGGTCGTATGCTCATCGACGAACTGCTGATATTTATCAATGATAATGGAATTAGCGGAACAGGCATTTTTGTCGAACTTTGTGCAATGCCCGATAAGATTCCATTTTACGAAAAATTTGGCTTTGCATCGAATGAAGCACAACGACTGAAAATGATGTATCAAGTTACATAAACCCCAATTCGTAGAACTGAATATCATTACATAGCCGTCTGTGTGAAATCACGGACGGCTTTCTGTTTAAAAAGGATCTGAACTGTGATAATCATAAAACAGGAAGCCGTAGTTGAATGCGTTTTGAAAAAGGTGAAAAAAGAATAACAAATCCACTAAAATTCTTGTAATACCGTTGCGTATTTTGGTGAAAAGTGGTATAATATTTACAGAAAGCAACAAAAAACGACATACCAAAATACCACGAAGAGGAGAAATGCGTATGTATAAAAAAATTGCAATTGGCTTGCTGATGCTTCCGCTTGCGTTTACGGGTTGTTCCTCGGCAACGGAGAGCGTTGAGAAACGTGTGGAAGATACCATGATGCAAAAGCTCCTTTCCGATGAGGACTATAAAGCGTATCTGCAGATGAAAGAAAATGGAGAGCTTGACACCGAAAATCAATATATTTCTGCTGCACCTTCCATTCTGGATGTTGAGGGCAAGGTACACGTGACTTTTGCGGAAAACGCCTATCTGAGGGTTTCCTATTTTCATGATGCAGAGCTGACGGAACCCGTTGATGTGAATGCCTGTTATCTCGATGCCAACGACTGCATCTATGCGGCTGCACCGGAAGTCAGGGACGGCAGCAACAGTGCATATCACTTTTCAGAATTCAGAGTCTGGATCTATGATGAGGACGGAAAGCGTGTCGGAAAGCTCCATATCGAAAATAATAAAGAAAACCTGATTCTGCAGATTCCGATGGATGAGCAGATTACAGAGCTTTCTGTTGAGCCGATCGGATTTTATGAAGGCAGAAAGCTGTCGCTGTATGATTACTATACGGATGCGGACGGAAAGCAGCAGAAGCTTACGGGAACATGGAGTATCAACGGGGAATCCTATACGGGAGATACCGCAAGCATCAGTTCGGTGATTCCGTATTCTGTGAAATATCAGTATCATCCGGAAGAGTATTTCCTCGTAGCGGCAGAACCGGAGTTCCATTCGCATAAAGCCACAAGCGGCGAGGTGAATTTTCACAAAACCGCTGGGCTGTATGATGAAACACAGTATTCCGTAGAGCTGCATCCCTACATTAAGGCTGCCAGCGTTCAAGGGGAAAAGAACATCCGCAGCGTCAAGGTGAACGGCGAGGATGTGACGCTGCCGTGCAAGCTGAAATTCGGGGATGTGCTTGTAGCAGAAACAAGCAGCGAGTACCGACTGTCCTGCAATCAGGTAAAACCGGAGCAGCCCGAAAAGCTTGCGGACGGCTATCGTTTTGCAATTACGATCACTGATGAAATCACTGCTTCGGAGCTGCTGCTGCGTACCCGAAAATGGTCAAGCAAGGATATTTCGTTCGATGTTCCGAAAGAAAATATCTGGGATAAAATTCTCGGTCTGTTTTCGGATAAAGCTGAAGATACGCTGCTGACCGTGAGATGCGGGAATGAGGAGCTGACCTATAAAAAGCTGAAGAACGGAAAGAATGTCACCCTTGATGAAACCGATCAGCTGCAGATCATCGTCGGTGATGAAATTAAGAATACACCGAATATTGCATTTGTCATTTCTGTAAACGGTGCAAATCCTGTACGCATCACCAAGGCAACGGAGCAGAAAACGTTCACGCTGCATTATGATGAGGTGGAATCCGTAAAGATCACCGTGGAAAAGGGTTATGTGTTCTCCACTGCGAATATTGACAATGGGCAGCTGCAGGTGCAGTACCTTGTGGATGGAAAGCGGGAGGTAAAAGAGGGCGAATTTCTTGCGGAAGGCACACAGGTCGTTGTAAAGGTCGTTTCTATTCCGGATGGCATGGAAATCACGGGCGGTGCCGTTAAAGCAGGTGCAATCACGGGAAGCATTTTTATCAGTGAAAACACCGCAAGTGCGGATTTTGTTGTAAATTCCGAAAAAATCAATCATACATAAAGGAGGCGGGTGACATTGCTTGAAAAATTCAAAGAGAAAATTGCATTGAAAACCAATCAGATCATGGCAATCGCTGCGGCAGTGCTGCTTCTGGCGTGCATCATTGTCATCTGTGTGTATTTTGCGTTTGTCCGTCCCCTGCGGAAGAATGCAGAAGTACACGGCGATGCTTTGGGCAGTACAATCGGCACGGTGGTCGGAACGGCAATCGGAACCCGTGACGGAATTCTTGTTGAGGTTCCGAAGGGAATTGCGGACGGCAAAGAACAAGGACTGTCCGCAGAGGATACGGAGATCACCATTCGGGAAAATGTGGCACGCATCGGTAATCTGGAGGTTCTGCAGGCATCTGTCAGCATGGTGAACGAGCATTCTTCGGGCGATGCCTATAAAAAACTGGAAATCATGTATGGAACGCTTGTGTTCACAACGGATCTGACACAGGCACAGGTTCAGGAAAGTGCAGGTGAAATTCTGATTCTCCTGCCCGAACTGAAAGCGGATCTGAAAATTGACGAAGAAAAGACAAAGACACTGGCGGAATATGCAAAGCCGTTTCTCGATGGAAGTGCAGAGGATGGATTTGTCGCATCCATCAATACCATGAAGCAAATCGACGAGAACGCCGGAGAACACATCGGAAATTATGATGCTCTGGTGGAGCAGGCGAAAAGCTCTGCGTTGAAAAATGTGAAGCTGCTTGTTGAAAAAGTCAGCGTTGCAGGGAAAACGGTGACGGTGAAATTTATGGAAGAAGGCGGGGTGAGCTGATGTTTGGATTCAGAAAAAAAGAAGAAGGTGAAGCAAAACAGACAACAGCTGAGATCCGTCTGCTCATTCCCATCATTGGAACACTTTCGATCATCCTGATTATTTTTATCGTGCTGTGCATCCTCACAACCGGCGGCACGGTCAGCAGCGGAGCGAAAAAGGCGGAGGCTGTATTTCTCGACAAGAAAAATACAGTGGCAGAGGAGATCAGAGAAGAATTCTACAATACAGCTTATGAAAAAGCAGAACAGCAGTACCATGTCAGCAACGATGTGGAAATCAATATTGCGGACGTAAGAGAAACAGCAAAGCTTGAAGTGCTGGCGGTCAGCGTTACGGAGTATTCCATTGTGGATAAGGCGGATAATGATGCCAACATCACCTCATGGCTGGAAGTGCCTGTCAATGGCGTGTACACCGTAGACCTGCAGGCGGGTGAATATCTGGTGGATCGTGCCAGAAAAACGGTAACGATCCGTCTGCCCTCTCCTGCACTGGAGCATGTTGACGTTGACGATGAACACGTGGTATCGAGGTTTTTCAAAAACGATTGGCTCAATGACAGTCAGGCGGAAGGCAACGCTTTGCATATGCGGCAGCGTAAAGAGGCATTTGAAAAGGCGAAAGATGAAATGCGTTCCAATGTCGGCTACATTGAGAGTGCTGAGAATTCCGCAAAAATCCTGATTTCGGATCTTGTGCAGAAAGTCAACAGCGAAATTCCGGGGCTTGTGGTGGAAGTGGAATTTTGGGACTGACGAAAGGAATAGGCACAATGAAAAATTTGGACAAATACCGTGGATGTCTGATTGGCGGTGCGGCGGGAGATGCACTCGGATATTCAGTTGAATTTATTTCGAAGGATGACATTTTTCGCAAGTGCGGTGGAAAAAGCTAATAATTCTCTGGACTTTTTCTGTGTTCTATGGTATAATAAGAAAAATGAAAGGGATGTCAAGGAATGAAAAGGACAAGCGTATTCATCAGTTTAATTCTCCGTCACAAGCCCGAAGTCATCGGCATCACCCTTGACGCTCACGGCTGGGCTGATGTTGATGAACTGTTGAATGGCATCAATGCTACGGGAAAGTATCATATTGATATGCCGCTGCTCGAAGAAATTGTGCGAACGGACAATAAACAGCGGTATAGCTTCAATGAGAACAAAACCAAAATCCGAGCCAATCAAGGGCATTCCATTTTGGTGGATGTGGAACTGAAAGAGGCGGAGCCGCCTGAAATCCTATATCATGGAACAGGCGAAAAGTATATGGAGTCCATTCTCCAAGAGGGCTTGATATCCAAATCCCGTCTGTATGTTCATCTGTCGAAGGACATGGAAACAGCTGTGAACGTAGGCAGCAGACACGGAAAGCCGCATATTTTCAAGGTGTATGCTGGTGAGATGTTCCGACAGGGCTATCAGTTCTGGATCTCCCAAAACGGTGTGTGGCAGACAAAGGCTGTGCCAACTGAATATTTAGAAGAAGTTTGAGTCGATTGCAGGAGCAATCGACTCTTTCCTTTTGGAAAGGAGGATATATTCATGTTGAAAATCCACTTTGCAGATATGAAACACAAACGTTCATAGTATATTTATATATATTCTTTAAAAAATACTTGAAAAATATGTACAAAAGTAATAAAATATATATAATGGTAGGGAATATATCGTGCCCAAAAGCAGGTATGTGCTTTTGTTTTTTCCCTTGCTATGAAGAAATTATCAGAAAGTGAGGAATTATCAATATGAAAAACGGTATGTTGAAGAAAATCATATGTGCAGGCACAGCTGCTGTTATGATTACCGCGAATCTTTCAACAGCCGCTATTACGGCTGCTGGTGCCGCAGGTTCAAATGGTGTGTATTTCACAAATAGTTTTGAAAACGGCACAGAAAATTGGACGCCCAGAGGAAGTGTATCCGTCACCACTGATACCAAAAACTATTATGATGGTTCAAGCTCACTGTTTGTTTCAGGGAGAACGAGTGTGTGGAACGGTGCGACTGTTCAACTCGATACAAATGAGTTTGTTCCGGGTGAAGTTTACAGTTTCAGTGCGGCAGTTCTCCAGAAATCCGGCGAGGATGTGCCGCTTCAGATGACGCTCCAGCAGGGCAGCGGCGACGGTGTTTCCTACACGCACGTTGCTTCCGGTACTGCCAAAAGCGGAGAGTGGACGAAGCTGGAGAATGTGAATTTTACAATTCCTCAAAACACTGGGGATACTTATCTTTACGTTGAAACTCCCTATGGTTCGGATGCTTTGTGTGACTTCTATGTCGATGCAGTTCAGGTTGCAGTCGCAGGCAAGGATTCGCCCGTAGTGACTGGTCGTGGTACAGTTGAGAAGCCGCCGGTCAACAATAGTACGGTAAAGATCATGCCCATCGGCGACTCCATCACACACGGCTGGGGTGAAGATGGCGGATACAGAAAGTATCTGGATTACGCCCTCAAGCAAAGAGGATATACCGGCATTGATATGGTAGGTCCCGAGGGATCAAACAGTGCGACATTCAATTACAACGGGGCAACTGTTACCTACGACAATAACTATGCAGGCTACAGCGGCTATAGAATCAAGGAAGATGAACCCGGATCCGGTTGGGGCCTCCTTGAAAAGCTGCAAGAAAAGGATGCCATCAGGCAGGCACAGCCCGATATCATTCTTCTCATCATTGGCACAAACGATATGACTTCCGCTCACCCGGTAACAAGATGCGAGGGCGAGCTGCATGATCTGATTGATTATATGCTGGCAAATATGCCATCCGACAGTGTCATTTTCATGGGATCCATTCCGGAATTTACAGCCTATGGCGGAAATCCGGAGAGAGTTGCGGCATACAATGCTACCGTTAAGAAGGTTGCTGAAGATTATGCGAAGGCTGGCAGAAACGTAAGATTTGCCGATGTACACGGATGCCTTAGCAGCTCCGATATTGACACTGACAACCTCCATCCCAATGGCGGCGGCTATGAAAAGATGGGTAAATTCTGGGCAGGTGTTGTAGACAAGTATATCCAGGATACACAGCCCGTTGTGACAACTCCCGAAACTACGACGACCACCACAACAACCACTACAACAACAACTACAACGACAACAACCACCAAACCCACTACTACCACCACCACAACAACATCCGCTGCAGAACCTGGCAAGGATGAATATTTCTTCCATGATACATTTGAGGATGGTGCTTCTGATTGGAATGGCAGAGGCCCTGCAACTGTAAATACAAGCAGCAACGCTTCCTATGCCGGAAATGCTTCATTGTTTGTAACGAACAGAACATCTTGCTGGAACGGTACAGCCAAAAAATTGAACACAAGCGTATTTGTTCCCGGAAATGCCTATAGCTTCCATGTTATGGTAATGCAGGATGTCATTGATTCAGAGGATTTCAAACTCACACTTCAGTATAACTTAAATAATGAAACAAAGTATGCAGGTGTTGCTCAGGCGAAATCTCCAAAGGGAAAATGGACAAAGCTTGCCAATACAAGCTTTATGATTCCCGCCGGTGCTACAGAGCTTTACCTGTATGTGGAAACAGTAGAAAATCTGACTGATTTTTATATTGATGATGCTGTAGGTGCTGAAAACAACAAGAATATCGAAATTGCATCAAAACCGGAAAACAATTATTACTTCTATTCTAAATTTGAGTCCGGAACAGACGGTTGGGTTCCCAGAGGCGGAACTAAGCTTACTGCGGATTCCCAAAATGCATATGCAGGTAAAAACGCACTTCTGGTAACTGATCGTACCAGCACATGGAATGGTGCAGCATATTCACTTTCTACCGATACATTCGTTCCCGGAAAGAATTACCTTTTCAGTGCATATGTAATGCAGAATAGCGGCACATCACAGAATCTCAAGCTTACACTGCAATATAAAGATGCAAGCGGAGAAGTGCAGTTTGCATCCATTGCATCCGGAACAACACAAAGCGGCTCATGGACAAAACTGGAAAACACATCATATATGATTCCTTCCGGTGCATCGGAACTTCTGTTCTATGTTGAGGCGACAGAAAGCAACTGTGACTTCTACCTTGATGAAGTAATCGCTGCTGATGAAGTCACAAGAGCACCCGAAACAACTACACCCGCAACCACGACAACAACGGCTAAGCCTACAACTACGACTACTACCACGACAACAACGGCTAAGCCTACAACTACGACTACTACAACAACGACTACAACAACGACTACAACAACGACTACTACAACGACCACAACTACAACGACCACAACTACAACGACCACAACTACAACGACCACAACTACGACGACCACTAAAGTCGGATGCCAAGCG
>JAZNUR010000060.1:0-10625 GCA_045592405.1 Oscillospiraceae bacterium
CCCAAACCAAGCACTCTACCAAACTGAGCTACATCCCGTTATGCAGCACCGCCATGCGGTGCTTTCCTTTGATGGTGCGCCTGACAGAACTCGAATCTGCGCTCTGGGGAGTCGGAGTCCCCTGTTTTATCCAACTAAACTACAGGCGCTCATGGACTGTACCGATGCACAACCAATACTTATTATACCAGATTTTCCTGTTTTATGCAATAGCTCAATTCAGAATATTTTGTGAACAGATTATTGATTTTTTGTTTCTAAATCAAAGAAAGCAGATTCATCCAGAACCGCATTGGTTCTCCGGAGATTGTATACATCACGAAATACAGCGGATTCTCCTCATTCTCCCAAAAGGTTGGAAACTCACAGCTGTTCTCCAATACCTGAATACGTGTTTTTTGCTGCGTCACCGAAACACTTGCAATGGCGATTGGTTCCCGATGCATGGTATTATATCCCCTTTGGATTACACACAGTCCTCCCCAAACCACACCGCTTATTACCAGATGCAGACACAGGCATATCCCTAAAAACCGTAGTTTATCACGCATATTCCCCTCCATATGCCAAACATTTTACACTTGGATTATTTGTTTCTTAGTATCAGTTGTATGCTAACGTGTCATGCTTTTCAATGTCCGTGCCAGTGATGCACCGATCAGCTCACCGGCATATTCCGCCTGGTCAAGAGTATTCCCGTGAGAACCGACTTCTATCAGGATACTTCCCGTTGTTAGATTCTGATTATATTTGCGATAATCAAAAAGAATCGGCCGTGTCAAACCTGTGTAATCCGACTCCATTTGCTGCTGCAGCAGACAGGCAAACCGAAAATTCTGCATATAATTCGGCATTCCCATTGTACCGTCGTCACAGCCTGCTATGATCATCACCTGAGCAGCCTTTCTGCCGTTAATCTCAACTACGGGCTGCTTAATGATTCCGTTCTGACTGATGGCATCCCGATGAATGTCCAACACTACCTTGATGGATGGATACTGTGCCAAAATCCCCTGCACGGTCGCACCACTTCTCTCGTAGGACCCCGTATATGACGGATAGTCGTGGATGGTCCCGTCATGGATCACAGAGATTCCCGCATTCTCAAGCTTTTCGGCAATCGCCTTCCCAACCATCACCATATTTTTGGAACTGTCCGTTGTTCGGTAATTGAAAGAGGCGTCAAATGTATCACGCTCGTAAGGCTCATAGGTTTCCGTGGTGTGGGTATGCATGATGAGCACCTGCGGTTCACTGTGCAGTGCGATTTTCAGTGCGGGCCGCAGTCTGCTTTCCGCATACAGCGTTTCATTGGAAATATCGGTCTTGTTCTGCACCTGCCCCGCATTTTCCAGATCAAAATAGAGATCACCCGAATACGCCGTATAAGTCATGGGCTTGACCATGCCGCCTGAGAGATCCCATGTCAACGGATAGGGTTTCGGCCCTGCATCGACGGGTTCGGCATTGACTGCTTCCGTTGCCTGTTCTGTCGGACTCCTTTCCTCCAGTGCTCCATAGCCTCTGGAAATGCCGTAGAATGGGGAATCCACAGAAACAGGCTCTGTTTGAGCAATATACTCCACCGGCTCGTCCTCTCCCCAGTCAAGAAAATCCGCAAACGCAGGAATCCTCTGCAGCAGCAGTACTGTACCAACGCCTGCGGAAAATACCAGCGTCATCAGCAGTGCCGCACTGCGGAGCATCCGCCCATGTTTATGCCGCATATACTCACCTCACAGTATTGACCTTTTACTGTAGTATATGCGGCATACTTTGAATTTAGTATTGTCAGCGTTTATGATGCAGCAGGCTGCCAAGCAGATTGCCGACAAGCAGAATAATACCATATACGGCAACATAAAACCATGCAGAGGAATTGTAGAAAATGTAGATACTGGGAATAAACAGCAACGTTCCGCAAAGAACAAGAAGCCAGTGGAATCCCTGCCGCACGCCGCAGAGGAATGCACAGACCAGACTGATGAACGGAACCAATCCCAGCAGGACGAAAATCGCCATGCCCGTATCCTTGATCAGAAACGGAAGTGCGTAATAATTCAGTGCAAGTATAATCAGATACGGAATCATACCAATCGCTTTTTTCTTCATGTTCATTCCTCCATTTCAAATAATGCTTCCACAGTCGTCTCAAGCTTTCGTGCGATCCTCCAGAGGTAAAAATATTATCACACAGGCATATGTAAAGAGTTCCTTACATTCATTGTAGCACAGTGATTTCAAAATAGCAAGAACTTTTTACATCGGAAAGCAAATAGAAAATCGGACCTGCCCTCTGCATATACTCTCACAGGAGGGATCATCATGTATCGTTGTTACAATCCAAAACGTTTTTTGATATTGCTGCTGGTGGATGCTGCTGCCGTGATATTTCTGATGCTTTGTATGCGGATCGGGAAGCTGGTATTTTCAGCTGACGCTCCAAAGGAAGGGATTTTTCTGCCCGTGGTCATGTACCACAGTGTTACGCCGGAAACGGCGAGCGACTATCAGATAACGGCTGAAAGTTTCCGGAAGGATCTGCAGTTTTTATCCGAAAAGGGGTATCAGACTGTAAGTGTCTCGCAGCTCGTGGATTACACGAACGGAAAGGGAGAACTGCCGCAGCATCCGATCATGCTCACATTTGACGACGGATTTTACAACAATCTGTCCATTGCATTGCCTCTGCTGGAGGAATACGGGATGTGTGCAATCGTTTCCGTTGTGGGAACATACACGGACGTCAATGCAGCAAACGATCCCCACTCCGATCAGTTCTCCTATCTGACATGGGAGGATATTCAAGAGCTTGAGAAATCCGGTCGTGTGGAAATCGGCAGCCACACCTACGATCTGCACAGCATGGAAGGACGTGCGGGATGTTCGATCATCTTCGGTGAAGATGTTCAAGCTTACAGAAGGCTTCTGACAAACGATCTACAGCAGCTGCAGGATCGTATGCGTGATGAAACAGGAATCGTTCCCAAAGCGTTCGCCTACCCCTATGGGTACATCTGCAAGGAGAGCATTCCTGTGCTCAAAGAACTGGGCTTTGTATGCAGCTTCACCTGCTACGAGCGTCCGAATTATATCACCCGCAACCCCAGCTGCCTGTTCGGACTGGATCGCTATAACCGGAGCGGTGCGTTCACGACGGAGGAATTTTTTGAAAATGTACTCAAACAAAACTCATAAAAAAGCCCCCGATACAAGATCGGGGGAAATTTTAGGCAATTCCGTCCTCCACCATCTTGGGCAGTTCCGCAAGATTGAACGGAGTTTCCTGATATACGCAATAATTGAGCCAGTTGGAATACATAAGATTCGCATGGCTACGCCATGAAAATTTCGGGGTGCAGTTGGGATTGTCACCGGGGAAGTAATTGAACGGCACTTCGATCGGCAGTCCCTTTTCCAGATCACGGAAATACTCATCCTTGAGCGTGTCACGGACATACTCATTGTGACCGGTCAGGAAAAATTGCCTGCCATTTTTATTGGCAACGATGTATACGCCTGCAAGGGGCGAATAAGAAAGTACCTGAAGCTGCGGGATCTTCTCAATATCCACACGTCTTGTTTCCGTGTGACGGGAATGCGGCACGGGGAATTCATCATCAAATCCACGCAGCAGGGAGCAGTGAGATACCTCCGCCTTGTGGGGAAATACGCCGAAAAGCTTCTTGTCCAGCTGATATTTCGGCACGCCAAAATGATAATACAAGCCTGCCTGTGCAGCCCAGCAGATATGCATCGTGGAATACACATGGGTTTTCGTCCACTCCATGATATCGCAAAGTTCCTCCCAGTAGTCCACATTCTCAAATTCCATCTGCTCCACGGGTGCACCAGTGATGATCATGCCGTCATAAAAATCATTCCGGATCTGTGGAAACGTCTTGTAGAACGTGCTCAGGTGTGCCTTGGACGTATTCTTTGAAATATGCTCCACCTGCAGCAGATCCACATCCACCTGCAGCGGTGAATTACTCAGCAGACGCATCAGCTGGCACTCTGTTTCTATTTTCTTTGGCATCAGGTTCAGAATCAGCACTCGCAGTGGACGAATGTCCTGATGCTCCGCTCTGTTTTTGGGCATAACGAAGATATTCTCATCTTCCAATGTCTGATATGCCGGTAAATTTTCAGGAATCCTGATTGGCATTCTGTCCCTCTCCTTTCCGGTGGTAGTATTCTTGCATACACAGAAAACTCTGCCCCTGCGTCTACAAAAGTCTGCCATCCCCGAAAAGGAAATGGCAGACTGTCACTAAAATTACTGCTTAAACGGGATGAACCTGCTTTTCAGCATCGCCATGCTTGCCGTCAAGGCCGAACTTTGCGTTGCGGCGTGCTTCGAAGAACTTCAAAGCAACCTGACCGAACTGTGCATAGCTCAGAACGTCTTCTTCCTGCTCTGTCCACTCTGCACATTCCTTGCGGAGCTTATCAAGCTCGGGTTCAATCAGATCTGCGGGACGGCAGTCGATGGGAGCTTCGTCGCCGATGATCATCTTACGGAACTCCGGATCAATCGGAACAGGAGTCTGACCGTATTCACCACGAACAACACCCTTGAATTCCTTGGTTACCATCTTATAGCGTTCACCTATGATCACATTGAATACAGCCTGTGTACCAACGATCTGAGAGGACGGTGTAACCAGCGGCGGATAACCTGCATCCTTACGTACTCTCGGAACTTCCTTGAGCACCTCAGTCAGCTGATCTTCCTTGCCTGCCTGCTTGAGCTGGGACAGGAGGTTGGACAGCATACCGCCGGGAACCTGATAGATCAGGGCATTTGCGTCTACTGCCAGCATCTTGGGATCGAGCAGCCCTTCGTCAATGTACTTCTGACGCAGCGTCATAAAGTAGTCACGAATTTCAGTCAGCAGTACCAAATCCAGACCTGTATCATACTCTGTGCCCTGCAGTGCAGCAACCATGGACTCGGTCGGTGCATGGGATGTACCCAGAGCCAGAGGGGACATTGCAGTATCAATCACATCCACGCCAGCTTCAATACCCTTCATCAGGCACATGGAAGCCAGACCGGAAGTGTAGTGGGTATGCAGCTGAATCGGAACATTCACAGCAGCCTTCAGAGCCTTCACGAGCTTTTCGGTTTCATAAGGAGTCAGAAGGGCAGCCATGTCCTTGATGCAGATGGAATCTGCTCCTGCTGCTTCGATCTTCTTTGCATAATCCACATAATAATCCGTTGTGAAAACTTCACCCAATGTGTAGGAAATGGCAATCTGTGTATGTGCCCCTTCCTTCTTTGCTGCCTTGATAGCAGATTCCAGATTACGAATATCATTGAGAGCATCGAAAATACGGATAATGTCGATGCCGTTTGCAACGGACTTCTGTACGAAATATTCCAGAACATCGTCTGCATAGTGACGGTAGCCCAGCATATTCTGTCCACGGAACAGCATTTGGAGCTTGGTGTTCGGCATATTCTTCTTGATCGTACGCAGACGCTCCCACGGATCCTCGTTCAGAAAACGCAGACAGGAGTCGAATGTCGCACCACCCCAGCATTCTACCGAATGGAAGCCAACCTTGTCCATCAGAGGCAGGATCGGGAGCATTTCCTCCATACGCATACGAGTCGCAAGCAGCGACTGATGGGCGTCACGGAGTACGGTTTCAGTAACTTTTACCTTTGCCATAATTTTATTAATATTTTACGTTACCGTAAAATCTTCCTTTCTTAGATTTTGAATGAATCGGCTGTTTAGCCCACTGTTGCCAGTGTATCACCTGCGTTTACGGTTGCACCCTTCTGTACGGTAACACTTGTAATTGTACCATCGCAGGGAGCTACGATCTCATTCTCCATCTTCATTGCTTCCAGGATCATAATGCACTGACCCTTGGTAACGCTTGCACCATTTGCAACCTTAACATCCAGAATTGTACCGGGCATGGGAGCTGCTACCTTCTCGCCTGCACCTGCTGCTGCCGGTGCTGCTGCGGGAGCTGCTGCCGGAGCCGGAGCTGCTGCCGGAGCGGGGGCTGCTGCTACAGGAGCTGCACCTGCACCGATCTCTTCCACTGCAACATCATATGCCTTGCCATTTACCGTTACACTAAATCTTTTCATAGTATGTACCACCATTCATTATATTTTATCCGTTCGCATCACTTAGAACGGGAGGTTGTTATGCTTTCTCGGCAGATTGGTTACACGCTTGTCAGCGAGCATTGCCAATGCACCTTCCAGAACGCTTCGCAGTTCTGCTGCTTCTACGATCTCATCCACGCAGCCCTGCTGTGCAGCGGACATTGCAGATGCCAGTGTATCTGTATATTCCTTTGCAAGCTCTGCACGCTTTGCAGCGAGGTTTTCTGCACCTGTGAGCTTATCATGCCACAGGAATTCGACTGCTGCTTCCGGAGCGAGCGGAGCAATGTACGCATCACTCAGTGCATAGGTGAAATCTGCATTGCTGTACTTGCCTGCCATTGCCACAAATACGGGGCCAACTGCCTTGCCTGTCACAACAGCGATTTTCGGTGTTGTTGCTTCTGCATAGCTGCCTGCCAGTCTTGTCAGTGCCTTGACAGCACCTGCAAGCTCTGTATCGGAATTACCCGCAAAGCCCAGTGTATCCACCAGTGTAACTACAGGAATCGTAAAAGCATCACAGGTACGAACAAATCTTGCAAGCTTTGCACAATCTGCTTCTGTCAGCTTGTCCCCTGTCTTGTTGGTAGCTGCAATTGCAACAGTGGAACCGGCTACAGTTGCCAGTGCCGTGTAAGCTGCGTCTGCATAATCTGCATACAGCTCAACCACGCTGCCGCCGTCTGCAATACTTTCCACAATGGACTTCAGATCCTTGCCTGCTGCAGCTGCCGGAGCCTCGTATTCCATGCAGGGAACACTTGCCATATTGTTCACGGGGAGCATCTGCAGAAGTGCCTTTGCCTTAGCGATTGCTGCAGTATCATCTTCCGCTGTCATTGCGGCAATACCGTTTGCTGCAGCTGCCTTTGCACTGCCCGCACCCTTTTCAAAAGAAGGTGTCAGGAACAGCTCTGCACTCTCCGTCATTACTACGAAATCAAATGCACACGCCATCATCGCTGCACTGCCTGCACAGGGACCAGCCACAACAGCGATCTGCGGAACTACGCCGGAAACAGATGAGATTTTGTTCATCAGCAGGCTGTAAGCATTCAGGGATGCTGCCGTACCGTCCATGAACGCACCATTGGAATCAAAAATTCCCACAACGGGGTCACCGGTTCTGGATGCCAGCTCATACACTCTGGCAATCTTTTCAGCCTGTGCATTTCCCACAGCACCGCTTTCCACGCTCTGATCCTGTGCGAAGGCATAAGCAGGACTGCCATTGACATAGCCGTAAGCACAGACTACACCTGCAGGTGCGGTTTTTTCCATCACATAGGAACCAATTTCCTTATAGGAGCCATCGTCAAATAATGCGGCAAGACGCACTCTTGCGGGACTGTTCAGGTTTTTATCCATTTGCATATTATCGTTCCTTCCTAACATAGACTATATACATTATTATCATACTATTTTTTTCAACTTTTTTCAAGTGTTTCGTTGCGACTCTTTGCAACTTTTACAGTTATCCATAATATCCGCAATGTTTTCCAGCAATTTTTCGTCATTTCTCACAAAGCGAAGAGAACGGATTCTCTGCATCATTGCTGTATCCGTCAGCAGGAACACTGTACGGTTCAATCCACGCAGCAAGCCCTTGAACAGAACGGAACGAACCAGACCATCGCAAAGGCACAAATCGCCGCCGTCATCAATTGCGTGAATCACCACAGCCTCGGGCTCATAGGCATAGACAATATAGCCCGTCACCTGTTCGCCCTCAAGTGCTTCCGTCAGAAAGAGCGGATATTCCGTCTGTATGCTGTCCATAACCTCACGATAGGGCTCGTGGTTTGTCTGTTCCAGAATTTTCAGCATAATTATTCCTTTCCGATGGCGTTGCGGATGGCACGCAGCTCCTCCGCAGTCAGGTCACGGTAAGTACCGGGTTTGAGCATACCGAGCTTGATCGGACCGATGGATGTTCTGCGAAGACGTGCAACTTCCAGTCCGACTGCTTCGCACATACGGCGGATCTGGCGGTTTCTGCCTTCTTTGATCGTTATCTGCATCACCACTCTGCCCGGCTCCTTATTCAGAACCACGACGGTTGCAGGCAGTGTCTTTCTGCCGTCAAGCATCACGCCGTCGGAGAGCTGCACCAGCTGTTCATCCGAAACATCGGGACGCACGGTTACACGATAGGTTTTGGTTACATGACGGCTCGGATGCATAATGCCGTTGGCAAAATTGCCGTCGTTGGTCAGAAGCAGCAATCCCTCGGAATTACGGTCAAGACGTCCGATGGGGTACACACGTTCCTCCACATCTTCCAGCAGATCCATCACGCAGCGGCGTTCCAGTTCATCCGCCACCGTTGTCACATAGCCACGGGGCTTATTGAGCATGATATATCGCATGACTTTTTTCTTCGGAATATTGACACGCTCACCGTTTACAGTGATCAGATCCTTCGGAGAAGCCTTGTCACCAAGCTTAACGGGACGGCCGTTCCGCTGGACTTTTCCTGCGGAAATCAGTGCTTCCGCCTTCCGGCGTGAGCAATAGCCGGCATCCGCCAGTATTTTTTGAATTCTGATATTTGCCACAAACATCCTCCTTGTATTACAATTCTGTGTTGACACATAAAAAACTATGAAAACAGGCTTTTCAGCCGATTCCAGAGCCTTATAAACAGGTTTTGAGAAACCTGCACATCCTGCACCGCCGCATCCTGTGCAGCACAAAGCGGTACTGCGGCAATGAGGGTATCTTCATAATAATATTCCACTGTGCCCACTTCATCCCCTGCCGCAACAGGAGCATAGGCGAAGGGAGCTTTCAGGATTTTGCACTTGATTGCGGAAACATCATCGTTCCACGCACCGACAGTAACCTTCTCCCGTACTGCAAGCGTAATCTGCTCCGCATTGCCGCCAACCACCCTCTGTGTAAGGTTTTCGGGAGCTTTCAGCTCCGTGCATTGCACAGAAGCAAAACCAAAATCGTACAAAGACATATGATCCTGCCAGTCATCGGGGGCGTTGAGCGTCACACATAGCAGCATCACGCCGTCACGCTCACAGGCGGACACCAGACAGCGTCCGGCTTCATCCGTAAATCCGGTTTTCACACCAATCACGCCCTCATACATTCCCAAAAGCTTGTTGGTATTGTAAAGGGTTCGTGCATAGGGCGGATGCCCGAAATTCACGTTTGCCGAAGGCATCGAACAGATGTCACGGAATGCAGGATTTTTCATTGCCTCACGAGTCAGCAGTGCCATATCGTAAGCGGATGAACCATGCCCCGCCCCCTCAAGTCCCGAGGGCGTTGCAAATCGGGTATGCGTCATGCCGATTTGTTTCGCACGGTCATTCATCATCGCAATGAACGCAGGAATATCCCCTGCCACCGCCACTGCCGCCGCATTTGCGGCATCGTTGCCCGAAGGCAGAAGCATACCATAGCAAAGGGCACGCTTTGTGACGATGTCATTTTCCTGCAGACCCATGGATGAGCCTTCTACATGAATCGCCGCATTGTCCACAGAAAATTCTTCGTCAAGATCCCCGCTTTCGATGCACAAAAGCGTCGTCATGATCTTGGTCGTACTTGCCATGGACAGTTTTTCCTGTGCATTCTTCTCATACAGCACCCTGCCGGTTGCCGCCTCCATCAGAATACACGCCTTTGCGGAAACCTCCACACCATGCACCGGTAATTCCACAACACCGGAAATCAGCAGACATACTGCCAGAAAAACACCTGTCATTCGCCGCATATTCATCCTCCATAAAACAGCATTTTCAATGCCATTCTATGCGGAAAAATTGCAAATTATTCTACGATTTCTTCAGCTTCAACAGTTTCAGCTTCATTCTCTGCCTTCTTGTCCTTTTTCGGAATGAGTGCCGAGATCTTGTCGATGATTTCAGGGATCATGTTCAGTGCCACATTGCCCTTATCCGCATTCATCGACAGCTGTACAAGGCGTACATCACCATTCTGAACAACCAGAAAGCCCACGGGCTTCACACTCATGCCCGCACCTGCACCACCAGCAAAGTATTCCTTTGCGGTTCTTGTGGGCAGATCGGAACCGCCGGATGCAAAACCCAGCGAAACCTTTGATACGGGAATCACAGTCGTACCGTCACCGCATTGAATCGGATCACCGATCATAGTATTGGCATCCACAACACTGCGGATCTTTTCCATGCTGATTCCCATAAAACCGTTGATTGCGTGTTCACTCATAGTATTCTCCTCCTGCGGCTGTGCCGCTTATAATCTCTATTCAGCCGGCCTTTGCCGGATGGGATTCCTTAAATTCCCGGTGCTACAATTGCCTTATCCGCTTTTTTGCCTGCACGCCAGTACTTCCAGACAAACCAGAGTGCTGCGGCAAGGGCGGTGCCAATGCGGACTTTCACCTGACAGCGGACATTCCAGCGGCTTTCATCCGCTGCAAAATCACAGGCGATGTGCACTTTTTTACGCTTAAGTCGGATCGTAGCCATGTCGTTCTGTG
>JAZNUR010000061.1:0-15311 GCA_045592405.1 Oscillospiraceae bacterium
TACGGGCTGGGGTGCGGGCTTATTCTGAAATGTACCATACTGGGGTACGAGCGTCTGTCCGCAGTTCTTGCAGGCACTCACATTTGCTGCGTAGGAATGTCCGCACTGCATACATACCATCGCCGTCGGCGTCTTGGCTGGCTGAGCAGGCTTGGGATCCTCCGGAAGCGTCACAAGCTCGGGTTCTCTTGCACGGATCAGCTCGATTTCTGCCTGCAGCTCCGCAATATGCTTCTCCGATGTATGAATGGATGCGATCAGCTCGGAAAATTCCGCATTCGGATCGTTCCGGTGCTTCTCATAATAGAGCCTGCCGATCTCCATCACGGTATCCTGTACATTGCGTTTCTCCGTATTTACCGCACTGTTGAGGGAACTGATATCGGATATGTTTCTTACTTTTTGTGATACGATCTTACCTGCATTGGTAACGTTAACGCTGAATTTATCAATAAATGACATAGTTTTACCTCCTTCTGACAAGTGCTCCCCGCCGCCTGCGGCAATGCGGGAATTGCTCGATGCATCATACTTACAAGACTATACTCGCTCTATTATAGTATATCATATAATTCACAAAAAATCAAGTGCTTTTTTATCAAAAATCACTAATATTCATAATTTTTTATACAATATGTATTCGTTTTTATTCTCGTTCTTTTTAGGATTTGCAGAAAATGAAATATTTTTCTACAGAAAACAGCATAAGAGAGAATTTGCAAGCCCCGAAAAAGAATTTTGGCACTGCCCGAAAAAAACAGGGCAGTGCCAAAGGCATATAGATTTTTTCAATTTTTCCCAGTTACTATTGGTTTGCAGCACCGAGGAATGCAGCACCGATCAGACCGGCATCGTTGCCGAGCTTGGCAATTACGATTTCGGTATTCTTGGGGGAATTTCTGGTGTAAACTTCCTTAGCAACGATCGCCTTCATGGGCAGGAGGAGGGGATCGCCCTCATTGCACACGCCGCCGCCGATGCAGAGCACGTCGGGCTGGAAGGTATTGATTGTGTTGGTGATGCCTGCCGCAAGGCACTTGATATAGAAATCCACGACATCCTTGGCAGCTGCGTCGTCCATACGCATTGCGTCAAATGCCGTTCTTGCGGAAACCTTGCCGCCACGCTCCGCTGTCAGGGCGTGCATTTTGGAATCGGGGCATTCTGCCATCTTTTCCTTTGTCATGCGTACAAGACCGGTTGCGGAGGAGAACACCTCAAAGCAGCCCTTTCTGCCGCAGGAGCACTGCGGGCCATCCACGGAAATTACGGTATGACCGATTTCCGCACCTGCGAAATTGGAACCGGAATAGATCTTGCCGTCGATGACGATGCCGCCGCCTACGCCCGTGCCGAGGGTGATGCAGACTGCATTTTTTGCACCCTTTGCCGCACCTGCCACATATTCGCCATATGCTGCGGCATTTGCGTCATTTTCGATGAATACGGGCTTGTCGATGTGCTTACGGATATACTCTGCCATGGGTGTGTTCTCAAAGCCCAGATTGTTGGAATATTCGATGATGCCTGTTTCGCTGTTGGCGATACCGGGCGTACCGATACCGATCCACTCGATGTCATCCATACTAAGCTTTGCTTCTTCCACCGCCTTGATTGCCATTGCAGCCATATCGTCCGCAATTTCCTGTGCGGGACGGGGGCAGTTGGTTCTTGTGCTTGCCTTTGAGATGATGTTGTAGTTTTCGTCAACCACACCTGCAACGATATTTGTACCGCCCAGGTCAATGCCAATGTAGTATTTCATAATTTTTCCTCCTTATAATATCAGTGTTTGGATCACTGAACATTTACCTTTGATTGCAAATGGCTGCGTATCCGCAGGAACAAACACGCTCGTACCCTTGACAAGCGGAAATTCCATTTCGCCGCAGCGTAAATATGCTTCACCCTCCAGCACCAGAAAATGACGGAAGCCGGCAGGCGAAATAATGTCACTGCCTTCCTGCAGCACTGTGAGATTCACAAATATGCTTCCCAGACTGCCGAGGATCCGATGTCCCGCAATTCCCGTATCTGGCGGTACGGAATTGACCGAGGGTGTGAGCGTTGTTACGTCCAGAGCTTTCTCAATATGCAGCTCCCTCGGTTTGCCGTCAGCCCCGACTCTGCCGTAGTCGCTGACACGGTAGGTGATGTTGGAATTTTGCTGGATCTCCGCAATGAGGATTCCCTTTCCGATGGCATGGAGCGTACCTGCTTCTATCAGAAACACATCGCCCGCTTTCACGGGAACACGGTTCACTCTGTCAAGCAGTGTATTTTCCTCGATGGCACGGCGGAATTCCTCCTTCGTGATCGCCTCCCGAAAGCCGTAGATCAGCTCCGCATCCGGCTGTGCCTCCAAGACGTACCACAGCTCCGTCTTGCCATAGTCCCCCTCCACACGCAGGGCGTAATCGTGATCGGGATGCACCTGCACAGAGAGGTCGTCCTTTGCATCAATGAGCTTGATGAGTACGGGAAACCGGTCGAATCGCTCCCGATTTGTGCCAAAGGCTTCGGGATGATCCCTGAGATATTCCGTGAGCGTTCTTCCCTTGTATTCGCCGTCGGCGATGATGCTTTCGCCGTCCGGATGGCACGACAGCTCCCAGCTTTCGGCGATGCGGTCGCTGTCGGAAGTCTTGCCGTATTCCCGAAGCTTTACGCCGCCCCAGAGATAATCCTTGCAGGGGGCAATGAGTCGGAATGGCGTCATTGCGTCACCTCCACAGGACTGAGGGAAAACTCCGTGAGAAATTCCTCATAACTGCCGTTATAGACATTCAGGTCAATATACATCTCGATATTATCCGCCTGCTTGCCGTCATAGCCCTCCAGCTCACCCTTGTCGGAATACTGCCAGAACGCCCAGTTCTCCACGGGTTTGAAGTAGGTGTTACGCATCCACAAGGGATAATCGCCGTAATCGCCGCCGAACAGATACTGGTAGTATGCCTTGGTGGTGGTGTAAATAATCGGCTTGACACCGTAATATTCCTCCAGCGTGCCAAGAAGATCGTCGAGAATCTCCCTCGTTTCCTGTTTGGAAAGGGGATCGGCACTGTAGCCGCCGTAAAACTCCAGATCCACCACGGGCGGGAGGTTGCCGTGCAGCTCTCCGACGGTATTGATGAAATTCTGTGCCTGCGTTTCTCCGCTGCTTTCAAAGCTGAAGAAATGATACGCTCCCACAAAAATGTCATTCTGCTGTGACTGTTCCCAGTTGAACGCAAAGCAGGGATCCTGATAGGAACTGCCCTCGGTTGCCTTGATAAAGGCAAAGGTGATGTCCTGATCGGCGATCACGTCCCACTCAATATTTCCCTGATAACGTGATACGTCCACGCCATTCACGGGATATTGTTCGGGGTCGGGAACATTGAGCTTCAGCTCTCCCGTGTAAACCCGCCATGCGGTGATGCCGCCCCAGATGAGAGCAATGATGAGGAGCAGCAGGAGCAATGCTCCAAAAATCCGATGATATGCAATTTTTCTGTTCTTCATGGGCTACTCTGCAATATCCCCCATGACGATGCCTCTGCCGTTTGTGGCAAAATACACTCTGCCGTAGACATTGCCGTCGCCGGAAATGAAGGGTGTGAGGTTGCCGAACAGATGCTGTTCATCATTGATGCGAACCCATGTTTTCGCCTTATCCGTGGAACGATAGATCCCGTCACCCTGTTCGCCGCTTTCGCCCATAGCGTAAATGACGGGGTAATCTCCCTCATTTTTCGGTGCACCGAAGCCGATCGCACTGAAGTTATTGCCCTTGATGACGGTGAAGCTCTTGCCGCCGTCCTCGGAAAGCATCATGAGCGTACCGCTGCACAGCCAGATATGATCCTCCCGTTCCGGAACGGTGTAGATCGTCACTCCGTCGGAGATCAACTGCCCCGTCTTTGTGAAATTCACACCGCCGTCGGTGGAAGCATAGAACTGTCCGTTATAGGCTGCATAGAATTTCTTGGGGTTGACTCTGTCCGCTGCAATTTCCGCACCGTAGCCGAGTCCCTTGACGTAGTACCACTTCTTTTTTTCCACATTGAATAGATAGATGTTGGAATTCCCCGCAGTTCCGGGCGTCCAGATAAAGCAGCTTCCGTCCGCTGCCATGGAAACCTTGCCGCCCTCCGCCTTTTCGGGAGCCTCTGCGGAAACCCATGTACCGCCGTCGGTGGTATACCACACGGGGCGGTTCTTGTCCGAAATCGTATAAACCGCACAGTTGGCATTTTCATAGGCAGCATCCAGATCCTCCGCTGCACCGCCCGACGCACTGCCCATATAATGGGCATCATCGGGACCGACAGTGACATCCAGATGGGAGAATCCCGTAAGGTCGCCCATAATGGAATAGAGCTGCGGTTCGCCGTCTTTATAATTCGGAGACATCATCTGGAACACGGCGGTTTCCTCCAGACCATAGGCGTCAAACGCCACAGTTACGGGGGTTCCGCTGCCCAGATCGGTCATATTCTGCGTGGTATAGATGGTTGCACCCGTGCCGTACATCACCTCATCGGAATGAAAAGGATTGATATTGATGTCGGTGATCCACCAGCCGAGCTTGGCTTCTTCACGTCCCCATGTAAGCCAGTCCGCACGGGAAACATCCATTGTGTAATTCTTCTCACCGGTTTTGGTGTTATGGAATCCCGTCCATGTCTTGCCGCCATCGGTGGTGCGGTAGATATTATCGCCCGGATCCGCCCAATAGAACAGGGTGCTGACAACCACGGTATCGGGGTTTTGCTTATCAACGGAAATACCGCCGAATCCGCCGTATCTGCCATCGTCAAGATTCGGTGTAATATCCGTGAACTTCCCGTCCTTATATTTTGCAACTGCCGCTGCACTGCACTGTGCCATGTTCGGGCCGCAGTTATCGGAATAGGAAAGATACAGCGTGCCGTCGGCGGAGAAATCCGCCTGCAGGGGATACAGCCCCTGCTGGAACACGGGCAGTGCTTCCCATGTTGCACCGTTATCGGAGGAACGGTAAACGCACTTGCCATTGGTTTCCGCAACGCCCACATAAACATCGCCGCTGCCCGGCTCAAATTCCACCCACATAATGCCGATGGTGTTGTTTTCCTGCGAGTAATCGCCCTTTACAGGGAAACTATTGACTGCGTTCCATGTTTTGCCGAAATCCGTGGATTTATATAATCCCGCTTTTCTTGTGCCGAGGTAGATTTCGCTGTTATTCTTGGGATTGACCATCATTCTCTCGCCCGTGCCTCTGCCCGAGCAGTTGCCACCGCATTCAAAGGGCATATCCACCTGCGTCCAGGTTGTGCCATAATCCTCGGAAACCAGAACCGCACCGTTTGATCCCATATACGTTCCGCCCAGCACATACACACGCTTGGCATCCACGGGATCTGCGGCAATGCTTTCGATGCCGATGAGATTCCAGTTGTCGGAACCAAGATGATCGGTGATGGCAACCCATCTCTGTTCCGCCTCCACCCAGCGGTAAGCTCCGCCGATGTCGGTACGGGCATAAACGAGGTTTTCCTCCGCTTCGCTGTACACCATGCCCGTGACATAGCCGCCGCCGCCGATGGCAACATTGCTCCATTTATAATTCACTGCCTGCTTGCTGCCGTCCTCGCAGCCCGTGGCTGCAAGCAGCATTCCGCTGAGCAGAAAAGCAGTCATGATTTTTCGTTTCTTCATGGATTCCTCCTTATGATTGTTACTGTTTATGGGGATATTATCACCCCACCCCCTGCAAGGGGCTGTCGCCCCCTTTATCCCCACTTTTCAGCAGTGATGGCAGAGAAGCTGCCAAAGAAAACGACGCACCTGCGACGGTTCGCCGCCAATTATTTTATCACGCTGCGTGCAATATCCACAGCACCCTTTGCATCCTTTGCGTAGAAATCCGCACCGATTTTCTCCGCATAGTCCGCTGTCAGCACTGCACCGCCTACCATGATCTTACAGTCGACACATTCTGCCTTGACAAGACGTATCGTTTCCTCCATTGAAGGAAGCGTCGTTGTCATCAGTGCCGAAAGCCCCACAAGCGGTGCATGGTATTCCGCTGCCGCCTGTGCAACTGCCTGACATGGCACATCCTTGCCGAGATCTATCACCCTATAGCCGTAGTTTTCCAGCAGCACCTTCACGATGTTCTTGCCGATGTCGTGAATATCACCCTTGACGGTGGCGATCACGACTGTACCACGACTCACAGTATCCGCACCGTTCTCACACAGGGATGCCTTGATGACCTCAAACGCACTCTGTGCTGCGGATGCAGCGGAAATCAGCTGCGGCAGGAAGATTTTTCCCGCTTCAAACTCCGCTCCCGCCCTATCCAGTGCAGGAATGAGCTGTGCATTCACGATCTCCATTGCAGGCATTTCCTGCAGAAGTGCGGATGTCAGCTGCCCCGCTTCATGCTTCAGCCCCGCTGCAATCGCTTCGCCAAGCGTCATATTCTGCGGTGCCGCTGCGGGTGCCGCAGGTGTTTCGCCGCCGTAATGTGCGATGAATTCCACGGCGTTTCTATCATAATTTGCAAGCAGCTTGTAGGTTCTCACTGCCGCCATCATGCTCTCCGTGTTCGGATTGATGATCGGCAAGTCAAGACCTGCGTGCAGTGCCATCGTCAGAAATGTCCTCGTCACAAGCTCACGGTTGGGCAATCCGAACGAAATGTTCGACACGCCAAGCACGGTACGCAGTCCCAGTTCCGTTTTCACACGGGTGAGGGCTTTCAGCGTTTCCATAACGCCCTCCTGCTCGGCGGACGCCGTCAGCGTCAGACAGTCGATGTACACATCCTCCCGGCGGATGCCGAGTTCCAGTGCACGGTCCAGAATCCGCTTGGCAATGGCAAATCTGCCCTCCGCCGTTTTGGGAATTCCGTCCTTATCCAGCGTCAGTCCCACCACGGCTGCACCGTATTTCTTCACCAAGGGAAGTACGGTGCTGAGCGATTCCTCGTCGCCGTTCACAGAATTGACAATGGGCTTGCCGTTGTAGATCCGCAGGCCAGCCTCCAATGCGTCGGGCTTTGTGGTATCCAGCTGCAGGGGGGTATCCGTAATGCTCTGGATCGCCTTGACGGCACTCTGCATCATTTCGCTTTCGTCAATATCCGGCAAACCCACATTCACGTCCAGAATGTCGGCACCTGCCTGTATCTGCTGGATCGCCTGTCCCAGAATATAATCAATGTCATGCTCTAAAAGTGCCTGTTTGAAGCGTTTTTTACCCGTCGGGTTAATTCTCTCACCAATGCTTCTCGGACAGTCGTTGATGACGGTCTTATTTGCCGAGCAAACCGCCGCAGGGATCGAAACACAACGTTTTACAGGCTCCATCCGGCGAATCTGCGTTGCTGCCGCACGGATGTGATCGGGTGTTGTGCCGCAGCATCCGCCAAAGATCACCGCACCCATCTCCACGAATGCTTTCATGCATTCGCCGAAGCGTTCGGGGGCAAATTCATGCCGTCCCGTAACGGGATCGGGCAGCCCTGCATTGGGCTTGACGATCACGGGGAGCGTCGTCCATCGGCAAAGCTCCTGCACGATCGGCACAAGCTCCTCCGGACCGAGGGAACAGTTCACGCCGATGGCATCCACACCCAGTCCCTCCAGCGTCAGTGCCATGGCGGAAATCCCGCATCCTGTGAAGGTTCTGCCGTTTTCCTCAAAGCTCATGGTGACGAAAATCGGCTTGCCGTCGCCGCATTCCTTTGCGGCAAGCACGCCCGCACGCACTTCCTGAAGATCGGTCATGGTTTCAAAAATATACAGGTCGGCGTTCTTTCCGGCTTCGATCTGCTCACGGAATATGTCATAGGCTTCCTCAAATTTCAGCGTTCCCGTCGGTTCCAAAAGCTGTCCGATGGGACCGATGTCGAGGGCAACAAGGGCTTTCCCCCCTGCGGCGGCTCTGGCATTTCCGATCGCTGCAGTGATGATCTCCTGCACGGACTTTCCGGTTTTCGCCATTTTCAGGCGATTTGCACCGAACGTATTGGTATATATCACATCCGAGCCTGCTTCAATGTAGGCACGGTGAATACTCTGTATCAGCTCGGGATGGGTGAAATTCAGCATCTCCGGAATGCCGCCCATGGTAAGTCCTCCTGCCTGCAGCATGGTGCCCATGCCGCCGTCCAGCAGCAGAAATCCCGATTGTAAAAGTGTTTCCACTGTCATTTGCAATGTACTCCTTTCGCCCGATAGGGGCAGGTTTTTGCAAGATTACACACAGCACAGCCCTTTCTGTGCCGTTCTATGGGCTTTTCCGAAAGCCCGATGATCGCCGTGACGGATTTTCTCGGCAGCAGCAAGCCGCATTCACTCACGCAGACGCCGATTCTTCGTGCGGCATCCAGAGCGTCGAGGAATTCCCCCTGAATGTCCAGCGGCAGATCTCCATATCCCGCACTAAACCGCCATGTTGCGTGGAAATTCGGGAATTTCTCCAGAATCTCCGCTTCCGCAAGGTCGCAGACCTGTTCTGCGGCGGCACTTGCCATCGCATCCGTGAGAAGTCCTGCGGTCACATCCTCCGCCTGTGCCATCCGAACGGCACGGTCAGCCCCCTGTGACAGCGTGACGCACAGCAGCACAGCGTGCGTACAGTCTGCCAGATGTGCGGCAATATCCGCACCCGTCAGCAGCAGCCGGCTGCCCTTGCAGGCAATGCCTCTTTCGCTGAAATCCAGCTCGCAGACACGGTATATGTATCTTGGGGAAATGTCGGAAAGCAGCCGCTTTTCGCATTTATCCATCAGTGCGGAAAGGTTTGCATCCGCATCGCCCTGCATCCCCGCATAGCGAAGTGCCTGACGGCGGTCTACGGCAGTCAGCTTCATCACAGATTTCTGCCCAGAATGCCGGAAACAGCTTCGGTAATGCGTCGTGCAACGTAGGGATTGTTCATGGTATACAGGTGGATGCCGTCCACACCGTTTGCGACGAGATCCACGATCTGATCCACGGCGTAGGCAATACCTGCATCACGGATTGCCTTGGGACTATGCCCGAAACGCTGCATCATGACAGTGAACTTTCTCGGCAGGCTCGCACCGCAAAGGCTTACCATGCGGTTGATCTGGGCTGCATTCACCACGGGCATGATGCCTGCCTCGATCGGCACATTGATGCCGATGATCTCACATTTTTCACGGAAATCGTAAAAATGGGAATTGTCAAAAAAGAGCTGGGAGATCAGGTGATTTGCACCCTTGTCCACCTTTTCCTTGAGGTGACGCAGGTCGTCCGCTGCCGATCTTGCCTCGGGATGCACCTCGGGATAGCACGCTGCGGAAATATTGAAATCCCCCTCCCTGCGAATGAATTCGATCAGGTCGGAAGCATACTTAAAGTCGTTCTTCTCCGGACGGTCGGGGCTTTTGTCGCCGCGAAGTGCCAGAATGTCGGTGATGCCGTGTGCCTTGAAATCCCGAAGCACCGACGAAATTTCCTCCTTTGTGTAGGAAATGCAGGGCAGATGTGCCACGGGCTTGACGCCGTATTCATGCAGCAGCTTTGCACAAAGCTCACGGGTCAATGCACCGCCGTTCAGACCGCCGCCTGCACCATAGGTCACGCTGATAAAGTCGGGTTTCAGTGCCGCAAGCTCCGCAAACGCATTCGAAACACTCTCCACGGGGGAAGTGGGCTTCGGGGGAAATACTTCAAAAGAATAAATCGGTTTTTGTTCCATAAATCCACACTCTTTTCTTGTTTTATGTCAATCTATCGACCAGTCAATTTCCACAAAGCCGTGGCTTTTCAGAAAATCATTTGTCTTGGAAAAATGCCTGCATCCGAAAAATCCCCTTGTCGCAGACAGTGGACTCGGATGGGCGGATTTCAGAATCAGGTGGCAGGGATTTGTGAGAATCTCCTGCTTCTTGGCAGCGTGTGCCCCCCAGAGCAGGAACACAATGGGATCTTCACGGAGATTCAGCAGTCGGATAATGCTGTCTGTAAACTGCTCCCAGCCCTTGCCATGGTGGCTTGCCGCCTGTCCGTCACGCACGGTCAGGACGGTATTGAGCAGGAGCACGCCCTGCTTTGCCCAGTTGGTCAGTTCTCCGTGCTTTCCGAGATTGTCAATGCCGAGATCATCCCGAATTTCCTTATAGATATTGACGAGGGATGGCGGCGGCTGGACGCCTTTTTTTACCGAAAAGCTCAGACCATGTGCCTGATTCGGGCCGTGATAGGGATCCTGTCCGAGAATCACCACACGCACGCCGCTGTAGGTAGTATATTTGAGGGCGTTGAAGATGTCATACTGGTTGGGATAAATCGTTGCAGTACGGTATTCCGCCGCCAGAAAACGCCGAAGTTCCTGATAATATGGCTTTTCCAGCTCCTCTGCAAGAAGGATATCCCATTCATTCCCGAAATGTACCATGCATCCGCCTCCTTTTTTACATATACATCTACTATTATAGCATAAAATTACCGCAATTACAAGGGGAATTTTGAAATATTCCGATGCATTCGCCGGAACTATATTTCGAGAATTTGCTTGCAAAACAGCTATCCCAAGATTTTCGGCAACTAAAAAGCACCACGGAAAATCCTGTGGTGCTCTGTCTGTCGAAAAAACTTAAAATGGGGAGTGGGGCGAAAGCCCCACAGAGGGGTTCGGGGACGAAGTCCCCGTACTATAGCCCCTCCCCTCGGGGAGGGGTTGGGGTGGGGGCGATTACAGAATGCCTATCTCTAAGAAAAAGGACATTTTCTACAAGCTAAGCACCACAGAAAATCCCGTGGTGCATGAGGCGATCTTCAGAACAGATCTTCGTTTGTTATTGCATCAAAATACGCCACTGCCTTGCTGCAGTGCTCACAATAGTATGTTTCCGCAACGTGCGAAAGCTGCACGGTGTTTTTGGGAATCAGCCTTTCCACGTCTTCCTCAGAAACCCACCTCGGGCCTTGATTAATCTTCAAAAAAGCGGCCAGATCTTCACTGAAACGGATCTCCCCCTTCTGCATCTCCTTTTCACAATACGGACACTTCATAAGACCCCTCCTGTATGTTCGATTATGACAATCAGCCGCTTTGCATTTTCAAAGCGGCTGTATTTCTCGTTTATTTAGAGCGTCTGCGGCTGCCGTTCTTGCGATCGGTATTCCGCTTGATGTCACACATACGTTCCTCACTGTTCTGCTTGAAACGGTTCATCATGTCCTCAAAGCTCATCTCGGACTGCGGCTTCTGGGGCTTGGGTTCCCAAACAATGGGCTTCTCACGCTCGGGTCTGCGGGAACGGGGCTTCTGCACGGGCTTTTCTTCCTCGGGCACCGCTTTTTTGATCGACATACTGATCTTGCCCTGCTCATTTACCTGCAGAACCTTGACCTTGACATCCTGTCCCTCGGTGAGAAATTCACGGATATCCGTGACGTATGCATTCGCAACCTCCGAAATATGTACCATTCCTGTGATGGGCTTCCCTTCCTCCACCGGAACTTCTACAAATGCACCGTAGTTTGTAATTCCTTTTACTTTGCCGTCATAAATTTTTCCGATTTCCAGCTGCATACACTGAAATCCCCCTGAATTATAAATTTCACTTCACCGTATCAATCACGGGATGTATCGTAATATCTGCGTTCGTCGGGATAGGCATAATTATTACCCTCAACCGCCAGCTTCTCCATATATCGCTTGATTTCTTCTTCGTTCTCGCCATCAACGATCTCCTGCAGCTCCTTCAGCTCAAGCTTAAGTGCGTCAATGTCCTCTTTGATTCCTGCAAGCTCATGCTTTTTCTCTGCAATGGCGTTCTGTGTATTGATGATCGTCACGGCACAGAATACCACGAACACTGCGGACGCAATGCGGATGAACATACGGAACAAAAAATTCGGCTTGTTATCTTTTGTTTTTGGCATTTTGTTTCACCTTCTTTATATTTCTTTTATTATTATACACCATTTCATGGGTCGCTTGCAAGGGATTTTGTGTATTTTTTTGTGCATTATTTGTTTTTTTGTTGTTTTTTACAAATATGACATTTACTTTTCGACAAATCAATGCATAACTTTTCGATAGAATCCGGAACGGCACTCGCAGCAGGCGGCAGATACTGCCGCCGACTGCGATCACAAACCGCCCGAGCGTGCATTCGTACAGCACGAAACCCAGCAGGCAGCCGATGACATAGTACATCCGGAATTGTCCCAATGCAAACGCCGATGTATAGCCTAAAATCAAAATTCCGCATATCAGCGGAAACAGCACATCCTCCGCTGCGACCGCCGCAGGATGATGCGGCAGCAGCCGGCGAAACAGCCGCATGGCATCAAACACCAAACCACAGGGAATTCCCAGAAGGCACGCCCCTGCAAATAGAAGCAGCTGTTCTTCGGGGGACACATAGGTTTCGGGAATTACAAATGCCGCCATCATCGGAACAGCTTCCCAATCAGCGAGAGAGGGGACTGCTTATCCCGATCGCCGTAACAAAGCGACCAGATATCGCCTTCGACCGTCATATTGCCGCTTTCAACGCTGACGGCGTTGATGTGCAGATCCCTGCCGACGATGGTCAGTTCCCCGAGACGTGTGTAGAGTACGATTTCCCTCTCATCAAAGCTGTCCACATCCGTAACTCCCGAAAGGCTCAGCGATCTTCGGTTTTCCAGAATCATGGTATGCGAAGCGGCGTTCTTTTCCGGCATGGCTTGTTCCTCCTGTGTCGTTGGTTGCTATGTAGTATTATATGCAACCCACCAAAATTTCAGAACCAACTTGTGAACAAATCCCTTTGTCTGCCCCCTCACCAAAAAGGGATGGGTTATATTGGGAGGGTACAGCGTATCCTCCCATTCACAAAAGTCGATTGACTTTTGAATCCATGATTGAACTTTCATTGCCGGATTAATAATTTCAGTTTTTTCTTGCAATTGCTGTGGATTTGTGGTATAATAAAAAACATAGCGGATCATCCGCTTGAAATGATAACCGAAAGGACGATGCCATCATGAAAATCGAAACCAAATGCCTGCATGAAGGCTATGAGCGTACAAACGGTGCACCCGGTGCATTGCCGATCGTGCAGAGTACGACCTATGTATTTGACAGCACACAGCACATTGCTGATTTGTTTAATATGCCCACGGAGCATATGTATTCCCGTTTTTCCAATCCCACAGTTGACGCTGTAGAGAAGAAAATTGCCGCACTGGAAGGCGGTGTCGGTGCAATGTGCACCTCCAGCGGACAGGCTGCATCCCTGCTGTCCGTGCTCAACCTCTGCAATTCCGGCGACAGCTTCATTGCAGCAAGTGCCATCTACGGCGGTACGGTAAATCTGTTTGCAGTCAGTCTCAAGAAGCTCGGCATTGAGTGTATTTTTGTTGATCCCGAGGCTTCCGAGGAGGAACTGGAAGCTGCCATCAAGCCGAACACCAAGCTGGTTTTTGGTGAAACTCTGGCAAATCCTGCAATGAGCGTGTTCGACATTGAGCGTTTTGCGAATTTCGCCCACAAGCACGGCATTCCGCTGATCGTGGACAACACCTTCCCGACGCCCATTCTGTGCCGTCCGTTTGAATTCGGTGCGGACATTGTGGTGCATTCCACAACAAAGTACATGGATGGCCATGCAGTGCAGGGCGGCGGCGTGATCGTGGACAGCGGTAATTTTGACTGGACAAACGGTAATTTCCCGGAATTCACCGAACCCGACGAGAGCTATCACGGCGTTGTGTATACAAGAGAATTCGGCAAAATGGCATACATCATCAAGGCAAGAATGCAGCTGATGCGTGATTTTGGCTGCTATCCGGCGGCAAATTCCGCATTCCTGCTCAACCTCGGTCTTGAAACGCTGGCAGTGAGAATGGAGCGTTACTGCAAGAACGGTCTGACTGTAGCGAAATTCCTGCAGGGCTGCGATGCGGTAGCAAGCATTACCTATCCGGGACTCGAATCCGACAAGCACTATGAGCGTGGTCAGAAGTATCTGCCCAACGGCTGCAGCGGTGTCATTTCCTTCAGCATCAAGGGCGGCAGAGACGCTGCAACGAAGTTCATGGACGCTCTCAAGCTTGCATCCCGTGAGGTTCACGTTGCGGATATCCGCACCTGTGTGCTGCATCCTGCAAGCATGACGCACCGTCAGCTCACCGATGAACAGCTTGTGGCAGCCGGCATTGATGCAGGCATGATCCGCTTGTCCGTGGGACTTGAAAATGTTGAGGATATTATTGACGACCTGACACAGGCATTTGCTGCTGCGAAATAACAAAATATAGCCGTTTCTGCAATGCAGAAACGGCTGTTTTTTTTGAATTACGTTTGAACGTATGTTCTTTTTTCATGGTTTGACAAAATAGGCTGCATATGCTATTATGCATTTAGAGTGTCTGCATAACGGTAGGCGGTTCTCCCGTAAGGGAGGTGATAATGTATGGTAAGCTTTTCGGACATGATTTTGTTCGCATCGTTTATTGCTACAATTATCTCTCTTGTTTATAAGATCACCAGAGATTTCTATAACAAGAAATAATTCTTTATTTACATAAAGAAACACCGCCCGACTCTCCAAAGTTAGCGGTGTATCTTTATACCAACAACTAAAGGGAGATGACCGCTTATCGCAGGCACTCTCTTTATATATATCATATCATAAATGATAGGCTTTGTCAAGCGGATTTTCATAGCGACTATCTGCAATATGTTTTGCAACTTATTCGAGAAAGCAGTTTTTTACAAAAAAAGCATACTGAATGCATTCACAAGAAAACACAGAATTAAGCCAATTATCGTCGGCATCGCCACGGAAAGAAACGTCCACTTCAGGCTTTTGGTTTCCTTGAAAATCGTCAGCACCGTGGTCGAGCACGGGAAATGCAGCAGCGAAAAAATCATTACACACAGGGCGGTCGCGGGTGTCCATCCGTTTTCCACAAAAAGCGTGTGCAGTGTGGAAAGCTCCGTGATCTCCGTCAGGCTCCCCTGTGAAAGATAGCTCATGATGATGATGGGAATGACGATTTCATTCGCAGGGAAGCCCAAAATAAACGCCAGCAATATTGTTCCGTCCATACCGAACCATTGTGCAAAGGGATCGAGAAATCCTGCGCAGAGCGCCAGCAAACTCTGATCCGCCACAGAAATATTGGCAAGCAGCCAGATGAGAATGCCCGTAGGTGCGGCAACAATGCAGGCACGCCCAAGCACGAAGATCGTCCGGTCGAGAATCGAACGCACGATCACTTTGCCGATCTGCGGACGTCTGTAGGGAGGAAGCTCCAGCGTGAATGAGGACGGAATTCCCTTGAGCAGCGTTTTTGAGA
>JAZNUR010000062.1:0-2961 GCA_045592405.1 Oscillospiraceae bacterium
CCCGACGAGATATTGTAGATATATCCTCGGCTGTGTCCCAGATCATAGCTCATCTGATACTCCGAAACGCCCTTCTGAATGCGAAGCTGTGTAATTCTGTTTCTGACAAATTCCTCGTACATGATAATCACCTCATTTATAATAATACATCATATCAGAGTGGTTATACTCCAAGAATATATGTTGTTTCTCTTGAAAAGTCTAATAATATATGTTATAATCGAATGTGAAACGACAAAAAGCGGAAATCTGTCAATTCTGTCAAGTATTTGTTGACAATATCAAAGGAGATTCGTGCTATGATAGACCGCAAGCGGACAGCCTGTTTCACAGGGCATCGTAATATCCCGACACCCCACAGACAGCAGCTCACAGAACTGCTTGACCGCATGATAGAAGTCCTCTATCGCAAGGGGGTTGTGTTCTACGGTGCAGGCGGTGCGTATGGCTTTGATATGGAGGCTGAAAAGGCTGTGCTTCGTGCGAGAGATCGGCATCCGGACATCAGGCTGATTCTGGTGCTGCCATGCAGAGATCAGGACAAATACTGGACAGCAGAAAACAAAGCTGTATTTGAAGAAATGCTCCAAAGGGCTAACAAGATTGTATATACGGAAGAAGCCTATTGCCGTGGCTGTATGCATAAGCGGAACAGACATCTTGTGGATTACAGCGGTTACTGCATCGCATACCTCACAGAAAACAGCGGCGGTACTGCCTACACAGTGGAATATGCCAGACAGAATGGGCTTAAGGTTGTCAATCTTGCTGCATATCTGCGATAATTATTTGTCTGGTTTCGTGAATGGATCTTTTGCGGAAAGTGTGGTATTGTAGTTGAAAAGAGCTACAACAGAAAGAGAGGTTACTCCCATGAATATAATGGATGAACTGACGGAGAAATTCGCACTGGAACTGGATGTTCCGCTGGGCAGCTGCACAGAATACAATGAGATCAGCAAGGAAATTCACGACTTTGCCAAGAGAGAGTTGTCGGAGAGCAAGGCAGAGGAACTGGAAAAGCTCATCGGCAGGTACAGCACCGTTGTTGCCGATAAAGCCGGTCGTGCAGGTCTGAAACTTGGTGCGAGGATTGTGGCGGCACTGCTTGGAGAATAAACAGTCATTGATACATAGAGCCTTCGGTTGATCCGAAGGTTCTGTTTTATTGCATATTGAAAAATGATGGGGAATGTGGTATAATGAATAAAGCGATAAATTGAAATATACGGGAGGACTTCATCTTATGAGTATGAAAGAGGCATTCGACATCTTTTTCGAAGAAATGACGCAGAACTATTTGAAAGAATGGGGCGTTCCGCCGCAGGCTCCATGCAATGAAAAACGTCGTCCGACAGGATTGTTTCTGTTAGAAACTAAAAACAGCGAGGGATATGCACAATGGAAACCGAGACTGCAAGAAAAACAGTATCTTTTGATAATGTTGAAAATAAACTTGGATTTGCAATACATCCACAAATAAAAGAATATTTTTCCACATATTGGTTTCTCCCTTTAGAAGCAAAAATTATAACGGCAGAGAGTAAGATTTCGTTTACTCTTAACGGAGTTACGCCTTATACTTCTCTTGAAGACGTTCTCTTACATAATTTCAATTATTCCGAGGCACATTATTTAAATGACCACAATTATTTCTTGCTTGGGACATACTGTAAGATAGATGGTGTTGATAGCTATCTTGTTCAAGTAAACAATGATACTGGTGAGGTTACTGCTGTAGAGGTTATGGATAAACGTTCTGTACATCTTGCAGACTCAATTGAAGAATTGCTATACAATATGAAAGGAATTTGGTAATAGGAGGATATATCAATGAGTATGAAAGAAGCTTTTAACGCATTTTTTGAAGAGATGACGCAAAACAATATCAAAAAGAAGGGAGTACCTCCTACAGCTCCTTGTTATGAAGAAAAGTTCCCAACAGGACTGTTTCTGCTTGAAACATTAGACGAAAACGGATATGCACAATGGAAACCGAAACTTCAGGAAGAACCTGTCTCTTTCGATTCGATTGAAAATGAAATTGGTTTTACTATTCATCCTCAAATCAAAGCGTTTTTGTCTACCTATTGGTTTCTTGCCTTGAACGCAAGACTTCAGACAGAAAATGAAAGCGTAGTATTAAAGCTGAATCCTCTTACACCATATACAAACCTTACAGAATATATTAAATCGGGATTTGATAATGATGAAACACATTACCTGTCTGACAGCAGATATTTCTTATTGGGCAGTTATTGTATGATAGATGGCGTTGATAGCTATCTGGTTCAGGTGAATAACGAAACGGGAGAAGTAACTGCTGTAGAGGTTATGGATAAACATTCAATTCACCTTGCAGACTCAATTGAAGAACTGCTTTGCAATATGAAAGGTATTTGGCGAATTAAATAGAACCTCAAATTCATATAACTGAATATCACTTTACATAGCCATCTATGAGCGATCATAGGTGGCTTTTTTCTATCCCCAAAGGAGGTGAAATCATGCCATATATCCCATACACCGACGAGCAGAAACAGCTCGCCAACAGCGTAGATCTGCCCACATTTCTGAGAATGCGAGGTGAAAAATTAGTCCCCGTGGGCAGAGAATTCAAACTTGTCTATCACGACGGATACGGCAAGCACGACAGCATCACCATCAGCGGTTCAAGGTGGTATGACCATAAGAACCAGATTGGCGGTGGCCCGATCAAATTCATGCGTGAGCATTACGGGATGAACTTTCAGGAGGCAATGCAGGCTTTGCTCGGTCACTCAGCTCTGCCCCTTACCCATGAGGTTCAGCCTATTATGGCAAAAGAGAAAAAGGAGTTCAGGCTTCCCGAAGCCAATGACAATATGCACCGTGTCTATGCCTATCTCATCAAGCAAAGGTTCATTGCACCGGAGGTCATCACACACTTTGCAAAGAAGAAACTTCTCTATGAGGACAAAA
>JAZNUR010000063.1:0-7670 GCA_045592405.1 Oscillospiraceae bacterium
TCATAGCACAGGCAGTCATCGTCATGGTTGTAGGTGTCATCCACATGAACGACGCAGTCGCAATTGTCGCAGCGAGTGTAGAAATTATCGTAGCACCGCTGGCACAGGCAGTGATTATCATCACCATAGGTGTCGTCGTCATAGACCAGCTCCCCGCAGCGGTCGCAGGTGGTGCAGTATCGCTCGGCGCAGTCGGGGCAAATGGCATCCTCGCCGTTAATGAGCCTGTAGTCGCCATCCGTGATGATGCAGCCGCAGTGTGTGCATGTAACCCGAAGCCGCTCTGCGCATTCGGGACACATGATTTCGTTGTCCACAATCCTGAAATCCTCGCCCTCAATCGCAACTCCGCAGAATGCACAGTGCTGCTGGACTTCTTCACTTGTCATGTTCGTATTCTCTTCCATGCTCGTTCCTCCTCATAAAAATTGCCGCCCCTTTCGGAGCGGCGGTTTCAATATTCTTCTGCTAAAAGCATCGTGCTGTGGTCTCCGTCGTCGATGATGTAGACCTTTGCTGTAATGGGATTTTCAATCGTCGGCAACAGATATTCCCGTTTGTACGGCGGCTGTTCCTGCTCGTGTTCGATGCACTGGATGCCGTTCAGGGATGAGAGCCTGAAGACTTGGAAGTAATCGACAGGTTCGGGAACAGCTTCGAGGGCATTCCACATGAGAAGCTGCAGCTCCGGCGGGATGGTGTCCTGCACGCCTCTTGTCAGATATCTGGGGTTTTGAAACATATGAATCCTCCATAAATCAGATTTGCTGTACATGAAGAAAGCCGCCATGTTGGCGGCTTTATCTGTATGCAATTTAATAATATATATTTGGAGAATCGGAAAAATAGGGATTATGGAAGAAACAGAGTGAAAATATCACTCAAAAAATGTACTACATTATAGGGAGTAGGGAGCGAAGCGACCGCCTGTAATTATATATAAATTATATACAATGATGCTATGGAGGATGATAATAAGTATTTTATAATAAATATAGATTCTTTAAGATCATATTTCTTTGTGGGTGTTTTTCGGAGTAGAGAAATTCTTGTCGGATTTGAATATGCTGTATTTTTCTTCGAAACAGAATCACCAATATTTTTTTTGAAAATGTACTACAAAATAATAGCATGAAATCATAATACTATCATGCTGAAAAAAACTAAAAGGAGGATTCTATTATGAAGAAAGAATCTGAAAAGAAGAAACCGACTGCAATCAGGCTTAGCGATGATGAAAGACGTATTGTCGAGGCGAAAGCCAAAGCCAAAGGAATGCCCCTTTCCAGCTATATTACTTTTATGGCGGTGCATGGGGAGCAAGGCATTACCCCAGAAGTCTTGGTACGGATACAGGACATTGTGAACCATGCTCTGGAAATAATTAAGCAATCGGATTACCATGAAGCAGCATTATTACAAATGGAGGTGAATGATTTATGGTTGTTGTTAAAATAAAGAAAGACGTAAGCGGTGGAGCAGAATACTTGCGGAATGCTGTTAATTATGTTTATAATCCCTATCGGGCACATGGACTCAGTGCGCATGGGGTTAGTTTGTACAGTTCGGAGCTAGTGTATCATCAAATGATGGGAATAAAGAAATACTACGGAAAGACAAGTACAAATCCGCTTGTACATTTTATTATCTCCTATGATCGTTCGGTGGCAGATATGCTGAAGGCGATCGGATATACACAGGCAATCGCAGTATGTTTCAAAAATCAATTTCAGACCATCCAGTGCGCACATGAGAAAGACAGGGATCATTCGTGGTATCATACGCATATAGTGGTGAATTCCGTAAGTTATGTGGATGGAAAAATGCTGAATACAAGTCTTGAGAATATGAATCGATTCTGCAAATATGTGGGGGATATAACTGGGCGTGTTACAAGGTTTTATTTTGAGAAGGATGATGCGGATTCTTATAAAGTATGACGACGATTATTTAAAGAGATGCCGTTGAAAATTCAATGAGTGAAGTGTGCCCGGCCGGATGGCCGGGCATCATTTTTTGCATCAACATTACAAAAATATCCCCAAATAGACACTCCCTGTCCATCTCCCATGCTAAAATAAAGAAAAGAACAAAGAACGGGGGAACAAATCATGTTATTTTGTGGCATTGCATCAAGCGGCGAGGAAATATTCCTTAGTCCCGTAGAGCAGCAGATTCTCAAACAGCGCCTTGCACTGATCATCCTGCACCAACACAAGTTGGGATGTTATGATTTCTATGTTACCTGCAATTATGGCGTGCCCCTTTGGGCGGCAGAGATCATCTGCATGTTCAAAAAACACATGCACATCAATCTGCATATTTCTGCACCACACGAGGAGCAGAGCAGCTACTGGGAGGAAGACCATCGTGAACGGTATATGCGTGTTCATCGAATGGCGGATACCGTCGCATTTGTCTCTTTCCCATATGATCCTGACAGCTATCGTTGTGCGGATGAATTCATGGTCAGCAAAAGTACCTACCTGTTGATGTATGGCGATCCCGATGCGGAAGCTTATGTTGAGGAGTATGCAAAGGACATCGGGAAAGTCATAGAGCATATCTGATCCACGACTCTTTTCTAAAAATTATGGTGATATTTGATGAAAAAACTATAAAATTGTTGACTGTATTCCGCTAATGTGCTATAATAGGGGAAACGATAGTTTTTTTGATGACGTGATCAGCGATATGAAAATGGAATCTTATTTCTTTTTTCGCTGCTGTTCGAGCATTTCGAGGATACGTTCCTCAATACGATTCTGGTTCGTGCCGGAAAGATGCTGGAACAAGCTGATGAGATAGGACGAGCTGGTCGATGTTTTGGCGAAAGAATCCTTGACATTTGTCAGTCCTGCCAGATAATCTAGCGAGACATTGTAATATTGCGCAAGGAGAATTGCCTTTTCAAAGGGAAGATCAGTCTCACCACGTTCGTATTTGCCATAATGATTCATGGATGTGCCAATGAGTTCCGCAGCCTGACGCTGTGTCAGATCAGCGTCTTCCCTGAGGTCTTTGAGCCTTTGGTAAAATGCCATAAAGATACGCTCCTTTGATTGTAGAGTACACCTAAATTGTATCATATTTAATGCATTTTTCTTTACATATGTAATCTATATGTGGTATAATTAGATATAATACCTCGGATAGATGGTGATGACATGGACACATGTCAGAATTTCAGAAACGCAGAATTCCGTGAAAACTTTTCAATCAGAATGCAGAAGATAGACATTTTCTGTCCTTCTTCTATGGTACAATAGAGTCAAGATCAAACCTGACATGCAGCTCCGCAAGGAGCTGCAAACGAAAGAGGAGGCATTTCTATGGGAAATGATCAGCTGTATTCTGAATATAAGTCTGGACGGATTCTGTATCTCTATACCAAGCTCATCAGCGGCGAGGGCATCAACAAGGCGCAGGAGGCGGAGCATTTCGGGGTACACCAGCGTTCTATCCAGCGTGATATTGACGATCTGCGGGCGTTCTTCGAGAATCAGATCGCTGAGGGGCTGGGAGACAAACAGCTTGTCTATGATAAGAGCATGAACTGCTATTGTCTGCGTTCCAGAGATCAGGCGGCACTCAGCAACAGTGAGATTCTGGCGGTTTGTAAGATTCTGCTGGAAAGCCGTTCGATGTGTAAAACTGAAATGGAGCCGATCATTCAAAAGCTGGTGGATGCCTGTGTTCCGAAGAAGAATCGGGCTGTGGTGAAGTCCCTTGTTGCCAACGAGTTGTTCCATTATGTCGAACCGCATCACAAAAAGCAGTTTGTGGAGAGTCTATGGGACATCGGCAATGCGGTGCAGGAGCATCGGATGCTGAAGATCACCTACGAAAAGCAGGACGGTTCGGTGGTGGAACGAACGGTCAAGCCTGTGGGTATTATGTTTTCGGAGTTCTACTTCTACCTGACGGCGTTCATTGACGGAATCGACCGGAAAGCGGACTACCACAACCCCGATGACATCTTCCCTACCATCTACCGTATTGACCGGATTCAGGAATTTACGGTGCTGGACAAGCATTTCGAAATCCCCTACAAGGACAGATTCGAGGAGGGCGAGTTCCGCAAGCGGATCCAGTTCATGTACGGCGGCAAGCTCAGGCGGATCAAGTTCCGGTATACGGGCAGGAATGTGGAGGCAGTGTTGGATCGCCTGCCGACTGCGAAGATTCTGGAGAAAGATGATGCGGGGTATTTGCTCACGGCTGAGGTCTTCGGGGATGGAATTGATATGTGGGTGAGGAGTCAGGGGGATGTGGTTAAGATGATTTCTTCTACAATATAATTTTCCCCACTTTTAGATTTGGATGCGTTGTAGTGTATAAATATAAAAATTTGACAGGAGGTAAAATTGTGAGTTATACGAGAGAAAACATAACTGTTCAAGGTATAGGCAGTGCCGTGGCAATGGTCAATCAAATGAGGGCTGATCAGTTGATAAAAAACCTTAATATTCAGGATATTAATTTAGAAAAGGCGATTAGCGAACTCAATAAAGCACGTGACTTTTTAGGGAGTCCCGAACATATTCTGGGTTCTTTGAATACAAAACATGGAGAGGTTGCAGAAGTATTTGATGTAAGATTTGGTAATGCTGATAGAATTATTCGAGGAGAAAATCCTAACTACACATTTGATGGCGTAGGGCGAACAGCGGCAGAGGACTATCTCAAGAATAATCTGCCTGTGCAATCTAAGTTCGTACAAAGTAATTTGTCTATGGATGCTGTTTTGAAACACCTTAATGACTATCCGGATTTTGTTCAAAATGGTGGAACTTATTGTATTCCGAAGGATTTTTACGAGCAAATTGAAATGTGGATGAAGCTGTCGCCGGAAGAATTAGCAAAGCTGCCTGCATCGGAAGGTGGGCGTCTCGCAAGAAATGTGATTGATAGAATTAAAGAGCTTGAAAGCAAAACAGGGAAGTCGTTTTCTGAATTAGTACACCCCTCCCAGGTCAATTATGACCAAGTTCAGCTGAACCATGCGAGTGATACGATTGACGCAAAAGAACAGGAAATCATTGATGTTGATAATCAAAAAAGAGAAGAATATTGGAAGATGGCACAAGCTTCTGTGAAAGAGTGTTTTAAAGTTGCAGGTATTTCGGCAGCCATTTCGGGAGTTATATCTTTCGCAACTTCATTAATAGGAAAGTTGAAATCTCAAAACAAGAAACTTGGAGATTTAACAAAGGAAGATTGGGCAGAAATCTTTAAGGAAACTGGAATAGGTGCTGCCAAAGGCGGAGTGTCGGGTGGCGCAATTTATGCATTAACCAATATGGCTGGTATGTCAGCTCCATTCGCTGCGGCTATTGTTTCTGCAACGCTTGGTGTTGCGACCCAGACTATAAGGTTGTATAACAATGAGATTAGCTTCGATGAGTTTATGTATAATATCGTCGATGTTGCGACAGAAGCTGCAGTGAGTGGTCTCGGTGCTTTTGCTGGGCAAAGTCTTATCCCAATCCCTGGACTTGGAGCAATTATAGGATCGCTTGTATCGACAGCTATACTTAACATCACCAAAAAACATATATTTGGTGGTGGATATTACGAGCTTGTAAAGCAAGCATCCTATGAAAAGGCTTTTTCCGATGAATATAGGCCGCTTGTATCTGCAGTTAGCAGAACTGAACAAGTATGGGAGCAGTGCCTTGCGGATATTGAACGTATGAGACCGACAATAAAAGCACAAGAAAAAGAATTTCAAAACAAGCTCTCGGCAACAAAAAAATACATAGAAGGAATTTAATGTTATGACTGGTAAAACGCTTACAGAGTCACAAATTGACAAAAGCACCACAACCTTTGTCGATGATTTTTGTAATGTAAAAGATTCTGAAATCACTTTAATAATTGCAGGATTGACTTCAATTATCGAAGGAAATGAGTCTGCTATGAAAAAAATGAAAGAGCAGAAATGGTTTCAACATATATGGTATACTTTAACAGGTAAAAACAGAGCCGAAGTTGAGGATATGAAGGCGAAAAGAGATGAGCTTTCAAAATATACAATAAAGCTCCTTGTTAAAATGAACCAGAAACTGGGAGATCATACTGTTCTTATCGATGATTTATACAGGTCATTGTCTATTGTTCGCAATGATGTGAATGATCTTCAGGATGTAGTAGACGATCTTGCGAGAAAGCTAAACGAAAAAATAAACAGCGTAGATCACTACAATAATATTATTACCGATATTCAGAATGGGAATTTTGATCCTAATAAAGCACTTATTAGCTTAATTGAGATTATGTCGCAAATTGACCGCCGTACTGCAGATGACATCAGCAAGCTTGACCGGATTCGTCAGACAATGGAAAAAAACGGCTTCGATTTTGCATCAGAGATAAATGTGGGAAAACATGCCGAAGATGTATTTTCACTTCCTGAAGAAAAAGTCGGCTCCATATATCTTTTCTGTCAGAGCTGCTCGAATATAAGCAAATATTTAGCATATACCTGTCGATTAATTGAAAATTATTTTTATTGTGGGGAGACAGATCGCAGAGAAGCTCGGGAGAGCGGTGAAGCAGTAAACAATGCGTTGAGGTGGTCTGGTTTAAGAGACTCCTCAAATTGCGTGGTGTCGTCTATGTATAATGACTTGGAGAATGCTGTTGTGACGCAAGCTAAGGAAGCGGATGCTGAAACCGAGATTGACTGTTCGTCAAATGTAATCAATCAAGAAATTCCCGGAAATGCGCATACAATGCACAGCATTGAACCGAAAAAAGATTTTCAGAAGGAAGATGAAACAACACTGCATATGAGAGTTAAGAAAACAAACATAACTGAAGTAAAAATACAAGCCACAGATGTTGAGGAAGCTTCAGCACCCCAACCTGAACCAAAACATTCCATAAAAGATAAATTTCTGTTATCGATGGCAACATTAGGAGGCTTTGCAGTAGAGTTGGGAAAGATAGCTCTTGGATTAAGATTAACTTCCTCTCAAATGGAAGAAATACGCAGTTATCCAGACTCTTGTGTAGAAACGGAAGAGTGGTTATATTATTATAAAACGGTTTCTTATGAAGGGAAAAGGCAGATTGAGGTATATAAGGTGAAGCTTGACGGAACTCAACATCAGCAGGTACTTAGTGGGAAGATAGACAGCTACTCTACTATTAGTAACTTCAGGATTCGGGGTAATGTGCTTTGCTTTAAGGAAGGGGGGACAAACAGAGAGTTCAAAATATAGTTGATTGAATGTTGGAAATTGTGTAAGTGAACTATACAATAAAAGAAATGATGATTTCAGTGCACAGCCCGATCCCCCGATCGGGCTGCATTTTCAAAACCCTGCCCGTTTTTTCTTCATTTCTATATGTATATCATTAACCTGATGCCGGATCACCAAAGAATAATACAACCCATTCACAGAAAGGAGCATCCAAAATGCAAGAACGAAACATTTCAAAAAACACCTACGCTGCGGCAGATGAACCCGAAGACTTCGCACAAGCCGCCGCCGATCTCATGCAAAAAATCGAAGCTGACAAGAAAAGAAATACTACGGAAAGACGAGTACAAATCCGCTTGTACATTTTATTATCTCCTATGATCGTTCGGTGGCGGATATGTTGAAGGCGATCGGATATACACAGGCAATCGCAGTATGTTTCAAAAATCAATTTCAGAC
>JAZNUR010000064.1:0-28435 GCA_045592405.1 Oscillospiraceae bacterium
AGACGGGATTCCCCGCCGCATCGTTTCGGCGAAAGCGGCAGCCGAGGACATTTTCCGCATAGATCAGTGCCATACCCACGAGTGCCGCCGTCCACATCCAGAAAATTGCCCCTGCACCGCCAAGCGTCAGGGCAGTTGCCACACCGACGATATTTCCCGTTCCCATTGCTGCCGCAAGGGATGTGGTAGATGCCTGAAATGCGGACAATGCGTGTTTTTTCGGCTGTACATTCTCTTTTTTCACAAGCATCCGAATGCTTCGGAATGCAGCGAATTTTCCTGCAAACAGGCAGAACACGCCCGTTCCCAGCAGCAGGAACAGCAGACCGTTTCCCCAGACGATGCGGTTGAGTTCGGATAACAAATGGTACATGGCAAGCTCCCTTCTTTTTGCAAAAACCTGAATGTTACGGTGATTTCATGTCATACTATGTATATGTGGGAACCGGGCTGCGGCATGACCGCCGCCGCATTTTTTGAGAACGGTTCCGAAAATACAATCCGCTTTTGGAGGAATTATGACCACTTATCACGCCGACAGGGCTGCCGCAGGGCTGCTGCAGCTTTTGCTGCTTTTGGCGGCAGCCATTATCTGCATCGCCGCTGCGTTGTTTTTGAAGGAATATCCCCTCCTGCAGCTTGTCATTCGCACTTCGGCTGTTGTGCTTGCCATTCTGATGGGCTGCATTGCAATTCCCCTGTACATCCGCAGTCTGTCCTGCACTGTCACGACCTCGCAGATCACCGTGCGTCACGGAATTTTCTTTCGTCGTGAACAGTCCGTGCTTTTGCGGAATGTGCAGTTTGTGCGGATCATCCACGGCCCGTTCGGTGGTGCATTCGGGCTGAATTTCCTCATTCTGCATATGTATGGCGGAATGCTGACCGTGGCTTTTCTCAATCGCAGCGGCAGGATCGCACTGACGGATTTTCTGCGGCAAAAGGGGGTTTTTCATGCACCGTGAGCATCCTCTCCGCATTATCCGCTACAGCATCCGCAATATCTGGCTGCTGGTATTTCCGCTGCTGCGGAGTGTTTTCAGTCTGCGTGCCGCACCGGAAGGCTTTCTGCAATGGGCTTACGGAACATGGTTTGATCTGCTGATCCTGCTGCTGATTCTCGGATTCGGGTGGCTGCGGTGGTATTTCCGCACATTCTCCATTACAAACGGCGATCTCTGTGTGCGTGAGGGCATCCTTCTCCGGCAGATCCGCTATCTTCCGTCGGAACGCCTTTCCGCACTGACGCTGGAATATGCATTCTGGCTCAAGCCCGTGGACGGTGTGTATCTTTATGCTGACACGGCGTCGGGTGTTCCGCACACAAGCGATTTGCGGCTGCTCCTTCGCAGGCGGGATGCGGAGCGATTTCGCAGGGTGCTTCCGAAAATGCAGCCTGCCAGCCGACATGGCTGTCGGCAGAGGGTGCGTCCGTGGCGGGTTCTGCTGTTCTCGGTCATCTTTTCAAGCAGTTTTTCGGGAGCTGTCTACACAGCAGCATTCTGGGTGCAGGGCGGAAGAATCAGCCGTGATCTGCTGGAGGAATTCGGACTGCCGCAGCGGTTGGGGGCGGTATCCGAGGAGCTGGCAAGGCGGCTCTATGGCATTCCGCCTGCGGCAGTTATGATCGGTATTGTGATACTTTCCACATGGCTTTTGTCGTTTGTGAATAACCTCCTGCGGTACGGCAGCTTTTATATGGAAACGGACAGACGGATGCTGTTTGTCCGCAGCGGCATTCTCACAAAGCGGAGTTTTTTTCTGCATTCCGACAAAATCAACTTCATCGACATCCGTCAGAATCTGCTGACCAAGCTTTGCAGGATGTTCTCCCTTGCCATCAATTGCCCGGGCTATGGCAGCAGGCGTGGTGCAATTCCGGTGTGTCTGCCGATCCTGAAACAGGATGAGATCGACGCCGCACTGCCGCTGTTATTCCCCGATGCGGCGATGATTCCGAATATGCTGCGGCCTGCCCCCACTGCATTCTGGGGGTATGTGTGGGCACCGGTTCTGGGGGTTTCGGCGGCAATTCCTGCAGCGGTACTCTGCAAGCGGCTGATACCTGCGGCTGCACAGCTCATTGGCTTCCTGCTGGTGATGGTGCTCATCCCCCTGATCTGGAAAATCATCGTACAGATCGGGGCATTGTGCACAAGCGGTGTGAGCGTCACGAAAACGCAGATCTGCCTGCGGTTTTGCAGGGGATTTGTATTCCACACCGTTCTTGCCGGCATGGGACAGCTTGCCGCCGTGCGGATTCACCGCAACCTCTGGCAGCTGCCCTTCGGAAAATGCAATCTGGTGTTTTATTTCCGTTCGGAGCAACGCCAGCGGTGTGTGCTGCGGAATGTGGACTATGAACGTGCAGCAGAGCTGCTGCGTACGCTTCGGTAAACGAAAAATCTCCGGAGAAGGGACAAAACCCTCTCCGGAGATTTCCAATTATTTCTGCAATATGTTCACTCTGCCTTCTTTGCCATGCGATCAATGGCATTGGTATTGAGCTTTGTCGCCAGACGCAGACGATCAAGCTCCTTCTGCACTTCATCCAGTTCCGCTGCACAGCGGCCGAAGCGAGTGATATTCTTTTCCTGTTCTGCTTCCAGTTTTGCAATACGCTGCATTGCGTCTTCGAGCTGTTTTGCCAGCTGTACGATCTGTTCGGCAAGCTGTGCGTTCAGAGCGTTCTGATTTTCGCCGAATTGCTTGAGTGTCTGGGCGGTTTTGCCGATACCGGACTTTTCTGCATAGGTTTCTGTTTTCATTTCACTGCCTCGCTTTCTTTGGTTTTTAAAGTTCTTTCGTTCCGCTACTGTATCGGCACGCCGAAATTACGCCGATTGTGATTGAGCATATCACGCAGGGTATCCGCCGCTGCATATTCCGGTGCCCAGCCGGTGTCCTCTCTGAGCTTTCGGGTATCCGCCGTCGGTACGTCGGACTGCCGTACCATATATGCATCCTGTACGATCTCGATGGGCGTTCTGCTCATTGCGATGAAGATTTCCAGCATTTCCTGCACGGAGATCGACTGACCGCTGCCGACGTTGTAGGTTTCGCCCGCCCTGCCCTTTTCCATGAGCATCACATAGGCTCTGACCACATCACGCACATCGGAGAAATCACGTCTGACCGCTCCGTTTTTCAGACGGATCACGGGTTCACGGAAGCCTGCCTCGATCTCGGCGATCTGCAGGGCAAGGTCCGCAGCCACGAACTGCGGTGACTGCCCAACGCCCATGTAGGGAAACGCACGTACCATCACAATGCCCATCCCATAGGTTCGGGCATACACGCTGCCGATCATGTTCATACACGCCTTTGTCACGGCGTACAGATTCGCAGGACGCAAAGCAGCATCCTCCGCAGCTGCACCATGGAAGTTTCCGTATTCCTCGCCGGAACCCACCAGCAGGATTCTCGGATAATAATCCTCCACACTGCGAACCGCCTCCAGCAGATGCAGCACACCCTTGATGTTCACATCGACCGTCAGCTGCGGATCCTTTCGTGCAGCCGCAGCCGAACCCTGTTCCGCCAGATGGTAGATCTGGGCGGGACGATGCATCTGCAGCAGCATTCGAATGGCGTTTTCATTGTTCACGTCAAGATCGGAGATCTCACATCCGCCGAGACGCAGATTCTCGTGCGGCAGCTTGGTGGCAGCCACGGATTTCCCGTTTGACAGCAGTTCCCGAATCAGATAGCTGCCGACAAATCCGCCGGCACCAATTACCAATGCGTCCATAGATTCACCCCTTTTGTATTATGGTATGGGCGGCATCAGAGATTTCGCAGCTCGCCCATCATCTGTTCCAGATAGCTGTCCACATCCGCAATGGAAAATCCTTGACGTGCGGTCGGGATCGGCTCTGCCATGAGCCTTTCTGCTTCTGCAACAGCGGATTCCTTTACCGTTGTTCCACTCTTTGCTGCGTGCAGGAGGGTGTTCATTTCATCCAGCCGCATCAGAACAAATGCGGGATCATAGCCATTTCGAATCCTGGAAAATACATTTGCACTCATCACACATACACTCCTTACTCTTTTCAATTCGTCGATGCGGCTTTCGCAGCATCATTGGTTCTGTATCTCATATTATAGCAAACCGCCTTTCGGCTGTCAAGGGATTCGGAATGAAATTTCTGGAATGCAAAAGACGGCATTACGTCGGAGTGTCGTATTTCAGCGGAAACAGGCGGTTTGTGCAATATCGGCGTATTTTTCATTGTATTTTGCAGAATCCGGAAAAAGCGGTTGCAGAATGGGAAAAAATATGCTATAATAAAAATAAGTATGGCGAAAGCGAAGGCTCTACGCCGAAAATCTGAACTCTGAAGGTGAAATTATGTCAAAAACTACGGGAAAAACCAGAAATTTAGGCATTGACATCCTCTGCTGTCTTGGCACGATGCTGCTGCTTGGACTGAGCTATTTCAAAGTAATCGGCTTTGCCGAAGTCCCCATTGATACTTATATGGCAGCTCTGCCGCTTGCGGCACGCTGGTTCTGTCTTTCCGGAGCCATGCTTCTGGCGGCCTGCGTCGGATATGTTATGAGCAGCAGAAAATTCTCAGCATCGTATTTTAAGATTTTTATCCGCCTGATCTATATTTACCTCATTTGCAGTGCAATAGGGCTGGTGCTCCGTATTTTCCTGCTGCAGGATGAAATGACCGTGCCCGATGTGATCCAGTCGTTTTTCAGTTTTACCACCACGGATACGGCACTTTATGTTGGAATGTACTTCGGGCTTCTGCTTGCAGCCCCCTTTCTCAATGCCGCATTCCACGATCTCGGACAACGACGTGCAAGACAGACATTCCTCGTGCTTGCCGCACTTTTCAGCACACTGCAGCCCATACTCATCATCGGCGGCATCACCGTGATCCCCGAATGGTGCAGAAACTTGTTCCCCATTGCGGCGTACATCGGCGGTGCATACATCAGACGATATCTCAAGCGACGCCGTGACGTTGTGCTGATGATCATTTTCCTCATTGCCATCTGTGCTTCTCAGACTGCGGTGGTACTGGCGTTGAGTATGGTGAACGGTGTAATGTACTGTCCGTGGCTTGACAGCATGGCAAGCCTGCCCTGTCTTTGTGTCGCACTGTGTCTGGTGGGAATCTTCCGCAGCAGAAAGGAAGGTTCGGGTGCAGGACATCGCTTCTTCGGCGGTGCAGCCGGCGGTGCACTGGCGGCATTGATGCTGGGCGAACCCCTTCTTCGCAGTCTGCTTCCCGCACTGGAAGAACGCTTCCCCGAAATGTCCATCCGACTCTGGGCGGGATTCGGCGTGATTCCGATTCTTTTCATTCTCTGTGTGGCAGTCGGACTGATCCTGCAGGCTCCGCTGCTGGCGATCCGCAATGTTTTGCGTGCCCATACCGAGCAACAGGAATTGGATATTGAAGAATCCGGCGAAGAGGATGCAGAGGAGGAACCGGAGATTCAGGAGGAAACTCCCAAGCAGTCCGATGAGGCAGCCGCAGCACAGGCTTATGAGGAGGATCTTCTCGAAGATGACGACGAGGAGGAAGCTCCTGTAATGCAGCCGACGCTTTCTCTGCCGCCCTCTTACACACAGCCCCTGCCGCAGGCAAACGAAAACAGCTCACGGCACACGATCACCGTTCCCGTGGTGCAGCCTGAAATGAAAGTGAAACTCACACAGCCGCCTGCGGAAAAGCCGATCGGCGTGCATGAAGTGGAGCTTCCCGAAAAGGAGCCGGTGCCCGCAGCACCGCCGCAGCCGAAGGATTATACGCTTGATGATATTCTCAGTGAACAGGGAATTCCGGTAAAGCATATGCCCGATTCGGTTGACGATCTGATCGCAGAGCTGATCAAGTAGAATGCTGCAACGATACCAACAGCCCGCCGCAGGCGGGCTGTTGCATCATCGGATGCCGAATGAAAAACGCTTTTTGTTACTAATTCGAAAGGAAGAATGCATATGAAATTATTATTTGTCGGGGATGTTGTCGGCGATATCGGATGCCGCTACCTTAGACAGAAACTGCCGACGCTGCGTCGTCAGCTGGGGGTGGATGTCACGATCGTCAACGGTGAAAATTCCGCAAACGGCAACGGCATTACGGCATATTCGTCGGAGCAGCTGTTCGGGTGCGGAGCCGATCTGCTCACGACGGGAAATCACGCATTCCAGCGGAAGGACAATCTGCACATCTTCGACAGCGACAGCATTCTCCGCCCTGCGAATTATTCGGACGCCTGCCCCGGAAAGGGTGTGGGCATTCTCGATTTCGGTGCATACCGCATCGCAGTGATCAATCTCAGCGGCGTGCTGTTCATGGAAAATCTGGATAATCCGTTCACGGTCATTGACGATCTGCTGAAAGATATCGACACGCCGAACATTTTTGTGGATTTCCATGCGGAGGCGACTTCCGAGAAAAAGGCGATGGGGCATTACCTTGCAGGCAGGGTGACGGCGATGTTCGGCACGCATACCCATGTACAGACAGCGGATGCCTGCATTCTGCAAAATCACACGGGATATATCACGGATGCAGGCATGACGGGCGTGGAGGATTCCGTCCTCGGCGTGAAAAAGGAGATCGCTATGGACAGACTCCGGCTGCACGTCCCGATTCGATTCGAGGAGGCACAGGGCGATTGTTTCCTGAATGGTGTGCTGGTGGAATTCAATGAAAAAACCGGCATTTGTAACAAAATCGAACCGATATTTGTGAGATAATTCACAAACTTTTATAAAAACTATTGCAAAACGAGTGAAAATGGTGTATAATGTATACAAGATACCTCATATTAATTAAAACCAAAATACACAAAACAAATTTACTTTAGGAGGCTATTATGGAAATTTTAAAAGTATCTTCACGTTCATCACCAAACTCTGTAGCAGGAGCGATTGCAGGCGTCATTCGTGAAAACAAGAGTGTAGAAATTCAGGCAGTGGGTGCCGGTGCTGCAAACCAGGCGATCAAGTCCGTGGCAATTGCAAGGGGGTATCTCGCACCGATCGGCATTGATCTGATCTGTGTACCCGCATTTACAAGCATTCAGATCGACGGCGAAGACCGTACAGCGATCAAGCTTATTTGCGAACCGAGATAATCGCAAAGTCAACATCATAAGAAAAGAGGGCGGTGCAAAAGCATCGCCCTTTTTGTGTGCAGAAAGCCCCACTCCATACGGAGTGGGGCAGTTTTTGGGGAACATCAGTTCCCAAACATTTCCTTACGGACGTAATGATATTTCCTTACAGGTGTAATAATAGAGATCCTCCAGATCCCAGCCCTCAGCGCCGACAGAGCCGGAATAGGTGGTCGGTCCTTCGTTTACCCGTGTTGCATACGGATAAGTACCTATGCGGTCTTCTCCGGATTCCTCACAGGCAGCATAGGAAACCTTGCCGTTTTCAACGACAACAAAATAATTGTATTCGCCAAGCTCCGTATAGTAGTCATTCGCCATATCATAGATATAGGATACATCAAACGGAACATTGATGCAGTCATCCGCATCCGAGCTGATGATGTAATCGCCACGGGTATCGACATCCTTGGAATCAAGCTCAATGATCGCCGTTGTATAGGCGTCATAGATCGACTTTGCAGCGCTGTTGACACTTGCCTGCTGGGATTTTGCGGTATAACCAAGCATGGCAGGAACCAGAATGGCAGCTAAAATGCCGATCACGGGCAGGACAAAAAACATCAGCACTGCAATCACGACGATAATGATAATAATCGCTGTTGAGCTATTCTTCTTAGGAGCATTCGGATTCTGGTTTTGTGCGTACGCCTGCTGATTCTGAATATTCTGGTAATTGTATGCAGCAGGGGTTGGCATACCCGAATTCTGAGGTGCGGTCTGGGATGTGCAGGGGCAGACTTCATTTTCCGAAAGCGGTCTGCCGCAGTGCTGACAATATGGCATGATAATTCCTCCTTGAAAAAGCAACCCGAAAGGCAGATGCCCTTCGGGTTGGCGTTATAATTGCAGTTAAGCCTTCTTTGTGTAGTCACCAATTGTCTTGATGCCACGTTTTTCATTCCACCATACCCACAGAGTCGGAGCAATGCACTGGGAGGAGAATGTACCTGCCAGCAGACCGAATACCATCGGTACGGAGAAGCTCATGATGTCGTTAACGTTGCATACATAAGCCACAACGCTGATAATCACCATGGTGGACAGTGTGGTAACGGATGTACGGATGGAACGACGCAGCGTCTGACTTGCACTTTTATTGATCAGCTCTGCAATGCTGCTCTTTCTGGGCAGGATTGCCTGATTTTCACGGATTCTGTCATAAACAACGATGGTGTTGTTGATGGAGTAACCGAAGATCGTCAGCAGTACAGCCATGAAGTTTGCATTGATTTCGAAGCCGCACAGTACGAATGCACCATAGGTAACGATAATGTCGTGGAGCAGAGCCACAATCGTGAAGATACCTGCGGACCAACCGCTGATCTTCTTGAAACGGAATGCGATATAGATGATCAGCAGAATTGCAGCGAAGATAACAGCTACGATACACTTGCCAAAGAACTCACGGCCGGAGGACGGGCTGACGTCGTTGCTGTCGAGAACCTCGACACCTGCATCCGGATAGGTTTCCTGTACTGCCTTGAGCATCTTTTCCTGCAGGTCCTGTGTCAGACCTTCACTATAGCTGAAGGAAACAGTCAGTGTATTGGTGTCAGCGTCGAAGCTTTCACCGGTCTGGAGGGTAATGGGAGTCTTGAGGATGTCCTCAAGTTCTGCCTTGCATTCGTTAGCGTCGATATCACCGTTGTAGGAGTAGGAAACGATGGTACCGCCCTTGAAGTCGATCGCAACCTCTACGCCGAGGAAGGTTGTGCACAGGGAAACAGCGATCAGTACAGCTGCGATGGAGAAGTAAACCTTCTTCATACCGCTGAAATTGTAGGTTTTTGCTTCCTTGAACTTCTTCTCGTTGTAGCCGTACAGTGTGGGCTTCTGGAATGCCTTGAATCTTGCCAGAGACATGGTCATCAGTCTTGCTGCACCCACGCCCATGATGAAGTTCAGGATAACACCGACGAGCAGTGTGAAGCCGAAGGAATATACAAAGCCTTCCGTTGTTGCACCGAAGAAATAGAAGATGGTGCTGTCAAGGAACTTTGTGATGGGATTGGTGTTGGTACCGAATGCACCCATCAAAATCACAGCAACGATCGCCAGAGTCAGGTTACCGTCGAGGATTGCGGAGAATGCGTTCTTGTAGCCTGCCTTGAGAGCTGCATCCACGGATCTGCCCTTTGCAAGCTCCTCACGGATACGCTCAGCAGTGATGATGTTACAGTCAACGCCCATACCTACGGAGAGGATGATACCTGCAATACCGGGGATGGTCAGCGTGGAGCTGGGCTGGAAGCCGAACCAACCGGAAACCGCTGCCAGCATACCTGCAACCTGTCCGATCAGACCGATGACAGCAACAAAGCCGGGCACACGATAGAGGATGAGCATATATACGCAGATGAATACCAGTGCGATGATACCGCTGAGTACCATTGCATAAAGAGCACCCTGACCCAGTGTCGGGGACAGTGTCTTGGAGCTTGTTGTCTTGAGAGAGAACGGCAGTGCACCGGAATTGATCTGGTCTGCCAGAGCCTTTGAGGAATCCGCATCAAAGTTGCCTGTGATCGTTGCAGAACCTTCATTGATGACTTCTTTTACCGTTGCACTGGAAACACACACATCGTCCATCCAGATGGAGATGTAGCCGCCGTTTGCCATCTGCTTTGCAGTTGCTTTTGCAAATGCATCTGCACCCTCTTTGTCCAGTTCCAAGTATACGAGCCATTCTTCAAGGAAGCCGCTCTGTGCGTTTTCAACGTTCTTACCTGTCAGAATCACTTCGCCGTCAGCCTCGGTACCATAACGGAATGTCAGCTCCGCCATCTGACCGAGTTCATCTACCGCTGCAGAGGGATCGAAATCATCCTCACCGGACTGCCACGGGAAACGTACGATAATACGGCTGTTGTTGTAGTCCACATAGGTTTCGCTGTCGTTGATACCCAGAGAAAGGAGTCGCATATTGATGATCTGCAGTGCAGCATCCATCTGGTCTTTGTCTGCTTCCATGTCATTCTCGGGTTCAAATGTTACGTCCACACCGCCCTGGATGTCGATACCCAAACGAATATCCTCCAGACCGTGCACATACGTTGTCTTAATGTCGCCGTAGTATGTGGAAATTCCGAACAGCGTAGAATATGTAAACGCCAGGATCACAAAGAAGACAACAAAAAAGACGGGTTTTCCCATTTTTTTATTCACAATCTAACCTCCTGTCAGATTTACTCCCGATGTTGGGAGCATATCCGAAATTTTCTCGTGAAAAAATTCACGACAATTACTATTATTATAGTACAAAAAAGCCACAAAGTCAATAGCTTATGTGAAAGTTGTATGAAATTTTGCGAAATATTACCCGATTCCGAACAGCTTTCTGCCCGTTTCGCAGCAGGCGTCGATCAGCTCCTGCGTACCCACGCCCTTAATTTCCGCTGCTTTTTCCGCTGTGAAGGCAATCAGAGAGCTGTCGCAGCGTTTTCCACGGAACGGAACAGGTGCCATATAGGGACAGTCGGTTTCGAGCATGAAGCGTTCAAGCGGCACAAGCTCCAGTACCTCCAGAGCTTTCCGTGCATTTTTAAAGGTAAGCACACCCGTCAGGCTGATGTGCAGGCCGAGTGCAAGCACTTCCTTTGCCGTTTCCGCAGAACCACTGAAGCAGTGCATCACGCCTCTCGGACGGTATTTCCGCAGAATTTCCATTGCGTCGCCAATGGCGTCACGGACATGGATGATCACGGGCAGGTCAAGCTCCCCTGCAAGCTCCAGCTGTGCGATGAAAATTTCCTTCTGTTTTTCGGCATCATAGCCGTCGTAGTGATAGTCCAGACCGATCTCACCGATGGCACGGATTTTTGGGTTGTTTTCGGCAATGCTGCGGATCTGTCCAAGCCAGTCCTCCGGAAGCCTGTCAATGTTTTCCGGATGCACGCCGGCTGCGGCGTAAATGTAATCATACTGCCCTGCAAGTGCGGCACACGCTGCGGAATCCTCCGGATCGCAGCCTGCCAGCATCACATAGCGAACGCCCTTCTGCGGAAGCTCCTGCAGCAGAGCCTCCCTGTCCTCATCAAAGGCACGGTCGGTATAGTGAGCGTGGGTATCGAAAATATTGCGGTACAAAGGCTATTCCTCCGTTTTTTGCGTGTCGGATTCCTCAAAGAATTCCGACACACCGTTATAGAAATTACTGTCGAGGATGAATACATCGCTTTCCGGTTCGATCGTGCCCGTTGCAACACGGAATGTAGCGATGGTGCTGCTGCCGTAGGTGTACATATATTTCAGGGCATCCTTCTCATTGTTGTAATCAATGGCGGAAATGTCGGTTTCCATCATATTGATCAGCGTTTTGAAGTTATTGTCCATGGAGGACACGATACGGTCATAATCCGTCTGGTTGATCATTTCGGAGATCAGGTCGGCACAGAGTGCACTTCTCTGGATCTCACCCTGCTCGAACAGGGGATAGGAAATGAGCTTTTCCATCTGTGCAGGGCCGAGATACTGCGGCTCGGAGCTGTCCGTAAAGCCAAGCAGTCCTGTGGGAACCTGATAGTATGCACCTGCAAAAATGTTGCAGATCTTCTGGAAGCCTTCGGAATTGAGGATGATGTAGCGGTCGGTCTCGATCTGTGTTTCGAAAAGGATCGCCTGTTTCACCTGCTGTACGCCGCCGTTGGAATAGAAACCGGACAGGGTATCCTGTCTGCCGTCCACGATGGAAAGCATATTATCCGGCAGACCGATCAGCACGATCTCCTTTTCTCCCGGACGAATTCTTGCCAGCAGAAAGCTCAGCGGTTCGGGATTACTCGGTTCATCCAGAATGAACAGCAGCGTCGCATCCTGTTCAGAAGTCGGTTTTGTGATCGTACCCGGCATTTTCTGAATGGTATTATCCTCGCCGTCAAGCTTGTCGAACAGGTACATCGCAATCGCACCGATGCCGAGAATGGCAAGCAAAAATGCCAGCAGGAACGGGATTGCAACGTGCCCGCCTCTTTTCTTCTTTTTCTTTTCCATCGCATTGTCCTCCTTATCTGCAATCGGCTGTGCCGATAAATATTTAAAGTTTAAGGTTTCTACTTGCAATTATACAAAAAAGGTGCTATAATAATACTGTACGTCAAAATCCGCTGCGTTGTACCTCCCATTCCAATGGCGACAGGTACGGCGAAATTCCGCTGACGTGGTCAAGGCAGATCCTGCAATAGGCAAGTCCCTGCCGCATCGCATAGCTGAGCGTCTGCATGGAGCCGGAACGGCCCTCGCTGCAGACTGCAATGATGGCTGCGGAGCGATCCACCATGTAGCAGTTTCGTGCTTTGAAAGCAGCGTGGGAGCGGTAGCTCCCCGGCAGGATCACAAGACCGTTGACGTTGGAGAGCATATATTCCAGCCTCGGAAGGCTGTAGCCGTGACTGCAGAAGAATTCTTTGTAATCCTCGCAGGGCTGCACGCCGATCACCTGAAGGTTCGGATAACGCTGCCGCAGCGTGAACAGATATTCCGCTGCAAGATAATCCACACCGTCGGCAAGTCCCGTGACAAAATGGGTATATCCCTGAGTGACAGCAATATTAATATAATAATGGAGTGTTTCTGTCAAGATCTGAAGCGTTCTCCCCGTCGGGAGCTTTTCCGGACGATGACCGGTAAAACACAGCACCCGTTCACGAGGGATGTTCTGCAAAAGCGGATGTTCCATTCCCCTGCCCCCAATTGTTGATTTTGCATATCGCAATCAAATTTATTATAGCATAGAACCGCATAAACCACAAGTGAAAAACGGTATTTTTTTTCAATTATTACATTTCTGTTCCCGTTTCGATACCAATTCGACATTTTTCGGGAACTTTCCCTGTCAAATGTCCGGAAACAGCGGACATTTCAATTTCAGCATTCAGAAAGGAAGACCATCATGCAGTATCGTCAGCGTGCATGGGCGGAAATTTCGCTCGACGCTCTCTCCCACAACGTGCAGTCCATTCAGGCGGCACTTGCCGGCAGCACAAGATTCTGTGCTGTTGTCAAGGCGGGTGCCTACGGGCATGGCGAAGAGATCATCTGCCGCAAGCTCTATGAGATCGGCGTTCGGTTCTTTGCGGTTTCCAGCTTTGAGGAAGCGGTTCGTGTCCGCAAATGGTGTCCGGAAGCGGACATTCTGATTCTCGGCTATACCTCGCCCGAATGTGCACCGATGCTGGCAGAGCACAATATCCTGCAGGCGGTGGTTTCCGGCGAATACGGCAGAATGCTGTCCGATTTTGCATCCCCCGGCAGACCCGTCCGATGCCATATCAAGCTGGATACGGGCATGGGACGCATTGGTGTACCGGCAAAGGATACCGCACAGTGTCTGACAGAGGTAGAAGGCATTCTCTCCCTTCCGGGGCTGGAGGTGGAGGGGCTGTTCACACATTTTGCGGCGGCCGATGAAGAGGATGCGGACAATATCGCCTATACCGACGCACAGGAAGCGGCACTGTTTGCCGTGGATGCGGCATTGCGGGAAAAAGGGCATTGTCTGCCCGATGTGCACTGTATGAACAGTGCGGCGATCTGCTACCGCAACCAGCCGAGGAGCACGCTGGCAAGAGCGGGTATCATCATGTACGGACTCAAGCCCAATGCGGCACTGCATATGCCGCTGGATCTGCAGCCCGTGCTGGAGCTGCGTTCGAGAATCAGCCACATCAAAACAGTGGAAACGGGTACCTGCATCAGCTACGGCAGAACCTACCGTGCCGAAAAACCGCAGAAGATCGCCACTGTCACGATCGGTTATGCCGACGGCTACAGCAGACTGCTGTCGGGGAAGGGGGAGGTTCTGGTCTGCGGTGTTCGATGTCCTGTTGTGGGACGCATCTGCATGGATCAGATGATGATCGACATCGGGAATGTGCCCGATGTCCAGATCGGCACAATGGTGACGCTCATCGGCAGGGACGCAGGCGAGTGCATTACGGCGGACGAGGTTGCCGGAAAATACGGTACCATCGGATACGAGGTCGTATGCGGCATTTCCAAGCGTGTGCCGAGAATATTTATGGATGAGGGCAAGGTCATCCACGAGGATCATTTATTTTAAGTGCAAAGGCACTTTTTGGAGGAACGCTATGAAGACATACACACTGGGTATTGACGTTGGATCCACCACCGTCAAGACTGTAGTCTGTGATGAAATGGGAACAATCTTACATTCCGCATACCAGCGGCATTATTCCAAGGTGAAGGAAACGGTTGCCGGTCAGCTGCAGGGGATTCTGGAGAAATTTCCGGAGGTACAGCTTCGTGCGGCAATGACGGGTTCGGCAGGACTGGGTCTTGCCAATGCGGCGGAAATTCCGTTTGTACAGGAAGTCCATGCGGCATTTCTGGCGGTAAAAACCTGCTATCCCGATGCGGATACGGTGATCGAGCTGGGCGGCGAGGACGCCAAGATCATCTTCCTCACGGGCGGCGTGGAGCAGCGTATGAATGGTTCCTGTGCCGGCGGCACGGGTGCTTTCATCGACCAGATGGCAACACTGCTGGGTATTACAGCGGATGAGCTGGACGAGGTTTCGCTGAAAGCAAAACGAACCTATCCCATTGCTTCCAGATGCGGTGTGTTTGCAAAATCCGACATCCAGCCCCTTCTCAATCAGGGGGCGGCACGAGAGGATATTGCGGCGAGCATTTATCGTGCCGTCGTTGACCAGACGGTGGCAGGACTTGCACAGGGCAGGGAGATCAAGGGCAATGTATTGTTCCTCGGCGGCCCGCTTTCGTTCCAGAAGGGTCTGCGAAAGGCGTTCATGGATACGCTCGGACTTTCGGAGGAGCAGGCGTTCTTCCCGGAGCAGGCACCCGTGTTTGTGGCACTCGGCTCGGCACTGTATGCCAAGGAGGGTGAGATCACCGCAAAAACTGCCGAAGAATTGTTACATATGGTACGCAATGCTGAAACGACGTCGGAAGTACTGACGGGCGACTGTCTGTTCCAGTCCCGTGAGGAATATGCGGAATTTGTCAGCCGCCATAAGCGGCATGACCTGAAATATGCCGATCTGCACACCTATGAGGGAAATGCCTATCTGGGCATTGATTCCGGTTCGACGACCACAAAGCTCGTGCTGATTACGGAGGACGGTAAGCTCCTGTATAGTCACTATGCTTCGAATGAGGGGCAGCCCCTTGATAAAATTGCCGACAAGCTTCGGGAGATCTATCGTGAAAAGCACCCGAATCTTCATATCCGCAGCAGTGCGGTAACGGGTTACGGCGAGGATCTGATCCGTGCAGGACTGTCCGTTGATCACGGAATCGTGGAAACGGTGGCACATTTCAAGGCGGCATCCTTCTTCTGTCCGGACGTGGATTTCATCATCGACATCGGCGGACAGGACATCAAGTGTTTCAAGATCAAGAACGGTGCCATTGACAGCATCATGCTCAACGAGGCGTGTTCATCGGGCTGCGGCTCGTTCATCCAGACCTTTGCGATGGCACTGGGCTACGATATTGAGGAATTTTCCAAAATGGGCTTGTTTGCGAAGCATCCCGTGGAGCTTGGTTCACGCTGCACGGTGTTTATGAACAGCAGCGTCAAGCAGGCACAGAAGGACGGAGCGACCGTGGAGGATATTTCCGCAGGTCTGTCATCCTCCATCATCAAAAATGCAATCTACAAGGTCATCCGTGCAAAGAGCGTGGATGAGCTTGGCAAGAATATTGTCGTGCAGGGCGGCACATTCCTGAATGACGCTGTGCTGCGTTGTTTTGAACGTGAAATCGGGAAAAACGTGATTCGTCCGGCGATTTCCGGACTGATGGGTGCATTCGGTGCGGCACTCTATGCCAAGGAAAAGGCACAGGATTCCCCGAGCTTCCTGATCGCACCTGCGGAGCTGCAGAATTTCTCCTATACCTCCAAAAATATCCGCTGCGGCGGCTGTACGGCAAATTGTCTGCTGAACGTCATCCGCTTTTCGGACGGCGGAAAATTCATTTCCGGCAACCGCTGTGAAAAGGGTGCGGGCGTGACAAAGCCTTCGGAGGTACCGGATCTGTACAGCTACAAGTATGAAAGTCTGTTCCAGATTATAAAGGATCAGCCGAAGAATCCCCGTGCTGTGATTGGACTGCCGATGGTGCTGAGCTTCTACGAGCAGCTGCCGTTCTGGCATACGCTGTTCACAAAGCTTGGATTCCAAGTGGAAATTTCCGGAGAGAGCGACCGCAAGGTATATTTCAAGGGGCAGCACACCATCCCCTCGGACACGGTCTGCTATCCTGCAAAAATCGCTCACGGTCACATCGAAAATCTGCTGGAAAAAGGCGTGGACTTCATTTTCTGGCCGTGCATGAGCTACAATATCGAAGAACCCGACACGGACAATCACTTTAACTGTCCTGTTGTGGCGTACTATCCTGAACTGATGAAAGCAAACCACAGCGGTCTGAACGATGATAATTTTGTATATCCCTACATGGATCTGAACCGACCGAAAAACGTCATCAACGTCCTCAAGCGGACGCTTGGCAAGTACAATGTCGGAGGACAGATTGCCGGTGCAGTGGATGAAGCATACAAATCGCTTGACGAATTTCGTCGAAACATGGCGGAAAAGGCGGATGAAGTCATTCACCGTGCAAGAATGGAAGGCAGGAAGATCATCGTTCTTGCCGGACGTCCGTACCATCTGGATAAGGAGATCAACCACGGCATCCACAAGCTGCTGACAAGTCTTGGACTTGCGGTCGTTACGGAAGAAAGCGTTTCAGCTCTCGGCAATATGCCGAAGCTCAGTGTCCTCAATCAGTGGACATATCACAGCCGCCTCTATCGTGCGGCGGAATATGTGACCACACAGCCGGATATGCAGCTGGTGCAGCTGGTTTCCTTCGGATGCGGCATAGATGCGATCACGACGGACGAAGTACGCAGCATTCTCGAAAGCAGGGGAAAGCTTTATACACAGCTGAAAATTGATGAGATCAACAACCTGGGTGCTGCCAAGATCAGACTGCGAAGCCTGCTGGCGGCGATGAGTGCAAATCAGTAGAAAGGAGCGTATTCATGGCGGAATATGCAAAATTTACGGAAGAAATGAAAAAAACGCACACCATTTTAGTGCCGAATATGCTCCCCATCCATTTCAAACTGCTGATTCGTATTTTTGAATCCTACGGCTATCACTGCGAGCTTCTGGAAAGTGAATCCCGAACCGTCGTAGAGGAGGGGCTGAAGAATGTGCACAACGACACCTGCTACCCCGCACTTCTGGTGGTCGGACAGTTTATGGAGGCACTGAAAAGCGGAAAATACGATCCGAACAGGACGGCTCTGATGATCACACAGACGGGCGGCGGATGCCGTGCATCGAATTATATTCACCTGCTGCGTAAATGCGTTGTGGAAACGTTTCCGCAGGTCCCTGTGGTTTCACTGAACTTCTCGGGACTTGAAAAGGACAGCGGCTTTCAGATGACGGCACCGATCACGATCAAGTGTCTGTACGGTGTTCTGTACGGCGATATGCTCATGACGATCTACAACCAGTGCCGTCCCTATGAGCTGATTCGAGGCAGCTCCGAGAAATGCCTGCACAAGTGGCAAAAAAAGCTTGACAAGCTGTTCAAGGAAAATAAATTCACGAACACGAAGAAAATTTACAAGGAAATTCTGGACGATTTTGCAAAAATCGAGCGTTCCTCCATCCCCAAGATCAAGGTGGGCATCGTAGGTGAGATCTATGTAAAATACTCCCCCCTTGCCAACAACCATCTGGAGGATTTCCTGCTGTCGGAGGGCTGTGAGCCGGTTGTACCGCTGTTTCTGGAATTCATCCTTTACTGGGCAGTCAATAAGCTCAATGAAGCCAAGCTCTATGATGCATCAAATGTAAAAACACCGCTGTTCAAGGCGGCGTACAAGATGATCTACCACAAGCAGAAGGAATTCATCAGCGTCATCCAAAAACACGGGGTGTTTGAAGCTCCGCACGATTTTGAGCATCTGCGTAAGATCGGACAGCAGTACATCGGACAGGGCGTGAACATGGGCGAGGGCTGGCTGATTCCATCGGAAATGGGTGCACTTGCGGAAAGCGGCACGGAAAATATCATCTGTGCACAGCCATTCGGCTGCCTGCCGAATCATATTGTTGCAAAGGGTATGAGCCGTGCGGTCAAGGAGAGATATCCCAACGCTAACATCATTGCCATTGATTACGATCCCGGTGCGACGAGAGTCAATCAGGAAAACCGCATCAAACTCATGCTTGCCAATGCTAAGGCAGCAGCAAAGAAATAACAGAACAAAGCCCCTGCATACGCAGGGGCTTTTGGTCTGTCAAAAAACCTCAAAATGGGTAGTGGGGCGAAAGCTGCACAGAGGGGTTAGGGGACGAAGTCCCCGAACTATAGCCCCTCCCCTCGGGGAGGGGTTGGGGTGGGGGCAATGACAGGATGCCTATCTCAAAGAAAAAAGACTTTTTCTACAAGCAAAGCCCCTGCATACGCAGGGGCTTTCTGTATCTTCACAGCAGAGGATCAATCCTCATCGTCGTCATAATCCGTGTCCGTATCCTCGTCGGATTCGGTCTGCTCATAATCCGTTTCATCCTCCTCGGGCTGCTCGGAGATCTGAAGCTGATCGAGAATATTCACATACACCTTGTCCTCTTCGGCAAGCTCCGCCTTTTCTTCTGCCTCGGCGGCTTTTTTCTGTTCCGCAGAGGAGAGCTGATTCTTGCGGATCACAAGCACCAGCAGGAAGATGACTGCCGCAAACACCAGTACTCCGACAACAATCAGGACGATCGTTCCGGTGGACAATCCCGGACCGCCACGTAGCTTGAAGCCCTTGATTTTCACGGGTTCGTATTCGCCGTCTGCGTTGGGTGCTTCGCTGTCCGTGTAGCCGAATGCGTATTCTCCCACTGTGCTGCATTTTTTCGGAAGCGTTACGGTTTCCAGATTCGGGCAGGCATAGAAGGCGTAGTTGCCCACTTTTGTCAGACTCTGGGGGAATGAAACGCTTCGCAGCTTCGTGCAGTCTGCAAAGGCATTGTCATAGATCGCCTGCAAGCCCTGCGGCAGCTCAATGGTGGTCAGCTCCTCGCAGTATTCGAATGCACCTGCATTGATGTTTTTCAGTGTTGAAGGGAAAGTAATGGATTTCAGGTTATAGGAAGCGAAAAACGCAGCGTCATAAATAGTGGTGATGCCTTCGGGAATCGTAAAGCTTGTTTCCTGTTTTCCGCCGGGATAGGCGTACAGAATCTGCATTTCCGTATTGTACAGTACACCGTCAACCTCTGTGTAGGTGGTGTTGCCCTCCTCAACGTGGTAGGAAGCCAGATTGGAGCATCCGAGAAACGGCATTGCACCGATATTCGTCATATTCTTCGGTACTGTAAACTCCGTGATATTGATGCATCCGTAAAAAGGTGCTGTGGGCAGTTCCGTCAGGGAATCGGGGAGCTCCACTGTATCAATGGCATAGCAGAAGCCAAAGGCGTAGTCGCCCAGTGCTGTCAGAGATTCCGGAAGCTTCGGTGACGGCAGGAGGGAACATCCATAGAATGCCGCTGCATTGATCAGCTCCACGGTTTGCGGAATCTCAATGTTCTGCAGTACCGCACATTCGTAAAAAACGCCCTCGTCAATTTTCTTCAAGCCGCTTGGAAGCGTAACGGTATCCAGTGAAGCACAGCCGCAGAATGCGTAGTTTCCGATTTCCTCGACGTTGTCGGGTATCGTGATGCTTTTCAGAGATTGGCAATTCATAAAAGCGGAATCGCCGATTTTCTTTACGTTTTCGCCGATGGTAACGGACTGAAGCTTCGTGCAGCCATAGAATGCACCTGCACCGATGGAAACGATCTTGTAGCCATCCGTCTGTGCCGGAATCTTTACCGCAAGTGCGGAGGTGTCACAGGCATACAGCTGTACGCCGCCGTCCACATATGCAAAGGTGAACATACCGTCCTCGTAGGTTTCCAACTGTGATTCCGTTGTGGGCTCTTCTGCCGAAACAGGCAGTACCGCTGCACAGAGCAGCAGCATACCCGACACGCAGGCTGCCAGTATTTTCTTAATCATCATAAATTTACCTTTCTCTTTCTTGATTTCCTCTTATTTCCTTTGCTTCTTCAGTACGATCACGATTGCGGCAAGCAGTGCAATGATCAGCACCACCGTCACAGCGATGAGTATGTGAAGCAGCGAAATGTCGCTGACGGTTTTCAGCGTTAGATCATTGCTGGATGCGTAGGTATACCCCGGTGTGCGTTTTGCCACCTTTACGGTGAGATCCTCCTGTACGGCATTCCCCTCCACGCTGTCATCGTAAAAATAGCCGATGCAGTAGCCGGAAATATTTTCCACGGAGCTTGGAATGTTGATGGATTTCAGGGAAGTACAGTGGAAAAACGCATATCCGTCAATACGCTTCAGGTTTTTGGGGAGTACCACTTCCTGCAAAGATGTACAGGAATAGAAGCAGTTTTCGCCAATGCTCTGCAGTGTGGACGGAAGCTTCACATTCTCCAGTGCGACACAGTAGCAGAATGCCGCACCAACCAGCTCCTGCACGCCCTCGGGAATTTCCACGGATTTGAGGGCTACGCAGTAGTAGAATGCATCCTCGCCGATGGCATTGACCTTGCCGAGGTCGATTTCTGTAAGATGCTGTGCACCAACGAACGCCCAGTCTGCAATCGTTTTGCAGGTATCCGCAACGACATAGGATGCATCGGGTTTGGCTTCGGGATATTTGATGAGCGTTTCTGCATTTTTATCATACAGTACGCCGTCATGGGAAGAATAGGCAGGATTTTCCTTCGCCACGTGAAATGCAGTCAAGCCCTCTGTGGTGTCGAATGCATAGCTTTGGATTTCTGTCACAGCGGCAGGAATGGTAATTTCCTCCAGCATCGTGCAGCCATAAAAGGCGTTTGTGCCGATGGTGGTGACGCTTTCGGGAATCGTAAGTCCGGTGAGTTTTTCGCAGGAGCTGAATGCTCCGTCGCCGATCACCAGAAGTCCTTCGGGGAGTGCAACCTCGGTGATGAGGGGGCTTTTCGAAAAACAGCCCTCCTTGAGTGCGGTAACGGTGTATCCGTCGATCTCGGACGGTACCTCCGCCGTTTTGATCTGCGGATCCGTGCAGAAAACAGAAATACCGCCTTCATTCCGCAGGTTGTAGGCGAATTTCCCGTCGGCACTTTTGCCGTCAAATTCCTCTTCAGCCGCCGCTGCCGAAAGCATCGGAAGTGCAGCTGCCATCATCAGTGCGGACAGCAGCACGGCTGCTTGTTTCATAAAATGCATCATACTTCCTCCCGTCCGATCATTGATACTGCTTGTTCACCCGTTTCTGGATGACTGCAACTGCGATCGTTGCACCGATCACAAGTGCCACAATGACGAGTATCACAATGATGAAAACACTGCTCTGTGTGACGCCGCCCGTGCTCTTGATGCTGTTGACCGAGCAGTATTCGTGGGCAGCGGTATCGTTGTCGGTATCCACAACGAAATTCGGGAGTCGTGTGGGTTTCTGCGATTCTGCATCAAAATAGAAGCCCATTGCATATTCGCCGATGGTTTTCACGGCGTCATTGACGGCAATCGTGGAAAGACTCGGACAATTGAAGAATGCGTAATTGCCGATGGTATCCACTCTGCCGGGGATGGTGATTTCCTTCAGTGACGTGCAGCTGTAAAATGCACTGTCGCCGATGATGTCAAGCGTGGAGGGCAGGTTCACCTTTTCCAGTGCTGTGCAGTTGCCGAATACGGCACTTTTCAGTTCGGAAATGCCTTCCGGCACGGTTACACTTTTCATGGCGGTACAGTGATAGAACGCATCCTCGCCGATTTCCGTAACGCCCGTCAGATCCACTTCCTCCAGAAAGGCATTGCCGATGAATGCCCAGTCCTCGATCGTGGTGCATCCGTCGGGAATATCGTAGGTTCTGTCCTCCTTGCAGGGCGGATAGTAGATCAGTTCCGTCATTGCGTGGTTGAACATTACGCCGTCCTGGCTCTTGAAATGGGTGTTGCCGTCGGAAACATTGACTTCCTTCATGGAAGAACAGCCCTCGAATACAAATTCCTCAATGATCTCGACCGAAGCCGGAATCGTCATTTTCGTCAAAGAGGAGCAGTTATAGAACGCCTGCCAGTCGATTCGCCAAAGGTCGTTTGGCAGAGCGATTTCCTTGAGGCTGGTACAGTTGTAGAACGAAAAATCCTCAATATAAGTAACGCTGGACGGAATTTCAACGGTTTCGAGCACCGTATTGTCCTTGAAGCAGTCGCTGTCGATCATCGTAACGGGTTTTCCGTTGACGGTAGCGGGGATTTTTACGTGAGTCAGAGTTTTGTCCTTGCAGCGTACGCCTAAGGTGCCGTCACCGTAATCCATATATGACCACAGACCGTCAAGCGTCACACCCTCCTGTATTCCCTGCTGCATACCGCCCGGAAAGAGGTTCTCCGCTGCTGCAGTCAGAGGGGATACCGTCAGGATTGCCGCTGTCAGCAGTATTCCGAGGGATCGCAGTCTGATTTGTCTCATTTTTTCTCACCCTTTTTCTTTGTTTTTGACTTCTTAACCAGCAGCACGATCAGTACGGCTGCCAGCACAAGAGCCACACTGCCGCAGACTGCAAGACCGATGACCAGCGTATTGTCGGGAGCTGTTTTGTCGGGCGTTTCCTCCGTGTCGGAATCATCATCCGCATCGGGAGTGTCCGGCTTACCGACCGTAGCTTCGGGATCCTGCAGGCTCACGAATGTAAAGTGATTCTCATAATCATTTTCGCTGTCGCTTGTTGTGCAATAGGACTGTGCAATGGAATTCGGTTCGCCATAAATGACGAAGTTGCTGATGGGGGAAAGATCCTTGTCATAGCCGAACGCACAGAACTGGATTTCCGTGACGGTTGAAGGAATGGTGACGGATTCCATACCCGTTCCACAGAACGCATACTGACCGATCAGACTGACGGATTCGGGGAATTCGACCTCTTTCAGATTGGAACAGAACGCAAATGCGGCACTGTAAATTTTCTCCACGCCGTTTTCGAAGGTTACATCGGAAAGCTTATCGCAGTAGGCAAAGCAGTAATCGTCGATCTGCACCACGCTTCCCGGAATCGTGATTCGTTCAATGCCGGAATAGCCGAATGCCCATGCGTCGATATAGCCGACGGTATCGGGAATGTTCACGCTTTTGAGGTGCTTTGTATAGGCAAAGCTGCTCGGTGCAAGCTCGTCCACCGTATCGGGAATGGTGTAGATCTCGTCCTTCTTGCCTGCCGGATAGCAGACCAGAAATTTCTCGTCATCGCCCAGCAGCACGCCGTCCTCCGTTGCGGAATAGTAGGGGTTGCCCTCCTCAACTACAAACTTTTCGAGCGATGTGCAGCCGAAAAAGACGCTGCCGCCCATATCCTCCACAGTTGCCGGAATGACAACGGAAGTGATATTGAATGCATTCAGAAAGCATTTGCTGCCGACAAACACGACCGGTTTTCCGTCAATTTCCGACGGAATCACAACCTCGCCCATATGTCCCTGCACATTGAAATTCAGCAGCTTAACATTGCCGTTCTCGTCAAGGCGGTAGCTGTAGGTACCGTCCTCGGTGATCAGCTTTTCGGAATTTTCGGTGGAAGCCTCCGTTTCGGCTTGCGTTGTTTCCTCGGAAGCTGTAGTTTCCGTGGCGGTGATTTCCTCCGTGGTGTCATTTTCGGCATACGCCGTCAGCGGCATTGCTGCAAGCAGCATCGCTGCGGCTGCTGCAAAAATATATTTTTTCATGTACGATTTCCCCTTTATTTTTTGTGATGTCATCCTGCCGGATCGCAGGATGAATTTCATAAAATCATGTACAGATGATACATTGCCATTATACCATAATATTGGGAGAATTGCAACTATTTTCATCATATTTTCACAGTGCCCAGCCTGCACCGGCAGATTTCCTGTCGGGGCTTGCCTTTGCATCCACGACCGCAATGCGGTGAAATTAACGCAAGTACAAAACGAATTCTTGACAAATCAACCCGGATATGCTATAGTAAGCTTAATAATCAATTCCGTAAAGCTAAGGAGGAATCAGCAATGAAACTTGATGCAGCAAAAATGCCGAAGCTTGGCTTTGGTTTGATGCGTCTGCCCGAAAAGGACGGAGAAATCGACCTTGAACGTGTCTGCGGCATGGTGGACAGATACATGAAGGCGGGCTTCAATTACTTCGACACCGCCTATGTCTACCACGGCGGAAATTCCGAAAAGGCGGTCAAGGAAGTTCTTGTCAAGCGTTATCCAAGAGAGGCATTCACGGTTGCTACAAAGCTTCCTGCATGGTCGATCTCAACGCCCGAGGATCGTGACAGGGTGTTTGCGGAACAGCTCGAACGCACCGGACTTTCTTATTTTGATTACTACCTTCTGCACAGCATGGAGGATGGTTCGAATTATGATGTGTACGAAAAGCTGGATTGCTTTTCATGGTGTATGCAGAAAAAGGCGGAGGGGAAAATTCTACATTTCGGATTTTCATTCCACGGAACACCTGAGCTGCTTGAAAAGGTACTCGATAAGCATCCCGAGGTAGAATTCGTCCAGATCCAGCTCAACTATGCTGACTGGGACAATCAGGTAGTACATTCCGGAAAGCTCTACGAGATCCTGAGATCCCGAAATATCCCGATGATCATTATGGAACCCGTAAAGGGTGGCACGCTCGCAAATCTGTCCCCCGATCTGGAGGGAATGTTCAGGGAAGTACATCCCGACAGATCCGCAGCGTCATGGGCAATGCGTTTCTGCGGCAGCCTTGACGGGATTGGCACGATTTTAAGCGGTATGTCCACTGAAGAACAGGTAGCTGACAACCTTGCAACATTTACAAATTTCGAGCCTCTGAGCGAAAGGGAACAGCAAACAATTGCGAACGTGCTTGAGAAAATGCTTGCAACGTCCCTCATCGGCTGTACTTCCTGCCGTTACTGCGTTGACGGCTGTCCGCAGAATATCCGCATTCCCGATATTTTTGGTGCAGTCAACACCCTGCGGAAATTCCCCGGCGACAACCGCCCGAAATTCTTTTACGGAAGTCTTACGGGATTTTCCGGAAAGGCGTCCTCCTGCATCGGCTGCGGTCAGTGCGAGGCGGTATGTCCGCAGCATTTGCCGATCATCGAGTTGCTCAGGGAAGCGGCTGAGAAGCTGGAAGATTGATCATTACTTATGGGATTTTTTGTCCGCCTGCAGCGAAATAACACACAAAAACCCGAAAGGCGGCACACCTTTCGGGTTTTACTGTAATATGCAATTATCCCATCACAAAACCGCCGTTCACTCCCAGCACCTGTCCTGTGATGAAATCCGCACTGTAATGGCACAGAAATGCGGTTGCTGCGGCAATATCCTCGGGGGTTCCGAGTCTGCCGAGGGGTGTTTCCTCTGCAAGCGTCCGCAGGGTTTCCTCGTCATAGCAGTCGAGCATGGGTGTGCGGATCACGCCGGGGGCGATGCAGTTGACACGAATGCCGCTCGGTGCGACTTCCTGTGCCAGAGCCTTGGTAAATCCGATGATCGCCGCCTTGCTTGCGGAATAATCCACCTCGCAGGACGCTCCCACCTGCCCCCACATGGAGCTGATATTTACGATGCAGCCGCTTTTTTGGCGAACCATCTGCGGCAGGAATGCACGGGTGCATTCGATCGTTCCCAGCACATTCACATCGAACAGTCGTTTACGCTGATCGGGACTGATATCCGTCAGCAGTCCCGAAATTGAGATTGCAGCGTTATTGACCAGTACATCCAGTCTGCCTGTTCGGTCAAGTACGGTTTCCGCCATGGCTGCAATAGACGATACATCACCAAGATCCGCCTGTACAGCGAATCCCCCGAGCTTTGCAGCGGTTTCGGAAAGTCCCTCGCCGTGCGTGCAGTAGTGCAGCACGGGGAGAAATCCCTCTCTTGCCAGTTTTTCGGCAATTGCCGCACCGATGCCGCCGCTTGCTCCGGTAATCAAAGCCGTTTTCATGCAGCGTCGTCCTCCTGCTTTTTGCCAAAGGGCACGTACAACAGAATCAGGATGACCAATGTCAGAACAATGGTCGTCGGGATGCCTGCTTCCGCACCGAATGCACCGCCGTTGATGAGGGATTGCCCCTCATTGAGAGAGAAGGAGAAAATGGAATCGCCCGAATTCATACCGCTGACGGGCAGACCGAAGAAATTACCCTGCACAAAATTCCAGATGCTGTGCAGTGCACACGCACCCCAGAGATTATCCGTACGCAGCACATACAGGGAAAACATGATGCCGCAAAGCGTGAGGTTAATAAGGGCAAGCGGACTGATTCCGGGGTTTGCACCGTGCAGAATGGCAAAGATTACGGAATTTGACACGATCGCAACCCACGGTTTATGGTGACGCAGTATGGATGTCATGAAGTAACCACGGCAGAGTACTTCCTCACTCATGCCCTGAATGCCGAAGCCCACAAATGCAAGAATCAGAGCCGAAGCGTCAACGCCTGTGAAACCGTTTGCAGTCAGACCGCCCACGATGTAGGAAAGCCCCACGACGCTGCTGAACATGGCAAATCCCACGACAAGACCGAGCAAATACTGCAAAAATGCACCCTTTTTGTAGAAACCGATGGTATGAGCCTTTCTGCCTTCGATCACACGGCAGAACAGCAGACAGGTAATGGTAACGATCGCTGTACTGAACAGCATCAACTGCATCATGGAAGGATCGGTCGTCATATTGGTGACGAACTCCATGACTTCCTCACTGCTGATCTCCATGCCTGTTTCGTCGGTTTTTTCCGCAGCCCATGCAAGCATTTCGGGAATCATACCTGCAATCATAACACAGCTTTGCAGCATATTGGCTGTCAAAAATACGCCGACAAAGATCAGTACCTGCAGCCAGAAATTTTTCGGTGTACGGAATGTTTTGATGCTGCGTATGCGATCCGTCATGGGGTAGTTTGTGATGAGTTCCATAGTAGTCCTCCGTTATGTAAATGTTTATTTGAGCAGCAGCCACAGCGGCAGAGCGATCTGCCAGATCAGTCCTGCGATGTTCACTGCCCAGAAATACCAGTGTTTTGTCTTATGCCGAAGGCACTGCATTCCCAGCAGTGCACCGACTGCACCGCCCAGAAAACCAAGTCCGAGCAGCACTTTTTCGGGAACACGCCATGCGTGTTTTTTTGCCTTCGCCTTGTCCGCTGCGTAGAAACAGAATGCCACGATGCTCATGAGGGCATAGGCTGCCAGAAGAATCCAGACGATCGGTTGTTCGGTAATCTGCATTAAAATCCTCTCCTTTTCAGGTCTTTTACAATGCCGAGATAGAATGCGGTCATATCGGAGATTTCATACGCTCCGTTTGGCTGCCGCTTTGAGAAACGCCTTCTCAGATAATCCACCTCGTCGGGATGGGAAATACCACGCTTTGATGTGCCTCTGTACACACCACGGAAGTTTGTCCAGCGGGCATTCTGCGGTGTAATCATACCGTCATTTTCCCCTTCAAATAAGCCTACAATGGCGTTGGGGATGCTCATGAACGGATCGCTCAGGGAACCCTGCATGGCAAATGCGAAGCTCTGGTAGTACACCTTGGGATCATCGGGGTTGTGTTGGTTGAACAGCCGCATATAATCCGTCGAAAGCTGGCGGATCACATCAAACGTATGCGGATCCCGATCGCCGTAGTGACGGCGTATGCTGTCCGTAACAGCCGAACCGATATAGATGGGCAGGGAAAGGTGGGAGAGCAGCTTGTCGATCGTCACCGAACCGTGATGGGGCGAGCCGATGGTGGTGACCGATGCTACCGTGTGTCCCATTCCGAGTGAGGAAACAAAATAACGTGCCTCCAGACCGCCCTTGGAATGACCGATCATATTGACCTTTTCTGCACCCGTTTCCTTGAGGATCCTCTGTACCACGGGTACAAGCTGCTTCGCATTCGATGCAATGGTGGCATTGCCGTCAAGATTTCCGAAGTAGACCTTTGTGCCGTTTTGCCGCAGGATTTCCGGAATCCTGCCCCAGTACCAGGTGCCGGGCATACCGTCATGAAAACCCATGCCGTGCAGCAGCACGATGGGGTATCTTGTCTGATAACGCAGCATACAAAACCTCCGATTTTATGCTTTACCTTATTATTATAACAAATAGGTCGAATTATGTCAATGCAGTTTCTGCCATCACAAACATCCTTGCCTGCGGCAGCGGATTGAAAAACGCATTCACAAAGTTTCCCCCGCCATAGGCGGGG
>JAZNUR010000065.1:0-3530 GCA_045592405.1 Oscillospiraceae bacterium
GACGATGCCGAAACATCGTCCTTTCTGTCTGTCGAAAAACCTTAAAATGGGGAGTGGGGACGAAGTCCCCGAACGATAGCCCCTCCCCTCGGGGAGGGGTTGGGGTGGGGGCAATGACAGGATGCCTATCTCTAAGAAAAAAGGACTTTTTCTGCAAGCTGAAAGGACGATGCCGAAACATCGTCCTTTTCGTTAATATTTACGCCCATCCTCCTGTCTGCGGCAGTGGGATGGGCGTTGACAATTAAGAAATAATATCGCTCTTGATCAGTGCAAGCTCCATCTTGGAAGTAATGAACACCTCGTAAATGCTGCGGATCGCCTGCTGCAGGTCATGCTCGGCAACACCGACAATGACGTTCAGCTCGCTGGAACCCTGGTCGATCATCTTTACATTGATTCTTGCGTGTGCCAGTGCTGCAAAAATTCTTGCAGCCGTGCCGTGTGTGCGTCTCATGCCTCGGCCAACCACAGCCAGCAGTGCAATGTCATTCTCAATGGAAACGTGGTCAGGCTTTACAGTTCTGCGGAGTGCCTCCAGCAGCTGCTCCTCCTTGCCGATCAGGCTTGTGCTGTCCACAATTACGCTCATTGTGTCGATACCGGATGGCATATGCTCAAAGGAAATGCCCAGCTCTGCGATCACGCTCAGAACATCCAGACAGAAGCCAACCTCGCTGTTCATCATCGACTTTTCGATGTTGATAACGGAAAATCCCTTCTTTCCGGCGATACCCGTAATGGTGCGAACCTTTGCATCATCGTTCACATCGTCATCCGGAACGATCATTGTGCCCGCATCCTCAGGTGCATTGGTGTTGCGGATGTTGATCGGAATGCCTGCGGTTCTTACGGGGAAGATAGCATCCTCGTGCAGAACGGTCGCACCCATGTATGCAAGCTCACGCAGCTCCTTGTAGGTGATCTGGTTAATGGTCAGGGGGCTGTCAACCACTCTCGGGTCAGCCACCAGCCTACCGGAAACGTCCGTCCAGTTCTCGTAGATGGTTGCACGCAGTGCCCTTGCTACCAGAGAACCCGTCACATCCGAGCCTCCTCTGGAGAATGTGCGGACAACACCACTGACGGATCTGCCGTAGAATCCCGGAATGACTGCATTTTCCACGCCTTCCAGACGCTCACGCAGCTTTGCAACGGTCTCGTGACGCATCATAACGCCCTCGTCGCTGAATACAATGACATCTGCTGCGTCCACAAATGTGAAGCCCAGATATGCGGCAATGATGATGCCGTTGAGAAATTCACCACGGCTTGCGGCATATTCTCTGCCCGCAGTTGCCAGAGCCTTCTGAATCTGGGAGAACTGCTCCTCCAGGGAAACGTCCACGCCAAGATCAGCGATAATGCCGTTGTAGCGATCCTTGATCATCTGGAAATCCTCGGTGAAATCCTGACCAAGACTTGCCTTTTCGTAGCACGCATACAGCATATCCGTTACCTTGATATCCGCATCAAAACGCTTGCCGGGTGCGGACGGTACCACAAATCTTCTGTCTGCGTCACTCTTTATAATTGCAGCTGCCTTACGAATCTGATTTGCGTCTGCAAGGCTGGAACCGCCGAACTTTACTACCTTTACTCCCATAACTCTCTGTCCTTTCTGTACGGAAAAATATCCTGAATACGCTATGTTTTGCTATCATTTATTATATTCGATTTTCCGAAAAAAAGCAATTGGGAATGATTACAAATTTTGTGATATATAAAATGCTTTTTTGGTGAATACGACTGTTTTTCTGGGGCGTACAAAAATGACTCTTCAAAGAGAAATCCTCAGCTTTTCGCAAAAGCAAATTCCAGCCCGCCGCAGGCGTGCCGGAAGAACGCATGGGCGAGCTTTTTTCGGCATATGGCAGGGATTATACGAAGCGTAGGTTGACTTTTTGCGAAACTTTCGTTATAATGAAACCGTAATACGAATTCTCTATCGAACTACCCCTGTGGTTTAATAGAGAGCGTGTGCTGACGCACACGCCATTTCATGCATTTCCACAGAAAGGAGTATTCCCATGCAGTACATCACAGGCACGACCATCCGCAGTCTGCGTGAGCAGAAGCAGCTCACCCAGAAACAGCTTGCAGAGATCCTCTGCGTCAGTGACAAGACCATTTCCAAATGGGAAAACGATCGGGGACTGCCCGATATCAGCATCCTCATGGAGCTTGCCGCCGCACTGGGCGTTTCCGTACCCGAACTTCTCACGGGGGAGCTTGCTGTGAACAGCAACCGTTCCTGCAACATCCGCAAAATGAGCTTTTATGTCTGTCCTGTCTGCGGCAATGTCATCCAGTCCATCGGCATGGGGGCATTCAGCTGCTGCGGCGTTTCCCTGCCGCCGCTTGAAGCGGAAGCAGCGGAGGGAGAGCATGGACTTTGCATTGAGGAAAGCGACGGCGACTACTACATTACCATGGAGCATCCGATGGAAAAATCGCACTATATCTCGTTTATCTGCTATGTCAACGCCGAACGCACGGAGTTTGTCAAGCTCTATCCCGAGCAGAATGCGGCGTGCCGCATCCAGAAACGCAAGCGGGGGATTTTCTATGCGTACTGCAACCGTCACGGTCTGTTCCGTGTGATTCTCTGACGGAGGACGGGTACAGGAGCAGCAGTGCGGGCAGATTGCAGTATGCCATGCAGGCGTTGGCGATGTCCGCAAGCACCCATACCGTTTCCAGCCGCAAGGCGGCACCGATTCCTGCCGCAAGGCAGAAAATCAGACGATAGCTGCGGACATACCGTCCGCCCGTCAGGTACCCGAACGCACTGCTTCCGCAGTAAGACCAACCAATGAGTGTACACAGAGCAAATAAAGCGATCATCGGCGGCAGAATCAGATCTGCCGCCTTTCCCATGCCCTGACGGAATGCCGCAAGCACCAGCACACCGCCGTCCGTTCCGGAATCCAAAGCACCGGTGCAGAGAATGGCAAGGGCAGTTGCCGTGCAGCAGACAAAGGTATCCACAAAGACTTCGCACATTCCCAAAAGCCCCAGCTTTTCGGGGGAATCCCCGTCCGCCTCCCCGTGGAGCACGCTGCTGCTGCCGAGACCTGCTTCGTTGGAAAATACGCCTCGCCGCAGCCCCACGGAAAGTGCGTGCTGCACTGCTGCACCGCTGATGCCGCCGCCTGCGGCGGCAATGCCGAATGCTCCGCCAAAAATGGAAGAAAATGCAGCACCCAGATTTTCCCGAAACCGCCAGATCACAAATCCTGCCGCCAGCAGATAGGCGGCGGACAGCACGGGAATGACCGCCTGTGTGAATGCACCGATACGCCGTGCTCCGCCCAGAATGACCACTCCCGTCAGTCCCGCCGCAAGGATGCCCGAAACCACGGGCGGCAGGGAGAATGCCGCATCCAGCGTCTGTGCCATAGCATTTGACTGCGTCATATTGCCCATACCGAAGGATGCCGCTGTGCAGCAGACCGCAAAGGCGGCGGCAAGCTTCGGGCTTTGCAGCCCGTAATGCAGATACGCCATCGCACCGCAGACGGGATTCC
>JAZNUR010000066.1:0-13576 GCA_045592405.1 Oscillospiraceae bacterium
CCACCAGTTTTTTCTTCTGCGGTGTTTCCTGCACATCCAAAAGCGTATCCAATTCCTTTCGGCTTCTGGCTCTTTGCAGATAGTGCAGAAACTGCATTTCTTCCTGCGTCAGCCCGCTTACATCCACATTCGGCACAAGCACAAAGTGCTCCTGTACCCGAAGCTGCAAAGCAGACGGCAGCAATGTGCGGATGGCATCATAATAGGAACAGAACGTATTCTCCTTCATCCAATGCATCAGCAGCATTTGTTCTTCATTCAGAATCGGTCGGCTGTCCGCTATGGAGAGAATCTTCTTCAGGCCTTTGGAGGTCTCCCCGTCCGTTTCGGATACGGAAAGCACCAGTCCCACACGCTTCTGATTTCCTCTGCCAAACGGCACAACCACTCGGCATCCCTCCAGATGTTGCCGATACAGCTCGGCAGGCAGCAGATAATGGAACGCCTTATCAAACGCATAGGCTGCAGATTCCACTGCAACCGCTGCAACATATTGCTGTAATTTCACGTTTACGCCTGAACGCCCTTGTCCTCTGCAGAAGCCTCTACAATCTTGTATTCTCCTCTTGCAAATTCATCAACTGCAGTTTTTACGGGTTTTTCCTCCAGAGTGTCACCATTCTCATAAAGCTCGGTAGCAATTTCTCTTGCTCTCTTTGCTACACCAATCACGAGTGAATAGCAGCTTTCGTTCTTGGTAATCATCTGTGTAATTGCGGGTCTAAGCATTTTTAAGCACCTCTCTGATAAAATCTTCGTTATTCTTTTCCTTGCATTCTTCGGCACGAATGACGCTTCTGAAATCGCTGATTGCCTTTTCCAGCTCATCATTCACAACGATGTAATCATATCTGTCGGCAAAGCCGATCTCCTCCACCGCCTTAGCCACACGTTCCTCAATCACTTCAGCAGTTTCCGTACCTCGTGAAATCAGACGTTTTCTCAGTTCCTCAACACTGGGCGGCATGATGAATATGAAAACCGCATCCGGTCTTTTCTTCATCACCTGCAGTGCACCCTTCACTTCTATTTCCAGAATGACGTTTCTTCCCTGTTCCAGATTTTCCGTAATGGGGGTAAGAACCGTTCCGTAATAATTCTTGCAGTACTCTGCATATTCCAGCATCGCACCCTCTGCAATCAGCGTTTCAAACTGTTCTTTTTGCAGAAAACGGTAGTGCACGCCGTCCACTTCACCCTCACGAGGATCACGGGTGGTGGCGGATACGGAATAATAGAAGCTCGGATCCTTCAGAATCTCCTTCAGGATCGTCCCCTTTCCGCATCCGGAAGGTGCGGAAACAACAAACAGCAAGCTCTTCTTCATTCCCTTTCCTCTCTCCTATTCAATATTCTGAATCTGCTCACGGATCTTTTCGATCTCGGATTTCATCTCTACCACAATGGACGTGATATTCACATCCTGCACCTTGGAACCGATGGTGTTCACCTCACGGTTCATCTCCTGTACAAGGAAATCCAGCTTTCTGCCGACGCTGCCGTCTTCGTTCAGCAGTGTTTCCACCTGTGCAAGATGGCTTCTCAGACGGACAGTTTCCTCATCCACAGCGGTTTTCTCGGAGAAAACTGCCGCTTCCATCAGGATCCTTTGTTCGTCGATCGTCGTACTGCCAAGCAGGTCGGAAATCTTTGTGTACAGGCGTTCTCTGTACTTTTCCGTCAGCTTTGGAGCTTCGGTTTCCACTACGCCGACACATTCTGCAAGCGTTGCAAGTCTTGCGAGGACATCCGCACGCAGCTTTTCGCCCTCCACCTCACGCATCCGCACAAATGCCGCAAGTGCCTTCTCTGCAACACCCAGCACAGCAGCACGAACTTCTTCCTCATCATCCTGTGCTTTCTCCACACGGAATACATCCGGCAGGTGGAGCATGGTTTTCCAGTTATTATCCATCATCAGCTGATATTTGTCATCCGCCGTGCTGTTGAATTCTTCCATCGCATCAATATACCCCTTGACGATGTCCGCATTCACACGGATATCCGCTTTCTTGCCCTCCGTGAGGGTAATGGAAACGCCGATTTCCACTTTACCACGGGATACCCTTGTTTTCAGGAGGGATTTGAGTTCTTCCTCCATGTAGGTATAGGCTCTGCCGATGCGGACATTCTGCTCAAGATAACGGGAATTGACCGATTTGATTTCCACGAGAATGTCACGATTGTCAATCTGTTCCTGTGCTCGTCCGTAGCCTGTCATACTTCTCAGCAATTTGCAACAACTCCTTACTATCATTTATTTTATACGAAACTTTATAAAAGTGCAGATATCACCTGATTTTTATAGTATATCATATTTCTTTAGAAATGGCAAGGGAAAATTTACAATTTGTTCACATCTTCCGGAAATTATTTTCAAATAGGAAACTGTTCAAAACCATACATTTTCTTGAGCTTTCCCCCGCCTTCGGCGTGGGAAAGCTCATAAACACGTTCTTCCAGCCCGCCTGCGGCGGGCTGGAAGAACGCTGAAAATTACTTTTAGGGAAAGCACCGGGCTGTTCCATCAATCATTACACATGGGTTTTCGCATCACCACGATCTGTGACAACCTCATATCCCACAGAGCTCGCAGTACGGATCAATGATGCCACGGACTGGGCGGATTCATCCCCTGTACTGATCTTATTGTCATAGAGCATATATTTCTTCCTCACGCTCATGGGCGAAAGATTCGGCATCACTACATTGGCACCTGTCTGTAATCCAAGTTCACGCCCCTGTGGATGCATGGTACCAAGTGCCGTGGTGGCAGGCAGAAGAACCTTCGGGAACATCAGACGCAGAATGCCGAGGATCCGCAGAACAAGACTAAGCTCACCATTTTGGAAATCCTTCATGGGTGTATCCTTATGTGACAGAAACGGCCCGATACCGATCATGTCGGGCTGCAGCTCCTGCAGAAACCGCAGGTCGGCAATGATATTCTCCGTTTTCTGGTAGGGGCTTCCCACCATAAAACCGGCTCCCACCTGATAGCCGATCTTCTTAAGATCAAACAGGCATTTGCGTCGGTTTTCAAATGTCAGCTCCGACGGATGCAGGCGGCTGTAGTGTACCGCATCCGCAGTTTCATGCCGCAGCAAAAAACGGTTTGCACCCGCTTTAAAATAGGAAAGATAGCTCTCGTAGGATTTCTCACCAATGGAAAGCGTAATGGCACAGTCGGGATACTCTCTGCGGATGGCGGAAACAATCTCACAGATGCGAGCATCTGTAAAATACGGATCCTCTCCCCCCTGCAGCACAAACGTGCGAAATCCCAATTGATAGCCCTCCCAGCAGCATTCGAGAATGTCCTCCAATGTCAGGCGATAACGCTCTGCACAGCGGTTGCTGCGGCGAATGCCGCAGTAATAGCAGTCATTTTTACAGTAATTCGTAAATTCGATCAGTCCACGGATGTACACGGCATTACCATAATGCTCACGGCGGACGGCATCGGCGGCAATGCGTAATTCTTCGTCATAGGCGTCCGTTTCCAGCAGTGTTTTCAGTTCGGAATCGGTCAGATTTTGCGTGGAACGCAGTTTTGTGATCAGTTCGCTCATAGTTTCCCCTCTTATCAGTTTCTTATTAGTATTGTACTGCATTCTTCTGTACTTGTCAAGCAGCAGGATTTTCCTGAAAAAAATTTTTTGAAAACCATTGACAAGTGTACTGCACTGTGCTATAATGTACTTATACGACAAGTACACTTAATCACAATACATGGGGGTGAGTATTTGGAAATCATCATCAGCACGAACAACAACAAACCCATATATGAGCAGATCACATCGCAGATCAAGGCGAAGGTCATGAGCGGGGAGCTGAAGCATGGGGATGCAATCCCCTCGATGCGTGCATTGGCAAAATCATTGCACATCAGCGTAATCACCGTACAGCGAGCCTATGAGGATCTGCAGCGTGACGGCTTTATTGAAACGACTGTCGGTCGGGGCAGTTTTATTTCCGCAGGCGGCACGGCACTGATTCAAGAAGAACGGCAGCGGCAGGCAGAGGAACATCTGCTGTTGGCGGCTGAAATCGGCAGAACCAGCAATATTCCGCTTTCCAAACTAATCGAGCTTTTGACCATGTTTTTTGAGGAGGATGAATGATGAAATTCGCAGTTGAGGTAAAAAATGTAACAAAGAAATATGAAAGATTCACACTGTCCGATGTAAGTTTCTCTGTTCCGCAGGGCTGCATTATGGGCGTTGTGGGCGAGAACGGTGCAGGCAAAAGCACACTTTTCAAGGCAATCCTGAATCTGATTCACAGGAATTCCGGCGAAATCCTGTTCTGGGGAAAGCCAATGACCGATAAGGACACCGAGATGCGGGAACGGATCGGCGTTGCATTTGATTCGATCTGCTTTTCGGAAGTGCTTACTGTTAAGCAGGTGGGCAATATTGGCAAATTCACCTATAAGAATTGGGACAGCACAAGGTTTCAAGAGCTTGTTACACGCTTTGAACTGCCGTTAAAGGCAGAGATCAAGACGCTTTCGAAGGGTATGAAAATGAAACTGAATCTGGCATTTGCAATGTCCCACAATGCACAGCTTTTGATTCTGGATGAACCGACCGCCGGACTCGACCCGATTGCAAGGGATGAGCTGCTTGACCTGTTTCTGGATTTTGTACAGGATGAAGAGCACAGTATTCTGCTCTCGTCCCACATTACAACCGATCTTGAAAAGATCGCTGATTACATCACATTCATTAACAAGGGCAAGCTTGCCTTTACTAAGGAGAAGGACACACTGCTTTATCAGTATGGCATCGTTCGCTGCGGCGAAAAGGATCTGGCAGCGGTGAAGAATGCCGGCTGCATCGCATGGAAGAAGAATGAATGCAATTATGACGTTCTGGTGGAAGATCGTGAAGCAATGAAACGGACATTTGCACATCTTGTTGTTGACAATGCAACCATTGATGAAATTATGCTGCTGACAGTGAAAGGTGAACGAGTATGAGAGGATTAGTTTATAAGGATCTGATGACAGAGGTACATGAACTCAAACGCATGGCAGTGGTTCTGCTGGTATTTCTGATTGGTTTTCCGGCTCTGATGTATGCAACAAGCGATGATCTGTCAGAACTCTATGGTATGCCGATGACGATGTGTACGGTTATGGGTATGGTGATGATCAACAACTCTTTCGGTTATGACGAACGCTCGGGTTGGATGCAGTACGCACTGACAAATCCGATTTCCCGTATTCAGTATTACCACTCTAAATTCCTGACACATGCTGTAAATATCCTTTGCGGCACTACGCTGGGTCTTGCAGTTGGCATGATCATCGCAGGCGTGACCGGACAGCTGACAATTTCAGCACTTTTGGGAATGCTCACAACAGCCGGACTGACAGCAGTTGGAACGTGTCTGGTAAGCATCATATTTATACCGCTGATGATAAAATTCGGTGTGCAGAAGGGTGCAATTGTGACGATGGTGAGTTTTGCATTCGTGGGTGGTATTAGTGCTGCACTTGTCGTCGGACTTACACTGATCAGTGATAATTTTCTGCTCATCATCCCCATCATTGCAGCACTGATATTGGGGGGATTCATTACCATGTATTTTCTCGGCAGAAAGTGGATATTGGAGAAGGAGTTTTAAAGGAGCTGACACCTTATGAAAGGCTTAATTTTAAAAGATTTGTATACTGTATGGCGTACGATGCGTCCACTGGTAATTATCATTCCGCTAATCCTCATTGCCGGCATGATTATGACATACAATATTATGCCAATAGAAAACACCACATTCATAATGCCCATTGAGGTGTTTGCAATTTTAAGCGTCAATCTGTCAACAACAGCATTCATGTGCGATAAAAAATGCGGTTGGCTGCGTTATGCACTGACAACTCCCATCACCCGCCGTGAATATTTCCACGCAAAGCTGCTGGTGCATACCATTTTCTGCGTGGGAGGCGTTCTTGTCGGAACGCTGTTCGCCATCATTTCCACACTGATTATGGGGAGATTCTCAGCAGAAATGCTGCTTCAGGCCCTGAAATGGTGCATCCCTGCCCTTCTTTTCGGATGGCTTGTTGGTGTTCAGCTTTGTGCATTGATGATTCGTTTTAATTATTACAAAGCTATAATGCTCTGGGCGGCGTATGCTTTTGGTATTCTTATTCTGACTGGAATCAGTAGTTTTCTCCTGCAAGATCTGTTGGATCAGTTGTATCCCACGGTATATTTCAGAAGTATGTACATCCTCATGAGTTGCTGCAGTGTCTGTACGACAATCGGCACAATCGTATTTTATCGGCTTGGGGTGAAGTGGATGGAACGGAAAGGCGGATATAAATCATGAAAGAATTGATTCACAAAGACGTCTGTGTCATCCTGCAGGCTGTAAAACGCCTTCTCATCCTTATACCAATCATGCAAATTTTATTGCTGGCAATAATCGCTTTTGAATCAAAAACAGATTCAGGGGTATATATGCTTCCTGTCATTGCATACATGGCCATGAATTTCACTATACACTTCGCCCACTATGGACAGGATGAAAAAAACGGGTGGTTCAGGCAAGGTTTCATGATGCATGTCAGCCGCCTGGACTACTATCATGCCAAAATTCTGGTGAATCTGCTCTGTACGATATGTACCGGCCTAATAAGTATTGTGATTTCAGTGATCTTCGCACTAATATTTGGGGACTGTACACCGAAGGTAATCGGATTGATTTTCGCCGCAGCTGGTGTAATGCTGCTGATTTCGGTAATTATCAACATCTGCAGCAATGCACTGATCATCCGCCTGGGAGTAGAGAAAGCAGCGAAAGTAATTTGGGGGAATATTCTGCTTGTAAATTTACCAACCATTTCAGGACTACTCATTCCACTCCTTCACGATCCAAATAAAGAAATAATAACAATAATCATTCGGGTAAGCATTCTACTTGGGATAATCGTGCTTGGAGTGACGGTACTACTGTATATTCTCGGCAGAGAATGGATACAAAACTTAGAGGAATAAAGAAAAACAGGGCGTTTTTGCCCTGTTTTTCTTTTTTCAAAAAATATTTCCAAAACCTATTGACAACTATATCGGAATGTGATATAGTATATATAACGGATTCCGATATAACGGAATCAGATAGAACGGATTCCGATAAAGGAGGGGCGACATGAATTTTGGAAACGGTGCACTGACAGAGGCTGTCTACTACATTCTGCTGTCACTGATGCAGCCGCTGCACGGCTACGGCATCATGCAGAATGCGGAGGAGCTGTCACATGGTAGAGTGAAGCTTGCAGCTGGGACGCTGTACGGTGCAATCAATACAATGCTGGAAAAGGGCTGGATCACGGCACTTCCGGGTGATAAGAACAGCCGCAAGAAGGAATATGTGATCACGGATGCGGGACGAAATGTCCTGCAAATGGAAATTGCACGACTCGAAGAACTGGTGGAAAACGGGAAACGCATTCTGGGAGGAAATTGACATGAGGAAGAAAGTATACAAGTGGATCTGGGCATGGAATTTTGACAAGGAAGAAAAGTGGCTGGGTGAAATGTCCGACAAGGGCTGGGCGATGGTGAGCTACAGCTTCTGCACCTACGAATTTGAGAAAACGGATTCGGAGAGATACACCTACCGTTTAGAATTCCTGAAAAATGGGCTGAATCATCCCGAGAGCCAGAGCTATCTGGAATTCCTGGAGGAAACCGGTGCAGAGCAGGTCGGCTCATGGGGCAGATGGGTATATCTGCGGAAGAACCGCAAGCTTGGCAGTTTTGACCTGTTCTCCGATTTTGAAAGCAAGATCGCACATCTCAAGCGGATCGCCTGCTTATTTGTGCCGATCGCCTTGCTGAATTTCGGAACCGGCATCAACAATATCCTGATTGGAATCGAGAACAATACATTCATCAGTCCAGCGAATTTCTGGGTGGGCTGTCTTTGCCTTTCGGTGGCACTGCTCCTCCTGTACGGGGGCTTCCGCATCTGGCGGAAAATAAAGAAACTGGAAAAGGAAAAGCAGATCTATGAATCCTGATACGGGAGGTATTCAAATGAACAAACAACTACGTAAAATCTGCCTTGCATGGGATTATGAGACAATCGAGAACTGGCTGAACAAACAGTGTGACGCCGGCTTGGCAATGGTATCATTTAACAACTTGGGACGATATGGGTTTGAAGAATGCAAGCCTTCGGAATATACCTACCGCATATATTTTATGAAGGATGAAAAAAATACAGAGGAAAACAAGCGGTTTCTCGCATTTCTTGAGGAAACAGGTGCAGAACGTGTGGCCACATCGGGACGCTGGGTTTTCCTACGCAGGAAGAGGGAGCTGGGAGAATTTCAGATTTTTTCAGATCTGGACGGAAAAATCGTACATCTGCGGCAGATTTCAGCTGCAAATGCCTCTATTCTGCTACTATGCCTCATCAATACCGTATACATTCCCAATTGGATTTCCGATTGGAATTCGGATCGTAATTTTTGGCAAACACTTGAAATTGCCCTGCTGGGAATTTCGTTTCTGTGCTATATCCCATGTTTTATCGTCTGGATAAAAGATATACTCAAAATCAAAAAGCTTCAGAAAGAACGGCAGATCTATGAATAAAAAAATCCCCCGAAATTTCGGGGGATTTTGTTTGTTCAGCGGCGGCTCGCCGTTTACTTCACACCATATTCTTCACGGTATGCAAGCATCTTGTCGAGATATTCCTTACCGGGAACGATATCGTTTCTGATGGCATCAATGATATCTTCCATCGTAACAATGGGGTAAACCGTCACGCCGAATTCTTCCTTGACTTCCTGCACAGCGGAAAGCTCGCCCGTGCCACGTTCCATGCGGTCTACGGTAATCACCATGCCGGTCACGTCCACATCGGCTGCCCCTTTGAGCTTGGGCATGGACTCACGCAGTGCCTTACCGGAAGTCATAACATCATCAATGATGACAACCTTCTCGTTGTCCGTCAGCGTCTTGCCGACAAACATACCGCCCTCGCCGTGATCCTTTGCTTCCTTACGGTCAAAGCAGTAGTTCACGTCAATGCCGAACTTGTTGCTCAGTGCAACAACTGTGGAAACTGCCAGCGGAATACCCTTATATGCCGGGCCGAACAGGGTTTCCACGGGAATATTGTTCGCATGGATGCACTCAGCGTAATATTCGCCGAGCTTCGCAAGCTGTGCTCCTGTCTTGTAGTTGCCGCAGTTGATGAAGTAGGGTGCCTTTCTACCGCTCTTGAGGGTGAATTCACCAAATGTCAGCACACCGCATTCCACCATGAATCTGATAAAGCTTTCTTTGTAGGTCATTGTTTTTTCCTCCTATATTCCGGGGTACTTTCCCCTTTTTAACGTTTATAAAATGGTTTTCTCCAAAGCATCCAGCTCTTTCATCCAGACATTCCTGCTTGCATCGCTGGGGATTCGGAATCCCGTTCTGGGAGAGAGTCCCACGCTTCCCACGCCGACGCCGTCGGGCAGGCAGGAACGCTTGAACTGCTGGGTAAAAAATCTTCTGTAGAATGTTTTCAGCCACTTGAAAACCACTGTATCCTCGTAAGTTCCCGCAAACGCAGCTCGTGCCATACGGAAAATTTTTGCAGGTGTGAAACCGCAGCGTATCACATAGTACAGGAAGAAATCATGCAGCTCGTAGGGGCCGACCAGATCCTCCGTTTTCTGTGCGATTTTCCCGCTTTCATCCGGCGGCAGAAGCTCCGGGCTGACGGGCGTATCAAGAATATCCAGCAGGATCGCCTTTAATGCGTCCTCACTGTGTTCCGCCTCATAACGCACCAGATGCCGCACCATCGTTTTTGGAATGGAGCCGTTCACACCGTACATACTCATATGATCCCCGTTGTAGGTTGCCCAGCCGAGGGCAAGCTCCGATAAATCTCCCGTGCCGACGACCAGTCCGTTCACTTCATTGGCAATGTCCATGAGAATCTGTGTGCGTTCCCTCGCCTGTGCATTTTCATAGGCAGCATTGTGTATGCTCTCGTCATGTCCGATGTCCTTGAAATGCTGACGTACACTGTCCTCTATACGGATCTCCCGCAGGGTACTTCCGTATTTTTCCGCCAGATCACAAGCATTCTGGTAGGTACGGTCGGTCGTGCCAAAGCACGGCATAGTGATGGTTGAAATGCCGCTTCTGTCAAGACCCAGCATATCAAATGCATGGGCAGTGACAATCAGGGCAAGTGTGGAATCGAGTCCTCCCGACAGTCCCAGCACAGCATTTTTGCAGCCGATTGCTTTCATACGGCTCATTAATCCCACCGCCTGCATAGTGAGGATCTCCTCACAGCGTGCAGAAAGCTTCACGGGATCTTCCGGAATGAAGGGATTCTTCGGGATGTGACGGGTAAGGGTGGTTTCCTCCACTGCCATATCAAAGCTATGATTCATATACTCATCATTCCGGGGAATACGTCTTGTCCGGAGGCGTTCCGCTTCAAGCCTTGCGGTATCAATCTCCATGATGGTAAGTCCCTGTGCAAACGGCTCCGCTTCTGCAAGGATTCTGCCGTTTTCTGCAATCAGATTCCGTCCGTCAAAGACAAGATCCGTTGTGGATTCACCGATACCGGCATTGGCAAGGGCATAGGCACAGATCAGCGTACCGGATTTTGCCTGCACCTGATTCCGGCGATACGCCGTAGTTCCGACAGCTGCCGGACTTGCGGAAAGATTGAAGATCAGCAGTGCACCATTTGCTGCCAATGCAGCTGACGGAGAATCCGGTGCATACAGATCCTCACAGATCTCCACGCCGAAATGAAAGCCGGAGAGCTGATTGCACCGGAATGTCTGGTTTATCCCGAATATAACAGGATATTCTCCGACATAAAAGGCACAATCCTCATCCTCTGCCTCTGTGAACCAGCGGTTTTCCGAAGAATTTCCATAGCAGGGAATACTGCTTTTCGGCACGATGCCGAGAATGTGTCCCTGATAAATCACCGCTGCACAGTTATACAGCCGACTTTTCACGCTGATCGGCAGACTGACAATGGAGATGATCTCCATATTGCTGGTTTCTTCCATGATGCGGACAAGGCTATCCATTGCAGCTTGGTGTAATGCATCCTGCAAAAACAAATCACCGCAGGTATAGCCCGTTATGGAAAGCTCAGGAAAACAGATGATCTTTACACCCGTTTTGTGTGCTTGTGAAATCAGTTCCAGAATTCGATCCGTATTGTAATCACAGTCGGCAACCCGCAAATCGGGGGTTGCACAGGCAATCTTCAGAAATCCATCCTTCATTGCAAAGCCTCTTTTCTTTTGATAAGCAAATTCTTACGACACTGTTTGGGGCTACTCATAGTATACCATATTTTTCCCGTTTATGCAAGTGGGAGAATAAAAAGGAAGGAAATCAATCCATCACACATGAATTTCTCGCTTGCAGAAAAGGTGATTTTTCGTTCTTTCAGCCCGCCTGCGGCGGGGAAAAGCATAAAAGAAATTATAGTTCTTCGGGCATTCTCATCAATCCATGATGCATGAATTTCTATTAACGATTCATCACGAAAAAATCATGGAATAAAACCATCCGGAACTTGCACGTTTCATCGGTAAAATCCGTAAAATTACCAAAACTGCGACGGAAAGTGCAAAGGAATCCGTTAGTTTTACGTCTTGCAAAAGTAATTCGGATGTGCTATACTGTACTTGAAAACGAAGAAGAAGCAAAGCCCGGAAGAAGCAGTTCCGGAAAGGAGTACAGTATGACAAAAGACATGACCAGCGGAAAACCGCTATCCCTGATTCTCAGTTTCTGCATACCCATGGTATTCGGAAACATCCTTCAGCAGCTCTACAACATGGCTGACACGATTATTGTCGGCCGCTGCATCAATTCCAATGCATTGGCGGCACTGGGTGCAACAGGATCCGTATGTTTCCTTGTAATAGGCTTCGCAACAGGACTTTGCACGGGACTCTCTATTCCCGTTGCACAGATGTATGGGGCGGGCGATCATAAGGCAATGCGGCGGTATATGTTTAATGCCGCCTTCATTAGCGGATTGGTCGCTTTGGTACTTACGGCAATTACAATGATCGGGTGCAAGCCGCTTTTACGGCTGATGCAGACGCCCGACAGCATCATGCAGGATGCACACAGCTACTTATTTGTAATGTTCGCTGGACTGGCGGCCACCATTTTATACAATCTGCTCGCCGGATTTCTGCGTGCTATGGGTGACAGCAAAACGCCGCTTGCATTCCTTGCAATCTCCTCTCTGCTGAACATCGGACTTGACTTTCTGATGATTATGGCGTTCGATCTCGGTGTTATGGGAGCAGGTCTGGCAACGGTAATTTCTCAAGGAGTTTCTGCGATTCTGTGTCTGATCTACATGAAGAAGCACTATGATATTCTTGCATTCGAACGTGACGAATGCAAGCTTTGCAGTGATTACTGCAAAAAGCTTTGTTCCGTCAGTCTGCCAATGGCGTGTCAGTTCTCCATTACTGCCATCGGTTCCATCATCATGCAGTCGGCTGTCAATGGATTTGGCCCGACAGTCATTGCAAGTGTGACTGCAGCAATGAAAATTCAGACCATTGTGATCGGTCCGATGGAATCACTCGGTATCACAATGGCCACATATTGCGGACAAAATCTGGGGGCAGGACGAATCGACCGCATTCGGCAAGGACTTTCCTGCAGCATCAAAGTCTGCCTGCTCTATGCACTGGCGGCCATTGCGTTCAGTTTCTTCCTCGGAAAATACCTTGTCTATGGATTTGTCTCAACGGAAGAAGCCGAATTTACAGCAATTCTCGAACACGCTTCCTATTATCTGCGTGTGAACGGTATTTTCTATCCAACACTTGCAGTATTGTTTGTACTGCGTAATTCCCTGCAGGGAATGGGTTACAGCTTCCTGCCTATGAGTGCGGGCATTCTGGAGCTCGTTGCAAGGGTATTTGCAGCATGGATTCTTGTAAAGTTCGCTGGATATCTCGGTGTATGTCTTGCCAGTCCCGTTGCATGGATAGCTGCGGATATTCTTTTGATTTCTTCAGCAGTATACGCTTTGTCTATGCTTCCGAAAAAGAACCAGCAACAGGTAAAAATATGCTAATAAAATACTATTAAAATTTGCCTTGCTTATATTGACCAATCCATATTGTACGGACATCACAAAAGAACTTCCATAAAAAACATACTAAAATTGAACTGACTCCGCAACTCAAGCAGGGTCAGTTTTGTTTTCACCTTTATTTATGAACATTAATTTATTCGAAAACAAAACACCCTGACTTTAGAACAAATCAGGGTGCTGATATGGTGGGCCATCGGGGACTCGAACCCAGGACCATCCGGTTATGAGCCGGGAGCTCTAACCAACTGAGCTAATGGCCCGAAATATAGAAAAGGAGCAGAAATCATTCTGCTCCTTTTTTAAGAAGCCGGCACCGAACTAATTTCCCAGGTCGTGACCAACCAAGTATTTTCGTCGCGAAAGAGCTTAACTGCCGTGTTCGGAATGGGAACGGGTGGGACCTCTTTGCAATAAGCACCGGCAATGAAAAACAGAAGATAAA
>JAZNUR010000067.1:0-14478 GCA_045592405.1 Oscillospiraceae bacterium
CCGCTGGCACAGATTCTCCATGCCAAGGGGTATTACCTGACGGGTTCGGACAACAACGAAACCGATACTTTGCAGGCAGTCCGTAATATGGGCATTCCTGTGATGCTGGGGCAGTGTGCGGAAAATATTGAAGGTGCGGATCTGATCGTGCATACTGCAGCGATTATGGCGGATAATCCTGAGCTGATTGCCGCAAGAGCCTCCGGTGTTCCTGTGCTGGAACGCAGTGAGCTGCTGGGAATTGTCAGCAGCTGGTATGGTGATGCAGTCTGCGTATCCGGTACGCACGGCAAGACTACGACAACTTCCATGCTGGCACAGATTCTGTATACGGCAAATGTTGATCTGTCCGCATTCATCGGCGGTAAGCTTCCCTGCATCGGCGGCAGCGGATGCAGCGGCAGCAGTGAGGTGTTTGTCTGCGAAGCCTGCGAGTTTGTCGATACCTTCCTGAAGCTCTATCCGGATACCGCCGTTATCCTGAATATTGATGCCGATCATCTGGATTATTTCAAAACGGTGGATAATATCATCCGCTCCTTCCATAAGTTCTGTGAACTGACAACCAAAACCATCATCTATAACGGTGATGACGCCAACACCTGCAAGGCAGTTGAGGGTATTACGGGAAAGAAGCTGGTTTCCTTCGGCTATGGTGAAGGAAATACCTATAGAGCCACAGATGTGGAAATTCTCGGCGGTTCCTCCATGGCGTACACTGTACTGAAAAATGGCGAAGTTCTGGGTAGAATTACTTTGCAGGTTCCCGGTGAACACAATGTGCTCAATTCTCTTGCGGCGGTTGCAGCCTGCGATGGACTGGACATTCCCTTTGCAGCGATCGTACAGGGACTTGCAGAATTCCGTGGTGCGGGCAGAAGATTTGAGATTCTCGGTCAAGTCAATGGCATTACCATTGCCGACGACTATGCACACCATCCTACAGAACTGACAGCCACGCTGAAAGCAGCGAAGAATATGCCCTACAATCGTGTGTGGGCGGTGTTCCAGCCGTTTACGTTCTCCAGAACTGCACAGCATCTCGAAGAATTTGCCGAATCTCTGCGTATCGCGGATATTCCCGTGCTGACAGATATTATGGGCTCCCGTGAAAAGAACACATATCACATCTACACCCGTCATCTTGCGGAAAAGCTTGAGGGATGTGTCTGGTTCCCGCAGGACGAGACGGCAGAATACACCGACGAGCGTAAATACAGCAATTTTGAGAATGTCTGCAATTATGTCTGTGAACACGCACAGGAAGGCGATCTTGTGCTGACAATGGGCTGCGGTGATGTATACAAGGTGGCGAAAATGATTCTGAATCGGCTTCATGGGGAGGAAAAATAGGATGAGGGCACAGAGATCTGATGAGATTCTGGAGTTTATCAAGGACTATATCCGAACGGAGAATATGTCTCCGTCCGTGCGTGAGATCTGTGATGGTGTCGGAATCCGCTCCACCTCTACGGTACATCGTTATCTGCATCTTCTGCATCAGGAGGGCAGGATTCACATGGCGGATGGAAAAAACCGTGCCATCGTGGTGATGGATGATGAGAGTGAGAATGCCGGAATTCCTCTGGTGGGAACGGTTGCGGCAGGCGTACCGATCACTGCAATTGAGAATATCACCGATTACATCAGCTTTGAGCCGCTCAAGGCATATGAAAATCCGTTGTTTGCACTTCGTGTACGTGGCGAGAGCATGATCAATGCCGGCATTTTTGACGGTGATATTGTAATCGTTGAGCAGACGAATTATGCGGAAAACGGCGACATTGTGGTAGCACTTGTTGATCAGAGTGAGGCTACGGTCAAGACATTTTTCAAGGAAGAAGGGCATTATCGTTTGCAGCCCGAGAATGATTTTATGGAGCCGATCATTGTAGAGGAAGTGGAGATCCTCGGCAAGGTCGTATCCCTCATACGTTATTTCTGATACCGCAGGGTATCAAGCAATAAAATGAAATCGTGTATAGAAAGAAAGGAATGTTGATTATGCTGAACAAAGTAAAAGTTGTCATTTGCGGTAAGGATTATGTGATGCAGACTGCAGAAGCACCGAACTATGTCTATGGTTTGGCAAGAACACTGGAAAGTCGTATCAACGATATGACGGATAAACTGGGCGTTTCCCAGTATTCGGCAGCAATCATGACAGCACTGTCCATTCTTGATGATTTGAGTAAGGCCAATGCACGTCTGGATACCATTTGCGGCCAGAGCAAGGAATATGTGGATGATGCAGGCCGTGCAAGAATTGAGCGTGACGCTGCCCTGAAGGAAGTGGAAATGCTCAAGGCAAGAATCGCACAGCTGGAGAATTCCCAGAAGCTCAAGAAACTGAAGGAAACCATCGGATGATACAGCCGGAAATTCTGGCTCCTGCCGGAAGCATGGAGTCTCTCACTGCCGCCCTGCGATGCGGTGCGGATGCCGTCTATGTGGGCGGAACGTCGTACTCCGCAAGGAGCAGTGCAGCCAATTTTGATCTGGAGGAGCTTGCACAGGCGGCGGAGCTTTGCCATATTTACGGAGCAAAGCTGTATCTTGCCGTCAATACATTGCTGACGGATAGAGAGCTTCCCGAATTTGCAAGGTACCTTCGTGAGGCTGCCCTCTGCGGTGTGGATGCCTGTATTGTGCAGGATCTGGGCGTGCTGCGGCTGATTCGCAGTATTGTTCCCGATATGCCCCTGCATGCCTCGACGCAGATGAGCATTCATTCACCGGAGGGTGCATTGCAGGCGAAGGAACTTGGCTGCTGCCGTGTGGTAGCCGCAAGAGAGATGTCTGCGGCAGATCTGCAGAAACTCTGTGATTTGCCATTGGAAATTGAAGTTTTCGTGCATGGGGCACTCTGTATGTCCGTTTCGGGACAATGCAGCTTTTCTGCTCTTGTAGGAGGCAGAAGTGCAAACCGTGGCAGATGTGCACAGGCGTGCCGCTTGCCGTGGCAGACGCCCGACGGCAGAAATCCTGCAGCATTGTCCTTAAAGGATCTGTCATTGGTGCAGCACGTTCGGAAACTGCGTAAAATGGGCGTAACCTCCTTCAAGATCGAAGGCCGCATGAAGCGTCCGGAATATGTTGCAGCCGCCGTGACCGCCTTGCGTATGGCACTGAACGGTGAGCAGCCCGATATGGAAACTTTGCAGGCGGTTTTTGCAAGAAGCGGTTTTACGGACGGGTATTTCACCGGAAGGCGGAAGGAAATGTTTGGTTTCCGTCGTAAGGAGGACGTGGTTGCGGCACAGAGTGTTCTGCAGGATCTGCAGAACATATACCGCAAACCAAGAAAGTGTGATACCGCTGCATTTTCCATGACGCTGCATGAGAATGAGCCTGCAGAGCTTATGGCAAGTGACAGCATAGGAAACACCGTATGCGTGACAGGAGAGATACCGCAGATTGCAAAGCATACACCGCTGGATGCTGTAATGCTGCGAAAGCAGATGCAGAAGCTTGGTGATACGATTTTTGAGATAGGCGAGGTGCAGCTTCACAATCCCAACGGATTGACGCTTTCGGCAGCCCAGTGCAATGCCATGCGGCGTGAAGCCGTGAGGGCATTGTACAAAGCCCGTGTGCAGCGAAACTTTCCGCAGTACCGGATACTGACGGATGCTCCCGATTTCGGGAAACCTCTCGTCGATTCTCAGAAACAGCCGACATTGCGTTTGCACGTGCGAAACACAGCACAGCTGCGGATCGCCGCAGAGCATGGAGTCATTGCGTGCATTCCGTTGCTGCTTGCGGAACACTGTACCTCCGCATTGTCGATTTGGCTCGAAGCACCACGCATTATTGTGGATGAAACGGCATATTGCCGAAGACTTGAAACTCTGCGTCAGCGTGGATTTTCCCATTTGCTCTGCCATAACCTTGCGGATGTGCGGATCGGCAGCCGACTGGGTTTTACGCTGCACGGCGGTTATGGGCTGAACTGTACGAATCTCATGACGGCACGCTCCCTCTCGGAATTGGACGTACAGGATGTCACGGGTTCGTATGAGCTTCGTCTGACGAGTCTTGCGGGACTTGCAGGGGAGATACCCTGCGGAGGCTTTATCTACGGAAGACTTCCCATGATGCTGCTGCGTCTGTGCCCGATCCGTGCACAGGAGGGCTGCCGCAAACAGGGATGCTATATGAAAGACCGTACAGGCCAGCGTTTTCCGCTTGTCTGCAGCGGCGATTATACGGAGCTGTGCAATGCAAAGCTGTTATGGCTTGCCGATAAGCTGCCAAAGCTCCGCAGTCTTGATTACTGGGATTTCTACTTTACGGAGGAAACCCCTGCACAGGTGGAATCCGTGCTGTATGCTTATGAAAGCGGCAAAGCGGAGATTCCCCCTGACCGTACAAACGGTCTGTATTTCAAAGGAGGTTTGGCATGACGCTGCAATTTCAGAAACTTCGGCAGGATGCCGTATTGCCAAAGCGTGCCACACCGCAGAGTGCGGGTGTGGATCTGTGTGCCTGCCTTGAGAAACCAGTGGAAATTCCGTCAGGCAGCACAGTGATGATTCCGACGGGGCTTGCCGTACAGCCCTCAAGGGAGGATGTCGCTTTGCTGATCTATCCCCGTTCGGGGCTTGCATCAAAGTACGGAATCACGCTTGCCAATGCGGTGGGGGTTGTGGACAGCGATTACCGTGGCGAAATCAAGATTCCGCTGCATAATCTCGGCACAGAGCCATTCACCGTAGAAAATGGGATGCGTGTGGCACAACTGGTGGTGACACCGGTGCTCTTTCCGGAAATTCAACAGGTTGATGAGCTGGATGAAACGCAGCGTGGAAGCGGTGGTTTCGGATCCAGCGGATTATGAGGAAATGGCTGATTCCTCCATGTATCGGTAACGTGGTCGTGGAAAATATTCCCATGATCTCAAATATAAAAAGACATTGAAAAGGAGCTCCAATTATGAAAAAGACGTTTTTGCTGTTTATACTGATTATTTTTTCTTCATTGCTGGGACATCTGGTTGGCGAATTTGTTTCGCAGTTTGATAGCATTGCATGGCTTGCAAAGTCCTATGAAGTGGGTTTGTCCAATGCAGAATTTGACCTGAAGGTGCTTTATTTTAAGTTGGATTTCACCCTCAACATCTGTGTAGCACAGATTTTCATGATCACCATCGCATTGTTTGCTTATCCGAAGCTCAGCACCAAGTTTTCCTCCGAAGGCTGATAACCTGAAGGAAAATATCAAAAACCTCTTGTTTCCAGACAAAAAACATGGTATAATAATAAGGATGGTGTTTTGACACTGTTTTCGGAGAAGAGATAAAGGAGAACTGGAATGTTTACAAAGGACATAGGTATCGACCTTGGCACCGCCAATACGCTTGTATATATGCGGGGAAAAGGTATCGTTTTGCGTGAGCCGTCCGTAGTGGCAGTCAATACAAGAACGGAAAAAGCACGTTATGTAGGTAAGGAAGCAAAGCAGGTGATCGGAAGAACTCCCGGTTCCATTGTGGCGGTTCGTCCGCTGAAGGAAGGCGTTATTGCTGATTTCGACCTGACGATCACAATGCTGCAGGAATTCATTAATAAAGTACTTAAGGGCACGATCTTTACAAGAGCCCGTGTCATCATCTGTATTCCCTCGGGCGTTACGGCGGTAGAACGCCGTGCCGTAAAGGAGGCAACGGAAAAGGCAGGTGCTCGCCATGTTTCCATCATTGAGGAACCCATGGCTTCTGCGATCGGGGCAGGTCTGCCCACCACCGAACCCTGCGGCAGCATGATTGTGGATATCGGCGGCGGCAGCAGTGAGGTAGCTGTGATATCCCTTGGCGGAATCGTTGCGTCCCGTTCCGTGCGTTGTGCGGGTGATGCACTGGATGCGTCGATCATCAGCTATATCAAGAAAAAATACAATCTGCTCATCGGTGAACGCATGGCAGAAAATATCAAGCTGACCATCGGCTCTGCATTTCCCAGCGAGAATGAGGGGACGATGGAGATCAAGGGCAGAAATCTGCTCAATGGACTTCCGGAGAATATCAGGGTTTCTTCCGCAGAAATCCGTGACGCTATGGTTGAGCCGCTTTCGAGAATCATTGATGCCATCAAATCCACGCTGGAGGAAACGCCTCCGGAGCTTGCGGCTGACATCATTGATCAGGGAATTACGCTGGCAGGCGGCGGTGCTTTGCTGCGTGGTCTGGATAAGCTGATCAACCGTGAAACCGGAATTCCGGTGTACATCGCAGAATTCCCCCTTGACTGCGTTGCAGAGGGTGCGGGCAAGGTGCTTGAGAATATGGACAAATATCAGGATACGCTGGTAGAATATATGAAATATTACGAAAAATGACACAGTGCAGCGGAAAATAGAGTTTGACGGGATGTATCGCAGACCGGCAGGCTCTGTTTCTGTTGTATTTTGGAAAGGAGGCGGCAGATGGGGAATTTTCTGAAAAGCACGAAATGCAAGATCATTCTGTTCATACTTGCACTGCTGATCGGCATAATGATCTATGCGGTATCACAGGGCGGATATACCATCAGCAGCATCGGAATTTTCAAAAGCATTGCTGCACCGTTTCAGCGTGCGTCGAATGCCATTTCTGAACAGGTGGAACACGTGCTGGAGCTGTATGTGAATGCCGACGACTGCTACCGTGAAAATCAGGCTCTGAAAGAGGAAATTGCATCACTGCACGCAGAACTTGCAGACTATGAGGCAACAAAGGATGAGCTGGCAGAGCTGAAGGAATTTGTCGGCATCAAGGAAAAACATAAGGATTTCACCCTTACTTCACCGTTTGACGTGGTAGGCTATGTTACCAATGATCCCTACGGCACCTTCATGATCAACGGCGGCACGGAAATGGGTGTGGAATTATACGCCCCCGTTGTGACCGAACAGGGCATGGTGGGCATTATTACAGAGGTCGGCGAGGAAACAGCAACGGTTACGACCATACTTTCACCCGAGGTGTTTATTTCTGCCGGCAGCAGTACGCTGCGGGAAAAGGGCGTTATCACAGGAAGTGTGGCATTGCTGAAGGACGGTTACTGCAAGCTGGATTATCTGGAGAAGGATACACGTTTGCGAAAGGGGCAGGCGATTGTCACAAGCGGTGAAAACGGCTATTTTCCGAAGGGATACATCATTGGCTATGTGCAGGAGATCGGACAGGATGCTGCGGGAATGACAGCATATGCATCAGTTGAGCCTGCGGTGGATCTGTCAAATCTGAATAAGGTCGTTGTGATCGCAGATTTTGAAGGAAAGGAAGAACGCAATGAAGCGAGGTAGCATCAAACAGGAGCGAAGAAAGTACATCTTCCTGCAGATGGTGCAGTGGATCATATTCGGTCTGCTGATCGTGGGTGTGTTTTTGCTGGCGACATCGGGCAGCTTTTTAAAGCCCATGCTGCTGTTACCGCTTGCATTGTGTATTTCTTCACATACCGGCGAAATTCAGGCGACCGCAGTCGGGATGATCTGCGGTATGCTCATGGATATCACCTGCGGCAAACTGCTCGGATATAATGCCATCTGGATGGTTGTGAGCTGTGTAACAGTATCGCTTTTGTATACCTATATTCTGCGGCAGAAGCTGGTGAATATTTTGATTCTGACAGCTGTCTGCGTCGTTGTGCAGGGATATCTGGATTATCTGTTTTATTACGCAATCTGGGGCTATGAGGATGTTTCGCTGATTTATACACGAACCATACTTCCAAGCAATGTATTTACATTGGCATCCGTGCTGCTGTTCTATGCACCGCTGAAGTGGATTGCGGAGAAATGCGGCAGCCATCGTGTGCAGGAACTGGAGAAAACCATAATATCAGCGTACCGTGACTGATTCCTATGCTTGAGGAGCTGAACGATGAGAGCAATTTCAGAATATGTAAAAATGGCACTTGCCGTATTGCTGGTGCTGGTCGCAACAATTTTTTGTGCGATGCGGCTTCTGAAAATACAGGTAGTGGATTCTGAATCCTATACCAAACGGGAAGTTGTCACCAATACCTATACCCAGAAGATTCCGTCCACCAGAGGAGAAATCGTGGATGCGACAGGTATTACTATCATTGGAAACCACGTCAGCTATGCGGTTTTCATTGATGAGAAGAATTTTCCTGCGGATCTTGCAGCCGGAAACAGTATTCTGTTGCAGCTGACGGAAATTCTGCAGGAAGCCGGCGTGGAATGGACGGACAGCCTTCCGCTGACGACCACCGAGCCGTACACCTTTACCGAAGATGTTTCGGAAACAACCATTGCTGCCATGAAGCGGCGGATCGGCGTCAATGCCTATGCAACGGCACAGAACTGCATTGACATTCTGATCAAGGATTATGAGATTTCAAGTGAATATACCCCTGTGCAGCAGCGGATTATCGCAGGTCTGCGGTATTCCATGCTGGACGATGATTTTTCCATCAGCAACCGTTTTGAAATTGCCAAGGGGCTGCCGATGGAAACAGTTTCGCTGCTGTCGGAGCTGTCTATGCAGCTGAGCGGCATTGTAATCGTGCAGCAGGCGGATCGTGTAGTGGAGGTTGGGGATGTCATTCCCCACGAAATTGGCACGGTCGGCCCGATCTTCGAGGAGAATGCAGCGGAATATCTGGATAAGGGCTACGACCTCAATGCCATCGTCGGTATCAGTGGTATCGAAAAAGCCATGGAACCCGAGCTTCAGGGCAAGGAGGGCGTGCGTACCATTACCTTTGAGGATGGTATCCCCGTCAGTGACGAGGTTACCGAGGAAATGGTTGCGGGGCATACCGTTATGCTCACAGTCAATAGTGAGTTCCAGCGAGGACTGCAGGGGATCCTTGAAGGGTTTATCAAGGATTTCCATAAGATCAATAAAAAGGGCGAAATCATCAGCAGCAAGGTCAAAAGCGGAGCAATTGTGGTTCTGGACGCCAAAACTGGTGCGGTTCTCGGCGAAGCCACCTGCCCGACATATAACCTGATGGATTATTCCGAGATGTATGATCAGCTCATTGAGGCACCGAATAACCCACTGTTCAACAGAGCAACACAGGGCTTGTACCGACCGGGTTCGACCTTCAAGACGATTACAGCAACCGCAGGTCTCAACGAAGGTGTCATCAACGGACAGACAAGCTATCAGTGCAAACAAACCTATTATTATATTGATACAAAATTCGGCTGTACGGGCAAACATGATTATATTTCCATCTCCCGTGCCATCATGGTATCGTGCAATGCGTATTTCTATGATCTTTCCCGTAACCTGACGATCGACAATATCACCAAATATGCCGCACTCTACGGCATCGGACAGAATACCGGCGTCGAAACAAGGGATTCTGCGGGATATATGGCTTCCCCGGAAAAATACCGTGAGCTGGGTTTGCCGTGGACAGTCGGTCAGGTACTGCAGGCGGGTATCGGCAACGGTGAAACCATGGTTACCCCTTTGCAGCTTGCCAATGTTGCTTGTACCATCGCAAACGAGGGCGTGCGTTATGAGCCGTATCTGGTGGACAGTATCTGGGATTATAATATGGAAAAATGTATTTCCAAAACACAGCCAACAGTGGCACAGACCATCGACCTTAACTATAATTATGTCTATCATTATATCGAGGAAGGCATGATCATGGCGTCAAGAAACAATATGCCGGATGAATATTCCCTGAGCAATCTCGGCTACAGCGTGGCAATTAAGACCGGTACTCCCCAGTGGGAAAGCCGTGTACAGGACTCCGTTTTCATTGGATATGCACCGGCAAATGATCCGAAGATTGCCTTTGCAGGCATCATTGAAGGCGGCGAATATTCCAAGTATATGATACGTTCCATTCTGAAGCTTTATGAGGATGTTTATGGAATGTATTGATTGCTTGTCATATTCGTTAAAACTGACAAAATGACTGCGTTAAAATGCAGTAATTTTCACAATTTTGCGATTTTTCGCATTCAGAAAATTGACAAAATCCGTATTTGTGATATAATAATAAGTAGGCATATTGTACAAAACAATATAGTAAGAGCCAACGTGAAAATGATGCGGAGGCTGTTTTGGGGGAGGAGTTCAGGTGAACTCCGGAAAGGAGAAATTTCATGGCAAAAAATCCAAAGTTGATTGCAGTAACATCCGGTAAGGGTGGTACAGGTAAATCCTCCATATGTTACGGTCTGGGTTATACTCTGGCAAAGCAGGGAAATCGTACCCTGATTATTGAGCTTGACTTCGGTCTGCGTTGTCTGGACATCATGTTTGGTATGTCCGGCAGTGTTAAATTCGATCTGGGTGATGTGCTTTCAGGAAAGAAGGAGATTCTGGACGCAGTTACACACGTTACATCTGCAAGCAACCTGAATATACTCTGTGCCCCGAAGGATCCGTTCATGACGGTAACGGCAGAACAGGTGGTAGACATCTGCCGTAAGATCCGAAAGTATTTTGATTACATTATCATTGATACCGGTGCCGGTATCAGTTCGCACGTATTTGACATTGTAGAGCAGGCAAACCTGATTCTGGTGGTAACCACACCTGATCCGGTCTGCATTCGTGATGCAACGATGATGTCCGATGAATTCTACAGACGCGGCAACAAGAGACAGCGTTTGATCGTCAATAAGATGAGCAAGAAGAATATTACCAGCAAGCTGATTCAGAATCTCGATGAGATTATTGATACTGTTGGTATTCAGTTGATCGGAGTGATTCCGGAAGATTTTGCTCTGGCAGAGGCGACAGGCAAGGGTGTTCCCATTGCACTGAATGCACCGAGCCTTTTGGCGTTTGATGCAATTTCCAAGCGTCTGAGCGGCGAACAGATCCCGTTGGTGATCAAGTAATAATGAAAAGCCGCACGGCGGCGGAAAGGGATGAGAAGTATGACAATAGCGTTAATTGCCCATGATGCGAAAAAAGAATTGATGGTACAGTTTTGTATTGCCTATTGCGGTATCCTGTCCAGATACAATCTCTGTGCAACCGGTACAACAGGCAAGCTGGTAAGTGAAGCAACGGGTCTGACGATCCAGAAGTACCTTAGTGGTTCACAGGGCGGCGGTCAGCAGATCGGTGCAAGAATTTCCTGCAATGAAATTGATGTGCTTCTGTTTTTCCGTGATCCGATTACACCCAAGGCAACAGAACCCAACGATATCAATCTTCTGCGTCTGTGTGACGTGCACAATGTTCCGGTGGCAACCAATATTGCAACCGGTGAAGCACTGATCATGGCACTGGAGAGAGGCGATCTGGATTGGCGTGAAATCGGCAATCCCACTATCTAAGCAAATACTCGGTCTGCTGTAAATGTGCTTCGGCTTGCTGTCCGATGGGGGAGCAGGTAGGTCAGTTTTCAGCAGACTTTTATTTTTGGAGGTATCTATGGCAAATATCAAGCGTCCGAACGGAACAGAGGACATTCTGCCGTCCGCCAGTCGTGACTGGCAGATGCTCGAAAGCCTGCTGCGTGAGATCGCAGGCAAGTTCGGTTTTCATGAAATTCGTGTCCCCACATTTGAGCAGACGGAACTGTTCTGCCGCAGTGTGGGCGAAACCACTGACGTTGTGCAGAAGGAAATGTATACGGTTTCCGCAAAGGAATCCAAATTCACATTGCGACCTGAGGGAACAGCCGGCACGATTCGTGCCATGCTGCAGAATGGATTGCTGAATGAAGCACTTCCGCAGCGTGTATACTATATTCTCTCCTGTTTCCGTCATGAGCGTCCGCAGGCAGGACGTCTGCGTGAATTCCACCAGTTCGGTGTAGAAATGGCAGGCTCTCCGCACGCATCCGCAGATGCTGAGGTCATCAGCCTTGCAAAGCAGATCATTGATATGCTGGGCATCAAGGGCATAGAGCTGTATATCAACTCCATCGGCTGTCCGAATTGCCGCAAGGCGTACCATAAGGCTTTGCAGGACTATTTTGCAGCGTCCGAGGAACAGCTTTGCGATACCTGCCGTACGAGACTGGAGAAGAATCCCATGCGTATTCTGGATTGCAAGAGTCCGGTTTGCGGTGAAATTGCGAAGGATGCACCCGTAATTCTGGATTATCTTTGCGATGACTGCAGCACACATTTTGAGCAGCTCAAAAAGTATCTTGCTCTGCTGAATATTGACTATAAGGTGAATCCTAAGATCGTGCGAGGTCTGGATTATTATACAAAGACCGTGTTTGAGTTCGTCACTACCGACATCGGTGCACAGGGTACAGTCTGCGGCGGCGGACGTTATGACGGCTTGATCGGTCAGCTGGGCGGACCGGAGACACCGGCTCTTGGCTTTGGCATGGGACTGGAACGTCTGCTTCTGACGCTGCGGAATCAGGGCATTTCCCTGTCCGAGGAGGATTCCTGCGACATCTACTTCGTTCCCATGGGCGATGCGGCAGCGGACAAGACCTTTGCACTGGCATCCAAGCTTCGCAGTGAGGGAATCTCCGCACAGACGGATGTGATGGGCAGAAGTCTGCGTGCACAGATGAAGTATGCGGACAAGATCAATGCAAGATTCACGCTGGTTCTGGGTGATAATGAAATTGCCGCAGGCATAGCAGATGTGAAGAATATGAAAACCGGTGAAAAGACAAGCGTCGCACTGGATGATACATTCGCAGAACGTTTTTCCGACATTCTTATGGCATCCATGTTCGATGAGGATGGCAGTTTTGCGGGAATGATGAGCTAATTCACAAAGGAGGCAAATATATGGCTGAATCTATGGGAAATCTTCGCCGCACGCATGGCTGCGGAGAGGTTACAGAGCCGGGGATGCAGGTAACTGTCGGCGGTTTTGTGCAGTATATGAGAAATAAGAACAAGGTAATCTTCATCGTTCTGCGTGACCGCAGCGGTGAGGTGCAGCTTGTATTCAATGATGAAACGGATCGTGCCATTTTTGAAAAGGCAGCGTCCGTGAGAAATGAGTATGTTCTGATGGTCAAGGGTACAGCTGTCAAGCGTCAGGATGTCAACCCCAACATGAAAACGGGTATGATCGAGATCGTTGCAGAAGACCTGCGTATCCTTTCCAAGGCAGAGCCGCTGCCGTTTGTGATCAGTGACGAAACAAATGTCAACGAGGAACTGCGTTTGCAGTATCGTTATCTGGATCTTCGTCGCACACCCCTGCAGCAGAATCTCATCATGCGTCATAAGATCGCAAAATGTGCAAGAGAGTATTATTATGCAAACGATTTCATCGAAATTGAAACACCCATGATGATGAAATCCACACCCGAGGGTGCAAGAGATTACCTGATTCCTTCCCGTGTGCATAAGGGCAAGTTCTACGCACTGCCCCAGTCTCCGCAGATCTATAAGCAGCTGTTGATGGTTTCCGGTCTGGAACGTTATATCCAGATTGCAAGATGCTTCCGTGACGAGGATCTGCGTGCAGATCGTCAGCCTGAATTCACCCAGATCGACCTTGAGATGTCCTATGTGGATGTGGATGATATTCTGCAGCTTACCGAAGGCTTTATTGCAAAGCTTCTCTCCGACGTGCTGGGTAAGGAAGTGGCACTGCCCCTGCCACGACTTTCCTATGCGGATGCAATGAACAGATACGGCTCTGATAAGCCGGATACTCGTTTTGGCATGGAGATTTGTGATATTTCCGAGCTTGTGAAGGACAGTGGCTTCGGCGTATTCTCCGGTGCTGTACAGTCCGGCGGCAGCGTTCGCTGCATTGTGGCGAAGGACGCAGCAAAGGTGCTCACTCGTAAGGAAATCGATAAGCTGACGGAAATGGTGCGTGGTATCGGTGCTAAGGGACTGGCGTTCATTCGCTGGGCGGATGAAGCTCCCACCTGTGCATTCTCCAAATTCTTCTCCGATGAGGAAATGCAGAACCTGCTTTCCACCATTGGCTGCGAGCAGGGCGACGTGGCTCTGTTCATTGCGGACAAGAACAGCGTGACGCTGCCCGTTCTGGGTGCATTGCGTCTTCACGTGGCAAAGAAGCTGGAGATCATTCCGGAAGATCAGCTGAACTTCCTGTGGATCACCCAGTTCCCGTTCTTCGAGTGGGATGAGGAGTCTCAGACATGGCTTGCAATGCACCATCCGTTCACGATGCCGGAGGATGAGTGTCTGCCGTATCTTGAATCCGATCCGGGTAAGGTGACTGCAAAGGCATATGACCTCGTACTCAACGGCGTTGAGCTTTGCTCCGGTTCCATCAGAATTACCGATTACGAGCTGCAGCAGAAGATGTTCCGTGCGCTTGGTCTTACCGATGAAGAAATCGAAGCGAAGTTCGGCTTCCTCGTGGAGGCATACCATTATGGCGCACCGCCCCACGGCGGTCTGGGCATCGGTCTGGACAGACTTGCGATGGTTCTTTGCAAGGCAGAGAGCCTGCGTGATGTAGTGGCATTCCCGAAGGTAAAGGATGCCTCCGAAATCATGAGCGCCTGCCCGTCCGTTGTCGAGAAGGAAAACCTCGATGTGCTGGGCATTGCCGTGATCGAAAAGGAAGAAGAATAA
>JAZNUR010000068.1:0-10770 GCA_045592405.1 Oscillospiraceae bacterium
ACCCCAACGTTATTATAAATCCCCAATAATCCCTATATCATGGCAAGACGCCCTCACGAAAGTGAGGGCGTCTTGCTTTTTTCGTGTCATGCACCATACGGTCGTACCGAAATTTATCACATTTATCTCTTGAACTTTCAAGTGCTTTACATATGGCTGTCACATTCGGGGCGTATACTATAATTGTTCCGAAAGACGGAACGATTCCATAACGATAATTAACGTCCCCCAGCGTTAATTATAAATCCCTATAATCCCTATATCATGGCAAAGCACCCCCTGTTCCGACGGGGGGTGCTTTGTGTGCGGACAAAGAATTCCCCGTCCGAAACGGACGGGGATTTCGGCTTGTAGAAAAAGTCCTTTTTCTTAGAGAGAGGCATCCTGTCATTGCCCCCACCCCAACCCCTCCCCGAGGGGAGGGGCTATCGTTCGGGGACTTTGTCCCCGAACCCCTCTGTGGGGCTTTCGCCCCACTCCGCATTTTTTGGGGGGCGACAAACTGATCCCCGTCCGAAACGGACGGGGAATTCGGATTTATTCTGCCAGAAGCTTTTCAGCCGCAGCAAGCTTTACGCAGAGAACAAACAGATCCATCGCCTTCTGCAATTCATCAACTTCCGGATAGGTCGGAGCGATACGGATGTTCTTGTCCTCCGGATCCTTTCCGTAGGGGAAGGTTGCACCTGCACCCGTCAGGACAACGCCCGCTTCCTTGCAAAGCTGAACGACACGCTTTGCACAGCCCTGCGGAGCGTCAAAGGATACGAAATAGCCGCCCTGCGGTGTTACCCAGCTGCCGATGCCGAGGGGCTTGAGTTCCTTTTCCAGCGTGCGGATTACCACATCGAATTTCGGCTGGATCAGTGCCCTGTGCTTCTCCATATGTGCCAGAACATTCTCGAATTTGCCGTCAAAGAACTTGACGTGACGCATCTGGTTGATCTTGTCAAAGCTGATGGTAAATACATTCAAAGCCTTGGTCAGGTCGGCGAGATTCGCCTTGCTTGCAGCCATAACTGCGACGCCTGCACCTGCATAGGTCACCTTTGCAGTGGATGCGAACAGGTATACCATATCGGGATTGCCCGCCTTCTTTGCTTCCGCAAGGATCGGCAGGATGGTCTTGGGGTTGTCACACAGATGATGGATGCAGTAAGCATTATCCCAGAAGATACGGAAATCGGGTGCTGCGGGTTTGAGTGCTGCCATGCGGCGAACCACTTCATCGCTGTAGCTGATGCCGGTCGGGTTTGCGTACTGCGGTACACACCAGATACCCTTGATGCTGGCATCCTCTGCCACCAGACGCTCTACCATGTCCATGTCGGGGCCTTCTTCCGTCATGGGAATGTTGATCATCTCTGCCCCAAAGAACTGTGTGATGCTGAAATGTCTGTCATAGCCCGGAACAGGGCACAGGAATTTTACAGTATCCAGCTTGCCCCACGGTGTATTGCCCAGCAGACCGTGGGAATATGCGTAGCTGATGGTCAGGTACATTGCCTGCAGACTTGCATTGCCGAAAATGAATATTTCGTCCGTTTCCACGCCCAGCATGGGAGCAAACAGAGCCTTTGCCTCCGGAATGCCGTCCAGCAGACCATAGTTGCGGTAATCACCGGCCGCACCGCTGAGGTCGTCCTCGGAAATGCAGCTGAGCAGCTCACGGTTCAGGTCAAGCTGCTTCGGAGAGGGCTTGCCTCTGGACATATCAAGCTTGAGATTCTGTGCCTGATAGGCAGCATATTCCGCTTTGCAGTTATCATAAAAGGCAGCAAGCTGAGCCTTGTCAAATACATTCAGTTCCATGATCATTTTCTCCTTCTGTAACATATGATGTTGTTATTCTTATTATATCGCAGAACTGCCGTTTTTGCAAGCGATTTCGAAAAAATCACTTTGCTTTTTGTAGGGTTATACGGAAAACCGCCCTAAAATATCGGCGTGAATGTGAATTTTGACGTGAATTTTGTCCGCAAATGGAGTTCATGTGTTTTTGAGACGTGTACAACTCTTTGATTTTCGGGGGAAGATAAAGTTTTTTTGCATTTCCCCTTGACAAAAGTGCAAAAAAAGTTTACAATTATATATGTTGTATGATATTTTAGTAAACGCCCGATGGCAGTCAGAATGAATTGGCAGAGGAGTTTGCATCCGACAGCGGCAGAAGCGGCGTCGGATCACGCAGCAGTATTTGCGGCTTAGAACTGCACGCAGCAGTTCTTACTTTATATCATTCTACTTTTTTTGATTCCGCAGGATCTCTGCGGTGGACTATACAGGATAATTGTTCAGGGGGATGTTCCCCAAATACCGTTGTTTCGAAAAATACATACGGGGGCGGTATAATCATTTATAAGTTTGAAAAATGAATAAAGAAAGCGGCATTTACCGCCTGCGTAAGGTTTATGTACAATAAATGAAACTTTACAAATGAAGGAGGTAATGCACACATGCAGACAATTATTATTGTCATACTGGCAGTTCTGCTGGCAGCAGCACTGATCGGTATTTTTGTGACTTACAAAATTGTCAGCGAGCAGGCTTTCCAAAAGGGTGTGGCACACCGCAAGCAGGAAGCAGAAGCCGTGCTGGGTTCTGCCGAAAAGGAAGCTCGTGCCAAGGTGGAGACCGCCGAGCGTAAGATTGCGGAAGCAAACCGTATTCTTGATGAAGCGGCAAAGAAGGCTGAAACCAAGAAAAAGGAAGCTCTCGTAGAAGCAAAGGATGAGATCCACAAGCTGCGTTCTGAGGCGGAAAAGGAGATCCGTGACCGCCGCAATGAGGTATCCAAACAGGAACGCCGCATTCACCAGAAGGAAGAGAATCTGGACAAGAAGCTCGACAGCATGGAACGCAAGGAGGAGGTTCTGCAGGAGAAGATCAAGGCTGCGGACACTCTGAAGGAAGAAGCAGAGGCACTCAAGAAGGTGCAGCTGGATACTCTGGAGCGTATTTCCGAGCTGACTCGTGAGCAGGCAAAGGAATACATCCTGCAGACATTGGAAGAAGATCTGGTGCATGACAAGGCAGTCAAGGTGACAGCATTTGAGCAGCAGATTAAGGAAGATTGTGAAGAAAAGGCACGCAGCTATATTTCACTGGCGATCGCAAAATGTGCAGCGGATCAGGTATCCGAGGCAGCGGTTTCCGTAGTTGCACTGCCGAATGATGAAATGAAGGGCCGTATCATCGGCCGTGAGGGTAGAAATATCCGTACTCTCGAAACGCTGACGGGCGTTGATCTGATCATCGACGATACGCCTGAGGCAATCACGCTTTCCTGCTTTGATCAGGTGCGTCGTGAGATCGCAAGGATCGCACTGGAGCGACTGATCGGTGACGGTAGAATCCATCCGAGCCGCATTGAGGAAATGGTGGAAAAGGCAAAGCGTGAGGTAGAACATAAGATCAAGCAGGAGGGCGAACGTGCCATCCTGGAAACCAATGTACATGGTATGAACCATGAGCTGATCAAGCTTTTGGGACGTCTGAAATTCAGAACCAGCTATCGTCAGAACGTGCTGACGCACTCCATTGAGGTTGCACAGCTTGCAGGCGTACTGGCTGCTGAGCTGGGCGTGGATGTGAATCTTGCCAAGCGTGCGGGTCTGCTGCATGACATCGGTAAGGCACTGACTTCCGAGGTGGAAGGCTCCCACGTACAGATCGGTGTGGATGTTTGCCGCAAGTGCCATGTGAATGCGGAAGTAATCCATGCGATTGAAGCCCATCATAATGATGTGGAGCCTCGCACAGCGATTGCCTGCATCGTACAGGCTGCGGATGCAATTTCTGCGGCAAGACCTGCGGCAAGAAGCGAAAACTACGAGAGCTACATCAAGCGTCTGGAGAAGCTCGAGGAAATCTGTACATCCTACAAGGGTGTTGAAAAGTGCTATGCCGTTCAGGCTGGCCGTGAGATCCGTGTAATGGTACAGCCCGAGGTTATCAGCGACGAAAAGATGGTACTGGTGGCAAGACAGATTGCACAGCAGATCGAGGACGAGATGGATTATCCCGGACAGATCAAGGTGAACCTCATCCGTGAAAGCCGGACTGTGGATTACGCTAAGTAAACATAAAGGACGGTCATTGTACCGTCCTTTGCTTATTTTGGGGAAATGTTAGATTTGCAAGAACTCCGTTCTTGGACAGGAAAAGCGGAGGAACAGAATTCCCGCTGCAGCCATTCCCTACAAATAACAAAAGGAGAAAGCTATGCCAAAAACGATATTTAACACCACGGAAAAGTCGAATTTCATTCTGAATATGAAGATAGGGGAGTATCGGGATTTTCTGCTGAAGATCCTGACGGGCTATCTGATCCTGATGCCGCTGTTCTGTATTCCGCTTGAATTTTTCAAGATCTACAGCGTACCGGGCATTGCCTTTGCCATTATTGGCGTCATTGCCATGGTCTTTACCCTCATCGGATTTATGAAAATGGTTACCCCCAAGTCCTTGTATCTGCCGGCGATTTTGCTTGGCGGCATGGTCATCTGGGGAATCGTGAGTCTGATCAATGGCTATTACTACAATGTTTCCCTTGTGGGTTCTGACGGCAGAAACGAAGGACTGCTTTCGGTTGTGTTCTATGGCTGTATCTTCCTGCTGGGTGCACAGCTTGGCACGGAGCAGAATTACCGCAGATTGCTGGACGCTATGCTTTGGTTCGGACTTGCTCAATGTGCATGGGCACTGCTGCAGGTTTTCCCGATCGGAATGCCGTCCTACTATAAGAATCTCGAACCGATGCTCCTGCTGCGGGTATTCCTGCCTTCCGGTCTGACGGGCAGCCCGATTTTCCTTGCCACGCTGCTGGTGATGCTTACCATTCCTGCACTGCTTGGTGCGGCGTTTGCAGAGGAAAAGAAAAAGCGTATGTTCTACTGCATCTGTGCGGCAGTATTTGTGCTTATGGCAGTCAAGACGCAGTGCATTCTGGGTGTGTGCGGCAGTGCACTGGTGATTCTGAGTTTTGCGGTGTATGCATTGGCAAAGCGTGGCGGCAGGCAGGCGATGACAAAGCTTGCAGCAGTACTTGCGGCGTTTGCACTGGGAATCGGCTGGCTCTACATATCCCCCACCATTAACGGAACATACAGCCGTCACACGGGTCAGGAAACACCCGTAGAGAACAGCATTGTACTCTATGATGGCGGAATTATCTGGGAGGACAGCTCCTATCGTCTGTCGGTAAGCGGCTATTATGTTTCCAGGGGCTCTAACAATCCCAACGGACATTTTGCGATTGAAGATATTGCGGAAAGCTATGGTTATTTGTGGAAGGGTACGCTCGGCATTATCCAGCGTTTTCCGCTGGTAGGAAGCGGTCCGGACAGTCTGGTATATCCGCAGATGTACCAGCATCGTGAGATCATGAGCAATCCGAATGCATTTGACCGCAGTTATAATCATTACCTGCATCTTGCAGGCACACTGGGTATTCCCGCACTGGTGCTGTATCTGGTGCTGATGGGAATCGTGGTGTTCCGTGGTGCGAAGCACTGCAAAAATGCAAATTGGCTGCGTGCCGGAATTTACGGTGCAGTGCTGATGTATCTGCTGATGATGGTGATCGGTGCAAGCTCCATTACCACAGCACCGATTTTCTGGATGCTGGCAGGTATGGCTGCTGCGAAAACAGACGCTGCAAAGTGATAGAATGCTGACACCCTCATTGCCTGCGATGAGGGTGTGTTCTGTATGCGAGGAGATTCGGTATGCGTAAGTTTATGATGTTTCTGAAACGTCCGTCCATCGGGTGGCGGATTATCAGAACAGAGCAAATGCCATCGGCTATTCGTTTGTATGTGGAGTGGATGACGTGTTATATTGCGAATTGACACGAAAACAGGGCGTTCCATCCTACGATGGAACGCCCTATCCAGTCTCTCAAAATGTGGAGTGGGGCGGAAGCCCCACAGAGGGGTTCGGGGACGAAGTCCCCGAACGATAGCCCCTCCCCTCGGGGAGGGGTTGGGGTGGGGGCATTTGCAGGATGCCTATCTCTAAGAAAAAAGGACTTTTTCTACAAGTCGAACAGGGCGTTCCATCCTATGATGGAACGCCCTTTAAGTTTATGGGATTAGTATTACATTCTCAGATCCGCACCGAGCTTTGTCAGAGCCTTCAGCACACGCTTCATCGCAGCGTCAGCCTGCTCATCGGTCATGGTACCGTCCGCACTACGCATTACGATCTTGTAGGACACGCTCTTTTTGTCCTTTGCGATCTGCTCGCCGCGATATACGTCGAACAGTTCTACCTTTTCCAGCGGCTTGCCAACAGCCTCACGGATGGCGGATTCCAGATCTGCAACCGGAATACTCTCGTCGCAGACAAGGCTCAGGTCACGCGTCATTGCCGGGAACTTCGGCAGCGGACGATAGGTGATCTCATCATCTGCTGCAGCAAACATTGCAGGAATGTCAAGTTTTGCGGCATATGCCTTTACGCCAATGCCATAGTTTTCCTGTACCGTCGGATGCAGCTCACCGAAAATACCCAGAGGTGTATTTCCGCTGTAAACCACTGCACTTCTGCCCGGATGGAATGCGGATGCCTCATCATACGGACAATCCTCACCGCATCTTGTGAATCGCAGACCGGAAACGCCCAGCTTTTCCATCAGAGCCTCCAGCATACCCTTGAGGTCGAAGAAATCGCAGCCGCCGTACATACCGATTGTCAGACGCTGGGGTTCTTCGGGGAGCTTGTCGGGAGTTGTGGGAATGTATTCCTTGCTGATTTCAAAGAGCCATGCACTTGCATTTCTCTTGTTGTAGTTGGTTGCCAGCACCTCCAGAACGGACGGGAGGGTGGTTGTCTGCATCACGCTCGTATCCTCGCCAAGGGGATTGGTGATGGTGGTGGTGTTGCGGAGCTTGCTGTCAGCAGGCAGACAGATCTTGTCAAAGAACTTCGGGGAGATGAAGGAATAGGTCAGAATGCCGCTGCATCCCATACCCGCCATGGTCTGCTCGATGGTGCGGTTGAATTTCTGTTCGGGTGTGAGCTGTGCCTTTGCAACGCCCGTGATGACAGTGGACGGAATGTTGTTGTAGCCGTAGATTCTTGCAACTTCCTCTGCGATATCCGCCTTGCGTTCCAGATCAATACGGAATGTGGGGGCAACTGCCTCGCCGTTTTCAACGGCAATGCCCAGACTATTCAGATACTTTTCCATATCCGCTGTCGGAATTTCCGTTCCGAGGAAACGGTTGATCCATTCGGGATCGAACGGAATGCGGTTCTGTACGGGATTTGCGTAGTTGCGGTCGATGATCGTACCCACGACTTCGCCCGCACCCAGCTCCTCAACGAGGGAGAATGCACGCTTGAGGGTGGTCAGCATGGAGGTTTCGTCCAGTCCCTTTTCGTAGCGTGCGGAAGCGTCGGTTCTCATGCCCAGCTTCTTGGCAGTCAGACGAACCTGCGTCGGCTCAAAGTATGCGGATTCGAACACCACATCCACGGTGTCCTCCATAATACCGCTGTATTCACCGCCCATAACGCCTGCAACGGCGATCGGCTTTTCCGCATCGGCAATGATGAGCATTTCTTCGGAAAGTGTACGCTCCACGCCGTCAAGTGTGGTGATGGTTTCACCGGCCTTTGCATTACGCACGCAAATCTTGCCGCCTGCCACATAACGCAGGTCGAAAGCGTGCATCGGCTGACCGTATTCGAGCATCACATAGTTTGTGATGTCAACCAGATTGTTGATCGGACGTACGCCGCTTGCTCTCAGACGCTCACGCATCCAGCGGGGGGACGGACCGATCTTGACATTGCGTACCAGACCTGCCGCATAGCGTGTGCAGAGCGTGCGGTTCTGGATTTCCACATCCAGTGTGTCTTCAATATTCTCGTCAGTGCCGTGGTATTCGGGTTCCTTCACGTTCAGCGGAGCATCAAAGGTTGCTGCCGCTTCTCTTGCCAGACCGATCACGGACAGGCAGTCGGGACGGTTGGAGGTGATCTCAAATTCCACGGAAACATCGTTCAGACCGATGGCGGAAGCGATGTCCTGACCGGGGGTGCAGTCTTCCTGAATGACGAATACGCTCTCAGCGTCCGCATACGGGAAATCATGCTGTGTCAGTCCCAGTGTGGACAGACCGCAGAACATACCGTGGCTTTCCACGCCACGCACCTTGCTGACCTTGATCTTCATGGATTCGCTGCCTTCGGTGACAACGGTACCGGGGGTAGCAACGGGAACAAGATCGCCTTCCTTGACATTCTTTGCATTGGTTACGATCTGTACGGGTGCGTCGCCGCCCATATCCACGCTGCAAACGAACAGAGCATCTGCATTTTCATGCTGTGCCTTGGAAAGGATTCTGCCGACAACGATGCCCTGCACCTTTTCGGCTTCTTCTTCAAATGCCTCCACCTTGGAGCCGCTCATGGTCATGCCTGAACAGAACTCCTTGGGGGTAATATCCAGCTTGACATAATCTGCAAGCCATTTCATTGATAAATTCATATGGTTACCTCCGTATTTCTGTCATTCTGTATATATGCCGTCAATGGGCATATTCCAGTAAAGTGGTTTCGCTCTATATCTGCGGCATATCCGCAGTATGTGACTGCCTTTCACGCAGCCTTTTTTCATGCTGCCTTTGGTTTTTTTCAAGACAGAGTTGTTTCTTTTCCCGCAGCAATCTCTCAAAAGACGCACTGTGGTGCAGGTAGTTCATCCAGTCAAAGACCGAGACACCGAATTCACCATCCTGACAAAGGAAATACACCGTTACACCGTTATTCGGAAGCTGTACGGTACGGATGGATTGAATTTCCAAATAGGAAACCAGCATACCCTCGCCGGGGATAAAAATATACTCCTCCAGCATATAGAATGTATTGTACAGCATTTCTGCATGATAGAGCTGCTGTTCCAGATTCAGAAAATCATCATCTGTAAAGTGTGCATATCGCCGTGCCATGTATGCCTGTTTTGCCTTTTCATCACGCATCATCACCGGAAGAAACGCAAGCAGTATCAGATCAACCAAAAGGCACGCAAATCCGCCATTGTTTCGGAACAACAGCAGAATAATGCCGGGAATCAGCAGCAGTGAAAATACAATCAGCCAAGACAGCAGTGTAGTACTGATGCCTTTTTCCTTTGGCATGATCGCTCGGTAGATTTTCCCTTTTTTCACAAGATCATCCATAGGCGTTACCTTTATCTGAACTGCTCTAAGAAACGCATATCATTCTCAAACAGCAGACGCATATCGCTGATGTTGTATCTTCTCATTACGATACGTTCCAGACCGAGTCCGAACGCAAAGCCGGAGTAAACCTCGCTGTCAATGCCGCAGCCCTCCAGAACCTTGGGATGCACCATACCTGCACCGAGCAGCTCAATGTAGCCCTCGCCCTTGCAGACACGGCAGCCCTCACCATGGCAGTTGAAGCACATCACGTCAACCTCCGCACTCGGTTCTGTGAACGGGAAGTGGTGCGGACGCAGGCGGATCTTGCAGTCATCGCCGTACAGACGCTGCATGAGCAGTTCCAGCGTACCCTTGAGATCAGCCATCGTGATGCCCTTATCCACTACCAGTCCCTCAATCTGATGGAACAGGGGGGAGTGGGTTGCGTCCACAGCGTCGGAACGGTACACACGGCCGGGAGCGATCACACGGATCGGAGGCTTCTGGTTTTCCATTACGTGCACCTGTACGGAGGATGTCTGTGTACGCAGCAGGATGTTCTCTGTGATGTAGAAGGTATCCTGTGTATCTCTTGCAGGGTGGTTGGGCGGCAGGTTCAGTGCCTCGAAGTTGTAGTAGTCATATTCCACCTCGGGACCGTCAGCCACGGAGAATCCCATACCAAGGAAGATTTCCTTGATCTCGTTCTCCACGATCTGCAGCGGATGCAGTCTGCCCACAGCCGGACGCTTGCCGGGCATGGTCACGTCAATGGATTCCGCTGCAATTTTGGCAGCCTTTGCTGCTTCCTGCAGAGCTGTTGATTTTTCGGAAACCGCAGTTTCCAGTGCTGCACGCACCTGATTTGCCAGCTGTCCCATTGCGGGGCGTTCCTCTGCGGAGAGCTTGCCCATCTGCTTGAGAATGGCAGTCAGCTCGCCCTTCTTGCCGAGGAATTTTACACGCAGCTCATCGAGCACACGCAGGTCGGTACAGGAGGAAATCGCAGCAACGGCTGTTTCCTCAATCTGTCTGAGTTGTTCTTTCATATCCTCACCTCGTAAATTATTGACGGGATCGCCGAAATTGTGTTTCAGCCTTCCCTAAAATCTTTGCTGTTCCGGCACACGTCGGAAAATAAAAAAACAGCCGCCCAAACAGGACAAGCTGTACTTGTTAACCACCCATTTGCCAGAGGCCAGCACCTCCACCGTTCTTAATGCGAACGCCACATCACCGCTTACAACAGAGCTTCGGAATTTCCAAAATCCGCTTCGGCAGTGCCACTCGTGAGTGAATTTCACTGATCTGCGGTATAGTGCCTTTTCAGCAACCGGCACCTCTCTGCATACTGCATTCACAGCTACTCTCTCAGTCAATGTGTTGTCTATCACTTATTATATCGCATATTTTCGGAAAAAGCAAGTGTTTTTTCAAAAAAATCATGCAAATTAAGTTATAAATTTTCTTGTCATACTGCCACTGCTTCTATTGATTTTACAGAAACTCCATCCCGCCGTAGGCGGGATGGAGCCTCTGATGGGGTTGGTGCCCCCCACGGGGGGCACCCCCATAAATAAAAAAAAGATTTTTT
>JAZNUR010000069.1:0-18337 GCA_045592405.1 Oscillospiraceae bacterium
TCAACACACAAGCCCCCTGCTGTACAGCAGGGGGCTTTTATCAGAAAGCAGGGCAATGCAGATGCGTTCCAAGCGGGCTGTTCTGCGGACATCTCCTCGACGTCGCAGGAGATGTCACCCACTCCTGCAAAGGCATTTTCACTGCTACTGATATTCTATGCAAAAATCTTTATTTTGCAACTGTCAATCCTTGGGTGCGGAGCCCGCACGGGCGAGATTGTCTGTCAGTGAATGTCTTTGCAGCCCCGACCGCAATGCACTTTTGCCTGCGGCAAGTGCAAAGCTGTTTTCGGTCAACAGACCGCCGCACAAGGCGGCTTCAATGCAGCGAAACAGAGCAGCGGAGCCCGCACGGGCGAGATTGCCTGCGGCATTTTGAGAATATGCAAAAAACCCGAAAGCAGCGTGAGAAATATCTCCGCCCTTTCGGGTTTTCTATTTATCGGGTTATTGTGTGATTGTGATGATTCCGTCCGTCCACGTCACGTCACCGGATTCTGCCCATTTGTTATCCGGACTATTCCACAGATGGGGTGTATCCGCCTTTGACCAGTCGGCATATTCCAGCAAGAAACTATCGCCCGCTGCAGCGGCACGGGGAAGCGTCACATTCAGACAGATGAGGTTGCCGGTTTTGGTGCTTACTTCGGTTCCGGATGCCCATGCCGTCCATATGAAGTGCTCCTTTTCGTTGATGGAATGGTACACGGTAAACGCCAGATCCTCCGCATTTTCATTCACCGTAAAGGTGCAGCGTTTGTCTACGATTAAGCCCCATTCGCTGTAATTCACGCCCGCATTTTTGTCAAGGCGTACATACACGGGAACGGTATAATTCTGTGCTTTCAGCTCGGAAAGTGAAATCTCCACGCTTTCCACGGTGATATGGTGCTTGCCCTGTACAGTTGCCTGTGTGGCTTCTGTTGTGCTGTCCGTCGTTGATGGGGTGGGTACTTCTTCTTTTTTGCACCCTGTCAGCATTGCCGCAAGCATGGCACACGCCAGAAAAATGGCTGTAGTCTGTAATTTCATGACGCTCTCCTTATTTATCAAATCTCATAGATATGTCAAAGCACTTCACCGAATGCGTCAGTGCACCGAGCGAAATAATATCCACGCCCGTTCTTGCCACATCCGCAATATTCTCCTCCGTTACATTGCCGGAGGCTTCCAGAAGTGCTCTGCCTGCGGTGATTTCCACCGCCTTTGTCATATCCTCGCAGCTCATGTTATCCAGCATGATCAGCTCGCAGCCGACAGCCAGTGCTTCCTGCAGCTCGTCGAGATTACGCACCTCGACTTCGATTTTTGTCATATGACCGATTTTTTCACGCAGTGCCGTTACTGCCGCCGTAATGCCGCCGTACACGTCGATATGATTATCCTTGAGCATGGCACCCTCGGAGAGATTGTAGCGGTGATTTTTGCCGCCGCCCACGATGACAGCGTATTTCTGCAGCCGGCGGAGTCCCGGAAGCGTCTTTCTGGTGTCCGTGATCTTCGCTCTGGTGCCCGCAGTCAGCTCCACGCAGTGTGCCGTTGCACTTGCAATGCCCGACATATGCTGGAGGATGTTCAGTGCGGTGCGTTCGCCCTTGAGGAGTGTTTTGGTGTCGCCCGACATTGTTGCGATGATGTCGCCGTTTTTCACCTTGTCGCCGTCCTTGAGCTTTGCGTCAAATGTCACGCCGCCGCCAACCAGCTCGAACACACGCTTTGCGATATCCAGACCGCAGACAACGCCCTCCGCCTTTGCGATATAATAAGCACTGCTCGTGTGTCCGTCGGGAAGCAGATAATCCGTGGTTACGTCCACATAGTGAATATCCTCCTCCAGTGCGGTGTTGATGATACTGTCGATATAGCTCTGTAATAACTGCATACTATACTCCTTTCTGTTCGATCATGGCTTCATTGAGGATCAGGAACGCCATGGTTGCGGTTGCTTTGGCTTCTACATAATCGGCGTTGATGAGGTAGTTTCCATCCTCCAGACTGTGGAGGATCTCACAGACTTTGCTGAAATTCTCCTGCACCTTTTCGCCGTTCGGAATGACGAAATAGCTCTCCTGCAGGATGCGGCGAAGCTGCGTACGCACGCCATGAGGAACGGGCGGTGCAGCGGGATCTACAGTGAACGGGCAGTTTTCAAATTCCGTCGGTGCATTCTCCAGTCTGTCGGCAATATCCTTTGCTGCACGGCGTGAGAACACCAGTGCTTCCAGCAGGGAATTGCTTGCAAGGCGGTTGTTGCCGTGAACGCCCGTGTGGGAGCATTCGCCTGCGGCGTAAAGCCCGTCCACAGTGGTTCTGCCGTGGGCATTGACCTGAATGCCGCCCATGAGGTAGTGCTGGCAGGGATAGATCGGGACTCTGTCCTTTGTCAGATCATAGCCCTGTTCAAGCAGATTGCTGTAGATCATGGGGAAGCGGTTTTTGATGAAATCCGCATCCTTATGGGAAATATCCAGATAAAAGTCGGATGAACCCGTGCGTCTGGTTTCGAGTGCGATGGCGTTGGAAACCACATCACGGGGGGCAAGCTCCAGACGGTCGTCATAGTGCTGCATGAAGCGTTCCCCGTCGCAGTTGAGCAGGTATGCACCCTCGCCCCGGACTGCCTCGGAAATGAGGAAACATTCACGGGTGTGGTGGTTGTTGAATGCGGTGGGATGGAACTGGATCAGGGAAAGTCCACGGATCATTGCACCCATATTATAGGCGAACATAATGCCGTCGCCCGTTGCGATGGCGGAATTTGTGGTGTATTCGTACACACGTCCGATGCCGCCCGTTGCCAGAATCAGGAAATGCCCCTGCACGGTGCGGTGTACATCACCGCAGAGGGTGAGTGCGGAGAATCCTGTTTTTGTACGTTTTACGTCACAAAGCAGCGTGTTTTCGCATATTTCGACATTCGGAAGGCTCTGTACATGAGCAAGGAGCTTGCGTGCGATCTCCGCACCGGTGGCGTCCTTGTGGTGGAAGATACGCCTGCGGCTGTGGCCGCCCTCCAGTGTGCGGTGGTATTCCCCGTCGGGGCGTTTGTCAAAGTCCACGCCAAGCTCAATGATGCGTGCAATATCCTGTGCCGCTTCCTCGACGAGAATATGTACGGTTTCGGGATTGTTCTGGAATCCTCCCGCTATGTAGGTGTCGTTTTCGTGCAGGGAGGTGCGGTCTTCGGGGGAATTGTACACGCCCGCAATACCGCCCTGTGCAAGAGCTGTATTGCACAGCGTCAGCTCCCGCTTGGTCAGCAGCAGAATTTTCGCTGTGCTCGGCAGGTTGATGGCGGCATAAAGCCCTGCCGCACCACAGCCTGCAATAATGACGTCGTAGTTATTTGTCATAGGATACATCTCCTTGTATTTTCGTAACAAAGGCAAATGCCCGTTTCCGCTTCCGCAAGGGACGCCCTGCGGGTGTGGGCGAAGCCCAAAGGAAACATCTCACCAGCGGCGGTTCGCCGCCCAAAGGGATGTACATCCCTTTGGCAGGGGGTCAGGGGGACAGCGTCCCCCTGTTAGTTGTGAAGATCAACCGGCTTGATCTGCCAGATCTCCTCGGCATATTCACGGATGGTTCTGTCGGAGCTGAATTTGCCTGCACCGCAGATATTGTGCCACTGTTTTTTTGCAAACGCCATGCGGTCATTTTGATAATCCCGCAAAGCCTGCACCTTGGTTTTCACATAGCTGTCGAGGTCGCCCAGCACATAGTAATGGTCGGGAGCGTGCCAGCTTGCACCCTCGGTCAGTGCGTCATACAGTTCCTTGAAATCACCGCTGCCGCCGTCATCGAACGTACCGTCCATGAGTGTCTGCACCACCCTGCGGATTTTGTCATCCTTTGCCAGAATCGCACGGCTGTCGTATTCGGGAACGATCGTTTCGAGTTCCTCGACTCTTGCACCGAAGATGTAGTTATTCTCCTCGCCTGCCTCCTGCACGATCTCCACATTTGCACCGTCATAGGTGCCAAGCGTCACCGCACCATTCAGCATCAGCTTCATGTTGCCCGTGCCGGAGGCCTCCGTGCCTGCGGTGGAGATCTGCTCGGAAATATCCGCCGCTGCCACCAGCTTTTCTGCGTAGGATACGTTGTAATCGGAAACGAAGAACACCTTGATCTTGTCGGAAACTTCCTCGTCCGCTGCGATCATAGCCGCAATTTCATTGATATACTTGATGATCGCCTTGGCTCTCCGATAGCCGGGAGCCGCCTTTGCACCGAACAGGAAGGTTACGGGCGGCAGGTCGGTAATGCTGCCATCCTTGATGCCATAGTAGATATACAGAATCGAGAATGCCGCCAGAAGCTGACGCTTGTATTCATGCAGACGCTTGATGTGAATGTCGAACACGCTGTTTTCGGCATCGAAGAACGCCCTGCATTCGTCCGCATTCTCACAGCGGCTTTCACGGGTGTGGATCAGTTCTACCAGCTGCCGCTTCTTCTCCTGCTTGATCGCCATGAAGCGATGCATAACCTCCGCATCCTCTGCATATTTGTCGAGTTCCTTCAGCAAATCAAGGTTTGTTACCCAGTCCTCCGAGCCGAGCAGTTCCGTGAGCAGTGCGGAAAGCTCACGGTTGCAGAGTCTGAGCCATCTTCTCTGGGTAATGCCGTTGGTCTTGTTGCAGAAACGCTCGGGGTAGTATTTGTACCAGTCGGCAAGTGCGGTATCCTTCAGGATCTGTGTGTGGATTTCCGCTACGCCGTTGACGAAGCTTCCCATGAAGATCGCCATGTGTGCCATATGGATCATGCCATCCTGAATGATACGCATTTTGCGGATTTCCGCCTTTTCTGCACCCTTGTTGTAAAGCTCTGCAATGAGCATTTCGTGAAGTCTGACGATAATCTGATAGATTTCGGGGAGCAGCTCTTTCACGAGGTCGCATCTCCACTTTTCCAGTGCCTCCGCCATAATGGTGTGGTTGGTGTAGCGGAATACGAGTTTTGCGGTTTCTGCGGCATCCGCAAAGGATACACCGTAATTCTCTGTCAGCAGGCGGATGAGTTCCGGAATGGAAATCACAGGATGGGTGTCGTTGAGCTGGACTGTGAGGGCTTCCGCAAGATTTTCCATCGTTTCGTTATCTTCAAAGTGCTTCTTCAGAAGATCCTGCAGGGAAGCCGAACAGAAGAAATACTGCTGCTTGAGTCTTAGCTTCTTTCCCTCGTCGGTATCGTCGTTCGGATACAGGCAGCGGGAAATATTCTCCGCATAGATCTGTTCGGCACAGGCTTCAAGATACCTCTGGCTGTTGAATGTGTGGAAATCAAACTCCTTCAAAGGCTCCGCCTGCCACAGACGCAGTGTGCCGATATGCTTCGTGCCATAGCCGATAATGGGCATATCATAGGGGACTGCCTTCACGACCTGATCGCTGTAGCGGACGAGTACGGTGTCCTCCTCACAGCGAACCGACCAGGCATCGCCGTATTTTGTCCAGTCGTCCGCATCCTCTTTCTGGAAGCCGTCCTGAATACTCTGCTTGAACAGACCGTACTTGTAGCGGATGCCGTAGCCGTCCAGCGGCAGGTCGAGCGTTGCCGCACTGTCGAGGAAGCAAGCGGCAAGTCTGCCAAGTCCGCCGTTGCCGAGGGCTGCGTCCTCGATGCATTCAAGCTCGGTGAGGGAAGTGCCAAGCTCCTGCATGGCGGCTTCGACTTCATCGTAAATCCCCAGACACAGAAGATTGTTGAAAATGCTTCGTCCCATGAGAAATTCCATCGAGAAGTAGCACGCATGACGGGTGTTTCTGTGTGCCGCACGGCTGTCCTCCCAGTTTTCGGTCATGAGGTTCATCACCATTTCACCGATGATGCTGTGCAGCTCCTGCGGGGATGTTTCCTGCACGGGTTTGGTGAGTGAACCTTCGATATATCTCAGAAAAATGTCCTTACTGTAATGCATCATTCGTTTGTTCCCTCCGTATTTTCGGTAATTTCCGCCTGCGGCACATTTCTGCCGTAGGTGCGGTTGAGTCTGCGGATCTCTGCCGCAAGCTCCGCTGTAAAATCGGACGCATCCGTGCGGAACTGCCAGTTTCCGCCCAGCACCGAGGGGGTATTCATACGGCAGCTCTTGTCGGAACGCAGGAAATCCTGCATCTGTGCCACGGCAAGCTCCGCAATGCTCTGCCAGCAGCAAGCCACTATTGCATCGGGAATGCGGGACTTCTTCTTGACACGCAGATACTGCTTTGCGTACTTGACGGTCTTTTTGTCGGAAGCCTCCAGCCAGCCACGCAGCGTTTCGTTATCATGTGTGCCCGTATACGCCACGCAGTTGGGGGATGCAAAATTATGCGGCAGGTGCTCGTTCTGCGGATCGGAATCAAAGCCGAACTGCAGCACCTTCATACCCGGATATTTGAGGGCTTTCAGCATTCTGCGAACGGCGGGCGTGATGAATCCGAGGTCCTCGGCAATGATCCGCAGATCGCCCAGTTCCTTTTTCACGGAGAGGAACAGAGCCTTGTTCGGGCCTTTACGCCATCTGCCGTGCTCAGCGGTTTCGCTGCCGTAGGGAATGGCGTAATAGCTTTCAAATCCACGGAAATGGTCGATCCGGATGACATCATAGAGTTCTGCGGCGTATTTGAGCCGAGCCTTCCACCAAGCGTAGTCCGTCTGCTTGTGGCAGCTCCAGTCGTAGAGGGGATTGCCCCAGAGCTGTCCCGTCGGGGAAAACGGATCGGGCGGGCAGCCTGCCACTTCGATGGGGCGTTTGTTTTCATCCAGTGCGAAAAGCTGCGGAGAAACCCACACATCCGCACTGTCATAGGCAACATAAATCGGCATATCACCGATGATCTCAACGCTGTTTGCATTCGCATAGGCTTTCAGCGACCGCCACTGCTCGGTGAACAAAAACTGGATAAAGCAGTGCAGCTCAATTTCCTCGGAAAGCTCCTTTTTGGCGGTATCCAGTGCTTTTTTGTCACGCATCGCAAACTCCGGTTCCCATTCGTACCACGGCTTGCCGTCGTGCTGTTCCTTCAGTGCCATAAAAAGGGCGTAGTCGGGCAGCCAGCTTTTCTGTGCGGTCTTGAAGCCACGGTAGCCACGCAGGGGCTTTTCACGGAATTTCGCAAACGCCCTTCGCAGAACCGTAATGTTGTTGCGGTACAGAAGCTCATAATCCACGCTGTCGCCCGTTCTCTGCCAGAGCATGGAAGCATAGTCCTCATGCGTGAGCAGTCCCTGTTCCTCAAGCATTGCAAAGTCGATGAAATAGGGGTTTCCGGCGTAAACGGAAAACGACTGGTAGGGCGAATCCCCGTAGCTTGTGGGGGACAGCGGAAGGATCTGCCAGTACGCAGTTTCACTTGCCTTCAGAAAATCTATGAAATTGTATGCCTCCTTGCCCATTCTGCCAATGCCGAATCGGGAAGGCAGACTGGAAATATGCATGAGTATGCCGCTTCTTCGCATGGTGCAAAGCCTCCTTAATGTTCATAATATGTCATTGACAAATGAACAGGGGATTTTGTTTCCTGTTCACTTTGCAAAAGAATAGATTGCTTGCAATCTTAACGTTTCGCCTTTGTCCCCCGTAGGGGGCAATGGCGAAACGCTATGGGATTCCAAAGGGATGTACATCCCTTTGGCAGGGGGGCAGGGGGACAGCGTCCCCCTGATCATCAGTCGATGAGATAATTCTGCACGTTATCGAGCTTTTTCACCATCTGTCTGGTACGCACGCCCACGAGCTTATCCAGTTCATCGCTTGCACTTTGCATCTTGTCCTGCGTTCTTGCCAGTGCGTCGGCGAATTTATGGAATTCGGTGCGGACTTCGCCGAGCACCTTCCAGACCTCGCCGCTGTACTTTTGAACGGCAACACTCTGGAATCCCATCTGCAGTGTGCAGAGAATCGCAGCGATGGTTGTCGGGCCTGTGATGAACACCCTATATTTGCGGAACACCTCTTCGGGCAAACCAAGACGCACCGCCTCGGTGTAAAGCCCCTCCGTCGGCAGGAAAAGAATGCCGAAGTCCGTCGTCAGCGGGGGATCTATGTATTTTGCGGCAATGTCCTGAGCTTCGCTGCGGATGCGTGCGGCAAGCTGCTTCTGAGCCTCCGTAATCGCAGCTTTTTCGCCCGATTCATAGGCATCCTGCAGATGCATATAGGTGTCGCCCGCAAATTTAGCGTCGATTGGCAGGAGCACTTCGCCGTCGGTTTTGTCGGGCATACGCACAGCGAATTCCACGGTACCCTTGCCGAGCTTCGCATTCTGTACATATTGTTCCTCGCTCAGCACATCCGAAAGCAGAGCACCGAGCTGTATTTCACCGATTTCTCCACGGGTTTTGACATTCGTGAGGAGCTTTTTCAGATCGCCCACGCCCAGTGCAAGATTCTGCATCTCGCCTAGTCCCTTGTGCACCTGCTCCAGACGCTCATTGACAGCGGAGAACGCCTGTTTCATGCGTTCGTCGAGCACCTTCTGCATTTTCTCGTCAACGACCTTACGCATCTCGTCGAGCTGTTTTGACTGCTCCTGCTGCATCTGCTGCAAGCCCTGCTGTACGGTCTGACGCACACCGCTGAGTTTTTGTTCGTTTTCGGTGGAGAATGTCCGCAGGCGTTCCTCCGTGCGGAGCGTCAGTGCCTCGTTGGCACTGCGGATCTCCTGCAGATTCCGGATCGTCTGCTCACCGAGCAGTACCTGCTTTTCTTCCAGAGATGCCGCTGCACGCCGCTGATCCTCCTGCAGAATCGCTGCCATGCGTTCAAAATACTGCGAAGCCGTCTGCTGGGACGCCTGCATGGAGCTTCCGAGCTCCGTAATTCTCTGCTGCAATGCGGTGTAATCCTCCTTTGGCGGAGAATCGCTTTTTTTCTGCATCATCCGATACAGCACAATTGTCTGTACCGTGCACAGGATGATGCAGACTGCAAGTAATATCCACAATACTGTTTCCTGCATATTGTTGTCCTTTCTGATATAAATCCCCTCATGCGATCCCCGACTGCTGCATAAATCTGCCCAAAATGGGCAAACTTCCGGCAGGAGGCGATGGTATGAAGCTTGCAAGACTGTGCATTCCCTTTTTTCTGGGGTATTTTTTGTATGCAATGATTGAAATTCTGTCAAGGGGCTACACCCACTGGACCATGGCACTGACGGGCGGTGCTGTCCTGACGATGCTGTTTCAGCTGTTCACGGGTGCACCGCAAAAAATGCCGGTTTCCCTGCAATATCTTCTCGGTGCCGTCATCATTACATCCGCCGAGCTGCTTGTGGGGATCTGGGTAAATCGCCGGATGCAATGGGGCGTATGGGATTACAGCGATCTGCCGTACAATTTCATGGGGCAGATCAGCCTGCTCTACAGCGTGTTCTGGTTCTTCCTGTGCATTCCGGCACGGATCATCTGTCTGAAGCTGGACGCATTTCTTATGATGAACCGCCGGCGGTAGGAGGATTTCTCCGCCGGCGGCGGTTCGCCGTTACATATCTATTATACCACGCCCCCACGAAAGATACAAGCATTTTTGCAATAATTTAACATGTTCCTCGTATCTTTACACAAAATCATGTTGTCGGAATACCCAATTTTTTACATATGCATAGGAATCGAACGGAATACCTTGACTTATCAAGAAAAAAATAGTATAATATGTAAGGAATCCATGTGGATTTTAAATGAGTCGCACATGGAAATTCATGGTATTTTTACTAAATTTTTTTGATACAATTGGAGGTATTCAAAATGAGCAGAGTTTACAATTTCAGTGCAGGTCCGGCTGTTCTGCCGGAAGAAGTACTGCAGGAAGCTGCGGCAGAAATGATGGATTATCGTGGCTGTGGTATGTCCGTTATGGAGATGTCCCACCGTTCCAAGATGTTCCAGCAGATCATTGATGATGCAGAGCAGGATCTGCGTGATCTGATGAACATTCCGGATAACTACAAGGTACTGTTCCTGCAGGGCGGTGCGTCCCAGCAGTTTGCAGCAGTTCCGATGAACCTGATGAAGAATAAGAAGGCTGCTTACGTTGTAACAGGCCAGTGGGCAAAGAAGGCATATCAGGAAGCACAGATCTACGGTGAGGCTGTTGCTGTAGCATCTTCCGCTGACAAGACCTTCTCCTATATTCCGGACTGCTCCGACCTCGACATTCCCGAGGATGCTGATTATGTATACATCTGCGAGAACAACACCATCTATGGTACAAAGTTCTGGACTCTGCCGAACACCAAGGGCAAGGTTCTGGTTGCTGACCAGTCCTCCTGCTTCCTGTCCGAGCCGGTTGACGTTGAGAAGTACGGCGTAATCTACGGCGGCGTACAGAAGAACATTGGCCCTGCAGGTGTGGTAATTGCTATCATCCGTGAGGATCTGATCCCCGATGAATGCCTCGAGGGCACACCCACTATGCTCAAGTGGAAGACACAGTCCGAGAATGGCTCCATGTACAATACACCTCCCTGCTATGGCATTTACATCTGCGGCAAGGTATTCAAGTGGATCAAGAAGATGGGCGGTCTGGAGGCTATGAAGGCTCACAACGAGAAGAAGGCTGCCATCCTGTACGATTTCCTCGACCAGAGCGAAATGTTCAAGGGTACTGTTGAGAAGGCTGACCGTTCTCTGATGAACGTTCCGTTCGTAACAGGCAGCGATGAGCTGGATGCAAAGTTTGTCAAGGAAGCAAAGGAAGCAGGCTTTGTGAACCTCAAGGCCCACAGAAGCGTTGGCGGCATGAGAGCTTCCATTTACAATGCAATGCCCATCGAAGGCGTTGAGGCTCTGGTTGCATTCATGAAGAAGTTCGAAGCTGAAAATAAATAACATTTCGGCGATTGACAGCACCACGCAACCCGTGGTGTTGTCGTCATATATAAAATTACATAACTGGAGGTATATCTCATGTACAATATTAAAACTCTGAACAAGATCGCTGCTTGCGGTACTGATCTGTTTGACAAGGCAAAGTACAATGTGGCTGATTCTCCTGAGAATCCCGTTGCAATCATGGTTCGTTCTGCATCCATGCACGAGATGGAATTCGGCAAGGATCTGCTGGCAATCGGCAGAGCCGGTGCAGGCGTGAACAACATTCCCGTTGACCGCTGTGCAGAAGAGGGTATTGTTGTATTCAACACACCCGGTGCCAATGCAAACGCTGTTAAGGAACTGGTAATTGCAGGTCTGTTCCTGTCTTCCCGTAAGATCACCGCTGCAATTGAGTGGGCAAAGACACTCAAGGATGAGGGCGATCAGGTTGGCAAGCTCGTAGAAAAAGGCAAGGGCAGCTTCGCAGGTCCTGAGATTCAGGGCAAGACTCTGGGCGTGATCGGTCTGGGTGCGATTGGTGCAAAGGTTGCCAATGCAGCCATTCATCTGGGCATGAAGGTTGTGGGTACTGACCCGTTCCTTTCCGTTGAGGGTGCACAGCAGCTCAATCACCACATCAAGGTGGTTAAGACAAGAGAAGAAGTATACGCACAGGCTGATTATCTGACACTGCATCTGCCGTTCAATGCTGAAACAAAGGGTATGCTCAATGCGGATGTATTCGCACAGATGAACGACGGTGCAAGAGTGCTGAACTTCGCAAGAGGCGAGCTGGTAAATGATGAGGATATGCAGGCAGCTCTCGAAAGCGGCAAGATCGCTTGCTATGTAACGGACTTCCCGAATGCAAAGACCGTAACAATGGACGGCGTGATTGCAATTCCGCATCTGGGTGCATCCACTCCTGAGAGTGAGGACAACTGTGCGGTTATGGCTGCAAAGGAACTGATCGACTACATCGAAAACGGCAATATCAAGAACAGCGTAAACTTCCCGAACGCTGTGATGAATGCAAACGGCACAAAGGTTTGCATCCTGCACAAGAATGTTCCGGCAATCATTTCTGCAATCACAAGTGAGCTGGCTGCAGCAGGTCTGAACATTGACAACATGGTGAACGCATCCAAGAAGGAGTATGCATATACCATGGTTGACGTTGCAGGCGAGGTAACGGCTGACGTTGCTGCAAAGTTTGAGGCAATGGAAAACGTGATCCGTGTTCGTGTGATCAAGTAAGTACGGACGATTAGAAATACAACAGCAGGGCAGCATTGGCTGCCCTGTGTTATTCTTGAGGAGGAAATATGAAGCGTTCAAGAACCATCCTTGCACTGTGTTCCGCTCTGCTCCTTGCAAATTTCTGCACGGGCTGCAATCCTTTGGTACCGGAACAAATTACACAATCAAAAAGTGAAATCTCCACGGAAACTACCGCTGTTCCTGAAACAGATGCAGAAACAACGGAAGAAACAACGGAAGAAACAACGGAATCCATCCAAAAACAGCCAGAAGTTGAATACGATGCAGCCGACGGTGCGGCGGATACTTTCTACGCTGCTGAGCATACAGACGATTATTTTATGGCAGTTGCTTATCCGCAGTTCCGTGCGGACATGGAAAATGCTGATGCGATCAACAGTGTGATCCGTGACTTTATTGAAGAATGTTTTCTCAAGCATTCCGTCACTATCATTAATGCTGACGGCGAGGTACTTGAAAAGAAATTCAACGGCACATGGGGACTTGAAACCGAACCGGAAATTCCCTCCAATGCATTCTTTACGACGACGTGTGATTACAAGATCACCCGTATGGATGACCGTTACATCAGTATTCTGCTGATGGAAACAGGTGAGGGCTCCGTTGGCGGATTCATGGAGGGATTGATCATTGATCTTGCCGACATCAAGGCAGTGATGCTGTCCGATTTGTATCGTGTGGATGCGGAATTTGCACAGTTTGTGCGTGATACCTATAATGTGCAGGCTCCTGTTTATCTTACGGATACGATCGGTTTTCCCGAAGAAATGGTGAAGGATGTGGAGCTGAAGTCAAGCGACAGCTCTCTGCTGGAATCGTTGCAGGAAAGCGATTTGTCGGAGATCGGTTATTCTGTGCACATGGCATCCAATGTATTGGTGATACATATGCCTTACAATCAGATGTTTATTGATTACATCGAAATCCGCATTCCGTATGAGGAGCTGGAGCAGTTTCAGAAATAAGTAAAAAAGGACGGCGTAATGCCGTCCTTTTATCATCAGTGTCTTAAATATCTGGAAACCCTCTTGCGTTTCTTTTCTTCGTACATTTTCTTGTCCGCAGCAGTGATCAGCGGGTACAGATCCGTGTCGTCGTCCACCTGACAGATATGCCAGCCGATGCTTGCCGCAACGGGATAGGGCTTTCCGGAGGTGCGGTTGTATTCGTCCATCCATGCCTGAATGCGGTTTGCCAGATCAATTGCCTGTTCGTCTCCGAAATCCGGAGCGAAGATAATGAATTCGTCACCGCCGAATCTTGCAAAGATCTCGCCGTTTTTGCAGCTGAACTTGATCGCCCTTGCAAGCTGTTTCAGACCGTTGTCGCCCTCCTCGTGACTGTAGGTGTCGTTGATCATCTTCAGACCGTCCATGTCAATGAACATCATCATCACCTGCTTGTTCAGGCGGCGGCATTCCTCAAAAATATCGGCAGAATACTTGTTGAAGCCGTTGCGGTTGTTGATCTTGCAGAGTGGATCCATCACATACAGCTGGTCAAGCTCGTGCATTGCCCTGTCAAGATATTCCATCTTCCGCACGCTTTCCAAAGAATTGGCAATATTCATTACCCAAGAGTGCAGCAGGGGATTTTCCATATCCAGCGTGTCGTCGCAGATCACGCAGTAGCCAAAGCAGCGATCACGGAAATGCAGGGGCAGCAGATAGTACATCATCGTTTCGTCGAAATCGTTCTCGCAGTCGGGAAGCATCTGCTTCGACGGGAACGTGGGAAGCGATGTGAATTCGCCGTTGACGAACGCCAGCGGCACGAGCATCTGTTCGGTGTAGCCGCCCGTAATATAAGTATCAATCAGCTTGAGCTTCTGACCGCCCGCTTCCCTGTCCTCACGAATCTCGTTCCAGTTGGTGTTCAGGCAGAGGTAGAAGCGATTGCAGTCGATCTTTTCAATGAATGGCTTGAGAATGTCCAGATTGTGCGTAAAATCGTCGCTCTCGGCAAGATTGCAGGACATACGGTTCACCATCGGGATGTTCACATGATAAAAATCCAGAATCCGATAATTTGCCTTGCGGAAGGAACGGTTGCTGTCACGTTCGGCTTCCGAACCACGTTCCACCGTGCAGCAGCCGCAGCTGCTGCTGAATACGCTTTCGGTTTCCAGTACAATGCTTCGGGGCATTTCCGATTCCAAGGCATTGAGCAGCTTTTCGCCGGCAAGATAGCCCGACCGGTACAGCGGACGCTGCACCGAAGAAATGGCAGGATCGAAATTCCGTGCGGCGTAAATATTGTCAAATCCGGTAACAATCACGTCCTCGGGCACACGCAGACCGCTTTCCTCCAGTGTGAGGACGGTTGCCAGAGCCATGGCGTCATTGGCACAGACGATTGCTTCGGGCAGCCCCGACGATCTGTTGAGAAAGTACTCCGCACCCTCCATGCCGTCGCAGCTGCGGAAGCTTCCATAGTAGATCATATCCTCCGTCAGGGGGATGTTATGTTCACGCATCACCTGTTCAAAGGCATTGAAACGCATGATGCTTTCCGGATTGGTTTCCGGCCCTGAAATATAGCCGATATTGCGGCATTTGTGGAATTCCGTGACGTGGCGTACCATTGCCTCCATTGCCTTGAAATTGTCAATGCCCACATGGTGGAACTTCACGTCAAGATCGTTGTCGATGCATACCACGGGAATGTCGAATTTCTGGATCTCGTCAACGATCGAAGCGGTGACATTCACATCGGAAATGGTGTTGGTGAGCAGTACTGCACCGTCAAATTCCGCATAATTGCAAAGCTTGTAGATGTTGTATTCTCCTGCGTCATGGTTGGAATTATGCAGAATGCCGCCGAATGCCGCAAAATGCATCAGCTTTGCACCGTGCTCTCTGGCACTGTCACGCAAGCCGCTTAAAATGGTGCTCTGGTATTCCTCATCAATTCCGGATACGATGACTGCGATTTTTTTCAGCATGATAATTACCTCCTCGTTCGTGTAATATCACAATAATTCCTCACTATACATTATACTGGATAATTTCAAAAATTGCAATAGTTTTTTGTTGATTTTTCAGAAAATTTTACATAGAAAAGTCTGCCCCGTGAGGAGCCAATGGGTATGCTGTCCGTACAGGTTTTGTACCTATGGATCGGAGAACGGATTTTCCTGAAAAGTTTATTTTTGGGTTTACAAATCCCTGAATTTGTGCTATAATAAGAACAGCTGCTGCAATGCAGCATACAATAAAAGGAGGAATTTCCCCATGTCCAAACCGTATTATATTACCACGCCGATTTATTACCCTTCGGGTAATCCCCACATCGGCCATTGTTATACAACCGTGGCCTGCGATTCCATCGCAAGGTACCGCCGAATGCAGGGCTATGATGTCATGTTCCTCACGGGAACGGACGAGCATGGTCTGAAGATTGAAAAAAAAGCTGCCGAGGCAGGTGTAACTCCCAAGGAATATGTTGATGAGATCGTAAAGATCTTCAAGAGCCTCTGGGAATACATGAACATCAACTACGACCGCTACATCCGTACCACGGATGATTATCATGTAGAATCCGTGCAGAAGATCTTCAAGGCTCTCTACGACAAGGGCTATATTTACAAGGGCGAATATACGGGCAAATACTGCACGCCATGTGAGAGCTTCTGGACTTCTTCTCAGCTCAAGGATGGCAAATGCCCCGACTGCGGCCGTGAGGTGAGCGATGCCAAGGAGGAGGCATATTTCTTCAAGATGTCGCCCTTTGCCGACCGTCTGGAGAAGCTTCTGACGGAAACCGATTTCCTCCAGCCACGCACCCGTGCAACGGAGCTGGTCAACAACTTCATCAAGCCCGGTCTGGAAGACCTCTGCGTTTCCAGAACCTCCTTCACATGGGGCGTTCCGGTTTCCTTCGATGAAAAGCACGTTGTGTATGTATGGATCGACGCACTTTCCAACTATATCACCGCACTTGGCTACGAGAACGGTGCGTATGCGGATTTTGACAAGTTCTGGCCTGCGGACGTGCACATGGTGGCAAAGGACATCATGCGTTTCCATGCGATTATCTGGCCGGCAATGCTCATGGCACTCGATCTGCCGCTGCCGAAGCATCTTGCCGTTCACGGCTGGATCACCTTCAACGGTCAGAAAATGTCCAAATCTCTGGGCAACGTGGTGGATCCCTTCGTGCTCGGACAGCGTTACAGCCCCGACGCCATTCGTTATCACATCCTGCGTGAGATGGCACTGGGTGCTGACAGCTCCTTCTCGAACGAAATTATGATCAACCGCATCAACTCCGACCTTGCAAATGGCTTCGGCAATCTGGTTTCCAGAACCGTGGCGATGGCGGACAAGTATTTCGGCGGCACGCTGCCGGAAGAACGTGAAGCAGGCGAATTTGACGACGAGCTGATTTCCCTTGCATCCTCCATCCGTGACGCTGTGGATGGCTATATGGACAACACCCAGCTGAATCTTGCACTTACGGAGATTTTCAAGCTGGTGGACAGAGCCAACAAGTATATTGATGAAACTGCACCGTGGGTTCTCGGCAAGGACGAAAGCAAGAAAGCAAGACTTGCAAGTGTGCTGTACAATCTTCTGGAGAGCATCCGTATTGCATCCTCACTGCTTGCGTGCTTCATGCCGACGACCATGCCGAAGGTATGGGAGCAGATCGGTGCAGCCGAGAGCGATGTGACCTATGAGAATGCAGGCAGATTCGGCGTGCTTCCCGTAAATGTGACGGTGCACAAGGGTGATATGCTGTTCCCGAGAATCGACGTGGAAAAGGAGATCGAGGAACTCAACCAGATCATCAAGAATGCAGAGCCGAAGGAAGAAGAACCTGATTTCACACCCCAGCCGCAGGCAGAGGAAATCGAATTTGATGATTTCATGAAGGTTGATCTGCGTGTAGCAAAGGTAATTTCCTGCGAAAAGGTGAAGAAGTCCAAGAAGCTCCTGTGCTTGCAGCTTGACGATGGCATGGGCGGCAGACAGGTGGTTTCCGGCATTGCACAGTGGTATGCACCGGAGGATCTGATCGGCAAAAAGGTGATCATTGTGGCAAACCTCAAGCCCGTGAAGCTCTGCGGCGTAGAAAGCTGCGGCATGATCTGTGCGGCAGATATGCCCGACGGCAGTGCAAAGGTACAGTTTGCGGATGACGCATATCCCTGCGGAGCGAAGCTTCGCTAAAGTCGGCGAGTGTACAAACAAATTGAAAAGCTTGTCCTGCGATTGCAGGGCAAGCTTTTTTTGAAAAAACACGGAACCCCCGATTCTCTTGTCCACGAGATCGGGGGTTCCGGCTTTTACGATATCTCAGGATACCATAAAATGCTCTACATATATCTCTTATGCTCTACATATAAAACATACCAAAGTCCGAACGTTACTGCATTCCGTGCACTTGTCAACGTAACACTGGGAACCGCTTCGCCCATTCTCCGATAGTTTTACCTTATGTGCGGCTTTGCCGCAATACTATTCACCGCTAGCGGGCAAATTAGTCATGTTAAAACGCAGATGTTTTGGAATCACGGCAGCCCGTGATTCCAAAAGTGATTCACTCTGCGGAATGATTAATCATTATACAGTGCAGACAGTCTTGTCAAGTAATCGTAACGATCCTTAGCGTTTGCTACAGCTGCATCGAACAGAGCTTCAGCTCTCTCCGGATTCTGACGAGCCAGAGCGTTGTAACGAACCTCACCCATCAGGAAGTCCTTGAACTCGTCGGTGTTCGGAGCCTTGGAATCCATTACGAAAGGATTCTTGCCGTCAGCCTTCAGCTCAGGATTGTAACGGAACAGATGCCAGTAACCAGCCTGTACAGCCTTCTTCTCTTCAGCCTGTGCAGTAGCCATACCGGTCTTGATACCGTGGTTGATACACGGAGCATATGCGATGATCAGGGACGGACCGTCATAAGCCTCAGCCTCACGGATTGCCTTCAGGCACTGGTTCATGTCAGCACCCATAGCGATGTGTGCAACATATACATAACCATAGCTCATTGCGATGCCAGCCAGATCCTTCTTCTTAACCACCTTACCAGCAGCTGCGAACTGTGCAATCGCACCTGTGGGAGTGGACTTGGAAGCCTGACCGCCAGTGTTGGAGTAAACCTCGGTATCGAATACCATTACGTTTACATTCTTGCCGAAAGCCAGTACATGGTCCAGACCGCCGAAGCCGATGTCATATGCCCAGCCGTCGCCGCCGAAGATCCACTGGCTCTTCTTACGCAGGTAGTCCTTTTCAGCCAGGAT
>JAZNUR010000070.1:0-3210 GCA_045592405.1 Oscillospiraceae bacterium
TCACAAAGAACAATGTGCCGCATCTGTGGCATTACTGCAACGGCGGTTATCACGGCGATAACTGCATCCACGCTCACTTGTACAACTTCAGCCGCTACGTATTCAAGGCTACCAAGTAAGCACTGAATGACGTATTGATCAAATTCAAATATTCGCAACCCTGCCGTTTTATAACGGCAGGGTTGCTTTTTTCAGCTGCTGCAGGCGAGAGCTTAAAAAATAATCATTTCACGACAGACCAGCTGACAGAGTGTTATTCTCTGTCAGCTTTTTAATTTACCTTGTTGTACATAATTATGCAACTATGCTTTGCCATCCTGTTTGAATGAAACGTTTCGGAAAATACAGCCGCAATGGAACGTTTCAACTTCATTATGAGGATTCCTCATGAAAGGGGGAGAGAAAATGAATATCACGAATCTGATCAAACGGGATGCAGCATTTTTGGGTGCGATAACGGGTTTCCTATGGGGCGAACCTGACGGATTGCTGCTTGCACTGCTCACTTTTATCACGCTGGATTATCTGACGGGGGTGATTGTCGGTTTTGCGACAAAGAAACTGTCAAGCAGCACGGGATTCAAGGGGATTGCCAAAAAAGGAATGATCCTGCTGATCGTAACTGTTGGACATATCGTGGATGTGTACGTCCTTGGCAGCGATGTTTCAGTATTCCGTTCAGCGGTCATCGGTTTCTATCTTGCAAATGAGGGCTTGAGCATTCTGGAAAATGCCGGCAAACTGGGAATGCCGTTCCCATCGAAACTCAAAGGGATTCTCAAGCAGCTGCATGAGAAAATCCAAAATGAAAACAAGGAGGACTAACTATGGAGAAGTTTTATGAAAGAATCATTGGACACGCAAGATTTCTGGGGAAGCAGACCACCTACTACGCCGAACTCACCGCCGACACGGCGGCAGACATCCCGAATCCTGCCGACCATCCCGAGTGGGAGATCGGCAGTGAGCTTCTGGTTCTGGAAAACGGCGGCAGCAGGTACAGGCTGTCAAATGCTCGTCAGTGGGTAAAGGTAAATTTTAATACGGGTGGTGGCGGGATTACAGAAGAAGAAAAGGCGGAAATTGTGCGGACGGTCATTGAAAGCTTGGGCGGAAATCCCGTGTTCGGTTATGTTGATGAAAACAACAACATTATTGTACAGGGCAACCTTGCGGACGGTGATTATTTTGTGAAGTACGAAATGGAAGATGGTTCAACACTGGATATTGGCGAGCTTGTGCTGCTCAATACCAGTGTGCAGTATTCCGTTACCAATCACCTGACAAACTGTTCATCCAGCAACACCGAAACAAGTGCGGCTGAGGGAACAAGTTATTCGGCTGTAATTATTGCCGATGCACCAACAGTTTCCGTGACTGCAGGATATAAGATCACATCAATCACCGTAACAATGGGTGGTGCGGATATTACGGATTCTGCGGTTAACGGCGGAAACATCAACATCGAAAGTGTAACGGGCGACATCGTGATTACTGCGGCAGCAGAGAAAGTGGAACTTGAAAATATTCTTGCAACTGTAGGATATAAGACGGGCACAAGAATTCGTTCGTCGAATGGCGAGGAGCAGACTTCAACGACATATGCAGATGTCGAAGCAACGAATTTCATTCCGATCGAGTATGGCGATACCATCACGATCCAGAATATCAAAATCACTAACGGCGGCAACAACTCCGTTGCGGTATATGATTCCAACAAAGCATATGTTGCAGGTGCGTATATGGCGAACTTCATGTCGGGTGTTAACCCCGGAGGCAGCAATATCAATGGCGAAATCGCCAGTCAGACCCTTGACAGCACAAAATGGATTAATTCGGATAGTCCGATCAGTGCAAGCTCCGGAATTGCCTATATCCGATTCTCTGCGGATGAAATCACAGAAAATTCCATCGTAACCGTACAAAAGAATTAAGGCGGTGATGGTATGGGCTATGAATACAATGGATTGATACCGCAGCAGACCGCACCGAAAAACGCCAAGAGAATAGGCGTTTATGACAGCGGCGGAAGCAGAATTTTAACTGTTCCGCTGGGCAGATTATCGCCTGTCCGAAAAACAAAACTGTATTCCTTTGGATTGGTCAGTGACGTTCATTTATGGAAGGTCGAACCCGATTGGAAAGCAAATCGGAAGTTCCGAAACGCACTGTCTTACTTTCAAGCGAATGGATGTTCCATGTGCATTCATTGCGGAGATATCACCAATACGGGTTTCTATGATTCGAGAAAACTCGATGATGGTTCAACGGAAATTTTTTTTGACGATGCACAGATGAAAGTCTACAAAACCATATGCGAAGAATACACAATTCCTGTATATGGTCTATGCGGAAATCATGAAAGCTATTATTCAAAATCCGTTGCGAATCACCTTGACGAGCTGGAAGATTGCACAGGGAAAAGGGCGTTATCATATACCGTAACAAGTGCAGAAGAATCTGAAATAAATGCACGTGTATCAGCAGTTGGAGATGATGTGTTCATCCTGTTAGGGCAGCCGAGCGGAAGCGTTGCGATGAGTGATGCAGATCTGCAATGGCTGGGCGAAACGCTTGCGGCAAACAAGGACAAAAGATGTTTTGTTTTTGTTCATGCCTATATCGAGGAAGACAGCGGGGATCCTTTGGATGTACGTGAAAACTCCATATTTGACTACTGGGGGGAAGCTAAAACAACGGCTTTCATGAACCTGCTTCAGCAGCATAGGAACGTCATTCTTTTTCATGGACATTCCCATATGAAATTTGAATGTCAGGAGCTTGACCGGCACGCAAATTACACGGAGAGAAACGGCTTTAAGTCCGTACACGTTCCATCCCTTGCGATCCCAAGAGATGTGGATATCGAAAATAAAAAATCCGTAGATGATCGTTCGGCAAGTCAGGGCTATATCGTCGATGTGTATGAGGATTGTATTGTTCTGAACGGACTGGACTTCATCAGCGAAAAGCCTGTGCCGCTTGGCACATATAAAATCGACACACCGATCTAATTAAGTATAAAGGAGGAATCATATGAACATCACAGAAAAACTGCTGACCGTCAATCGGTACAGCCGTCCCGGAACGAAACGTAAGGAAACAACCAAGATTGCGGTGCATTACGTTGCGAACCCGAAATCCACGGCAATTGCAAACCGCAATTACTTCGAGAACAACAGGCTCACGAAGAATTCTGTTTCCAGCAAT
>JAZNUR010000071.1:0-24220 GCA_045592405.1 Oscillospiraceae bacterium
GGTGCGGATGATTACATCACAAAGCCGTTCAACCCCATGGAGGTGCTTGCAAGGGTAAGATCACAGCTTCGCAGATACACGCAGCTCGGAAGTGCAGCACCCTCTTCCGCATCCATACTGACCATCGGAAATATCCAGATCAATGACAGTGAAAAGCGGGTGCTGGTGGATGGGGAGCCCGTCAAGCTTACCCCCACTGAATATGCGATCCTTCATTTTCTGATGCAGTCTCCGAATAAGGTATTTACCTCAAAGGAGATATACTCTGCAATAAAAAATGAAGATCCCTACGGGGCAGAAGGTACAATTGCAGTGCACATCCGTCATCTTCGGGAAAAAATCGAAATCAACCCCGCCGATCCCCGCTATCTGAAAGTGGTCTGGGGACAGGGATATAAAATAGAATGGGAGAAATAATTATGAGAAAATACAATAAAACAGGCGGTCCGCGTCGAAGCGTTCTATTGAAATTGCTGGCGGTACTGCTTTACATTCTCTGTATTCCCGCTGCTTTTTTCGGTTTTATGCTCACAATAGAATTCACAGAAAGCAATATGTATACAGGAAATCCGGAAAAGATCTACGAGGAACGGATAGAGGAAATGTGTATCGGACATATCCACGAAGTCTTTAACGCATATCACGATATGACGGACAATGGATATTACACGGACACGATCTCCGCTCAATACAAACAGCAGCTGCATGATGATATGATGGCGTTGCACGATCCGTCAAAAAGTAATTTCGAATTCGTCATTTCGGATGCACAGGAAAATGTCCTCATGCAGAATTTCTCCGACGGCGAATACCGCTTCAGCAGAACAGAAGCTTTCTATGATACCGTCATTCATACAGAAAAGTTTCGTATGTCTGCACAAGAATGGGAGAAATATACTACACCTCCGAATGCTGATGTTTCAGTCGAAGAAGTCTGGATAGAAGAACGCATTGAGCCGACTACACACGAAACAACACTCGAACCTTCTGAAACAACGCTTGCAGCTTCCGAAGCTCCCAGCCAAGATCCCATTACGGGAGCATTGGTGGAAACAACATCTGATCCGACAGAAACCGCTGTCACGGTTCCTGCGGCGTCAGTAGCAACGGAAAACGGAACAACTGATGCAGGTATTGCTGACCTTACAGAGAATGTTCCGGAATATCGGGAAGTTCTGTACTACGACGTGACAGTACACATTCCCGAATCAACGATCACTCAATATATCACAGGCTATGTACGCAGCGAGCTGACAGCAAATGACAGCTATGCAAAATTTGACAAGTACTTCAGCATGATCTATCAATACCGATATGCACCGATGATCGTACTTGGCATCAGCATTATTGTATTCCTCCTCACTCTGAGCTATCTGCTGTATGCAGCAGGTTATCGCAAATATAGGGAAAAGCCGACTGCTTCCATCTTTGATAAGATTCCGTTTGATGTATTTACTTTCATCCTAATAATGATTATTATGTTTGTCTTGCTATTCGTCGATGAATTTGCCGGACAGTTCAGCACAATTCTCGACATTGGCATCATATGCAGCGGATTGATCATACTTGGACTGACAGTTCTTTGGTGGCTGATGAGTCTGACAGTCCGCATCCGCACCCGCAGCATTATCCGCAACAATCTGATTGTAATTCTTTGGAAGAAGTTCTGGGGAATGGTTGGCAACACTGTGAAGGAATTACAAAAGCTGCCGATCCTCTGGCAGGTGCCGCTGTTCGCACTGGGGTTCTTTCTCCTTAACATCTTCGGAATGACTATGATCGTAAACAACAACGAAATGCTGGGACTTATGCTGATGATCCTGACATACACGTCAATGATCATAGTGATCTGTCTGGCGGTTGCGAATCTTCATCTGCTGGAACAGGGTGCAGAGAAAATTGCAAGCGGCGATCTGTCTTATAAGATCCCGACAGAAAAACTCATCGGAGCTTTCAAAAAACACGGTGAGCACCTCAACAGCATTGGTGATGGAATGAATCATGCGGTCAGCGAACGCATGAAGAGCGAAATGTTTAAAACAGAACTGATCGCCAATGTTTCCCACGATATCCGCACACCGCTGACTTCCATCATCAATTATACGGATCTTCTCTCCAAGCTGGAGCTTGAAAATCCGCAGGCAAGGGAGTATCTTGAAGTTCTGACACGTCAGTCAGCAAGGCTTCGCAAGCTGACGGAGGATGTACTGGAAGCATCGAAAGCGACTACGGGGAATATGAAAGTACAGCCTGAAAAAATGGATCTGCGTGTTCTGGTCGAACAGATTCTCGGCGAATATGAGGAAAAACTGGATGCAAAATCCTTGCAGGTGGTCTGCAATATGCCCGATACTCCGATTCATATTATGGCGGACGGGCGGCTGATGTGGAGAGTAATGGACAATCTGTTTGCCAATGTCTGCAAGTACGCTATGCAGAACACCCGTGTTTATCTGGATGCAAGCGTAAACAACGGTCAGGCAGAGCTGACACTGCGTAACATTTCGTCGGTACAGCTTCATATTTCCGCAGACGAATTGATGGAACGCTTTGTACAGGGAGATCGTTCCAGAAACACCGAGGGCAGCGGACTTGGACTTTCCATTGCACAGAGTCTGACGGCTTTGCAGGGTGGTCAATTAGAACTGAATATTGACGGCGACCTGTTTAAAGTGAAACTCACATTTACGGAAACTGCATAACAATAAAAACGGCGGAGATTTCTCCGCCGTTTCAAATTTAATCTTTCTTCGTCGTTTTTTTATGTTTCGTCAAGGAAACGAACATCCACATCGCCAACGCCGCATTCAATATTTATCGTATATTCGGCATCCTTATTCTTAAGACCATTGATATCTTCACCGTCAATCTTGATATCGCCCACTCCCGAGTCCGTTAAAACTGAATAAGCATCGGAGGATCCCGAAATGCTCAGTTCGATATCCCCAGTCCCCTGCTGAATCTCCGCATCCCCATGGAGTTCTGTGAAAAATAGCTTCACATCACCGACACCACAGTCAAGTTCCAGATCCCCAAGGCGGGATTCGGATATGGTACAGTCGCCTGTTCCAAAATCAAAATCGGATTTTCCCTTGACAACGAGATTTTCCGCCTCCATTGTTCCCACGCCAAGATCCAGTGTGCACACGCTATCCACAGCAATGTCATTCATGAATAGATCGCCCGTTCCGCCGTCAACGTCAAGTTCCCCTGCAATATGAATGTCACGCATTGTCACATCCCCTACGCCGCAGTCGAATTCCATGTCACGGCAGGCAATGCTGTCGATCAGATTTTCATCCGTCATCCCCAAAGAAATATACATCCGATCATATTCCTGCACGGGAACGGTAATAATCACTTTACCGCATTTTTTCCAGTTTCCAAAGCTGATCAGCTGCAGCGGCATTTTCTGCTTCTGCTCCACCACGAGTGTATCTCCATCCAGATACATTTTCGGTGTGCTGGGTGAACCAATGAATTCTACGGTACAGTCCTGTGCAGATTCGGAGCTTTTCAGTGTAAGTGCACAGCTTTCCACTTCCAGCTGCAGATTACGAAAATCCGAAAATGTTTCCATTACACTATTTTCATCGTCTTCGATCTGATCGTCGTACATAGCTGCACCGGCTACCATCATTCCAACGCCCGCCAGTGCAACAACCGTAGAAAGAATCCAATATATCGGTGAAAGTTTCATCAGTGTTTCTCCTTTCCTGTCAGAAGGTTAAATACGGCTACGCAGAGCTTTCCAAACAGCTTGGTCAGATTCCATGCACCCATAACACACGGATACCAGATCAGCATCAAAAGTCCAATCATCAGAACACCGCCGCCCAGATCAAACAAACCTGATGCAGTCATACCGCTTACAATCCCGAGAATTCCCTGAATGGGGGCAAGGATAGCAGCCATCAAAAATGTGATCGGTATCATCAGAAGTACCATCACAATGGAAAACCAGATAATCGGTACTGCAATCCAGAAAGGACTTGTCAGCAGAAGAATTACAACCGCAAGAATGATTCTGCCGCTGCTGACAGAACTTTCTATGCCCTGCTCTCTCTGTGAATCGTATTGATACTGTGCAGGAATAGTGGATTTTGGTGCATCGTGTTGATACTGTGCCGCAGATGCAGCTTTCGAGGAATCGGCTGTATCAACTACGCCAACTTCCTTGATGATACGCTCCGCAACGGATTGCGGTGAACCAAGATTTTCCACTGCCTGCGTTTCATTCTCCTCGCCGGCTTCTTCAAAATATTCCTGATAATATGCCATTGCATTTGCACGCTCGTCTTCCGAAAGGCACTGCAAATGCTGGGCAAGCTGCTGTAAAAACTCGCCAGATGTCATACCTGTTCCTCCTTGTCCTCCAAAATACCGTCCACCTGCAGTTTGTGCTGTGTCCAGTCAATCCGATATTGTGCAAGCATTGCCTGCCCAAGTGACGTAATTCGGTAATACCTGCGATTTCGCCCCATATACGCCCTGTCAAAGGTTTCTAATGCACCGGTCTTCTGCAAACGCCGAAGCACCGGATAGAGCGTCGATTCCGATACCTTTGCCGCAGACTGCATATCCTGCGTGATCTTGTACCCGTAAGTTTCCTCACGATTCACAAGAGACAGCACCATGGCATCCAAAAGGGCTGCACTGATTGGAAACATAATACTCCTCCTTTTTGATTTACAATATTATATGTTGTATAATATATCTCATGTTTACATTATAGCATGAATTACAATATTTGTCAATCACTTTTTTCAAAAAAATTTGCCCCATGAAATATGGGGCAAATCAGCTTGCAGGTAAGCTCATTTATCAATATATTATCGGCAGATAGTTTCTTCTCATGATAACAGCATTCGTTTCAGAACTGCCAGATCGTAGGCATCCACGGTATGATCCGAAACGGTATTGGCTGCTGCTGCCTGCATCGTATCAAGGGAAGCATCGGCAAGAAGGTATTTCTGTAGCAGGATCGCATCGCTGACATTCAGTGTACCGTTCTGATCGACATCGCCGATCAGAATACTGTTTTTCAGCGGTATGCCATTTTCCTTGGCATAGGTCACGGCTGTCCCCTCCTCGGCATGAATGACAAAACCGGATTTAAGAGTATAACCACTTTGATAGGTGTAACCCATGCTGCGGTTTCCGAATTCTGTTTCCGTTCCCTTCACGGTGATCTCGGGAAGGGCGTCGCAAGCAAAGAATGCATAGTCGCCCACCTGACTGCAATTTGCAGGAATGGTAATTTTCGTCAGGCTGCGGCATTCGCTGAATGCACGTTCTTCGATGATCGCAAGGGATTCCGGCAAGATGATTCCCTTGAGATTCGGGCAATCATGGAATGCATACTGTTCGATCGCATAGAGCGATGACGGCATATTGATGGTTTCCAATGAAATACAATGTGCAAATGCAAATCTGCTGATATGGGTAATGGTATCGGGAAGGGTTACCGACTTGAGGGACTTGCAGTTTTGAAACGCATACCAGTCGATGACAGTCACCGGTTTTCCCTCGATCGTATCGGGGATTATCAAATCCTGAATACTTTTTTCGCAGTCCGTAATACGGACACCACTGTCGGTCACGCTGTATGACAGATAATTCAGCACACTGCTGCCGAAAGCAATGTTGTACATGACATTGGTTTCATCGGCATCCAGCGTTACACCGTTGTTCACATTTTTGGGAGTCACGGAATAAGTTGATTTTTCAGAAATGTTTCCGCAGACGTCCACAACTTCAAACTGATAAACAGCGGAGTCAGCATTGACATCAAATTCATAGTCGATCCAGACATTCTGTGCGTGGTTCAATCCTGTTTTTCCATTATTCGTACCGGGTACAAGGTAATCATACAGGAAAGCATCCTTATATATATTGATCTGTCCGACTTCCGTATCATCCGTCATACCACTGAAAGAAATCCGGAGATGCGGTGCGTCTTCTGCGGTAACAACTTCTGTTTTCACCAAATTCGGCGGAACGGGCGGATTTGTTTCTATTTCACCTGTTTCAAGGTACTTAACAAAGGCACTATGGAAACCTTCCGGCACATTATAAGGAGAATAGTGATGGGAATAAGCAAAACAGAACAAGGTATCCACATATGGCCTTGCAATCTCCAGACGCTTTGCGAAATCGTCCACGGTTTTGGTTCCTACATAGGAAACGCCGTGGGGAGAGGTCATGCGGTAGGCATCGGGGGAAACAAACATTTCCGCATTGGTACCCAGCAAAAGCTTCGTACCCCTTGCGGCATTGGCTCGGTCAACAGCATTCCGATAGGCTGCCATCCATCTTTCCAGATGTTCCACGTCATTTCCACCGCCGCCGCAGCTATCCTGCGGACACAGCACATCACCATCACGAAACGGTATTTTCGTCAGTGCCTGTGTCCAGAATTCCGTGAATCTATCCACGTTGATGCTTGCAAAGCCATAGCCGAAAATATTCACATATGGGCTGAACAGCAGGGGCATATCGGGATTAAGGGTATTACAGTGATCAATGACCATTGTGAACATTTCATCCAGACCATCCGTATACAGCTGTGTGCCATAATCCGTTTCCATGTAGTAGGTATTGTAAAGCTCTGTTACAAAATAGAATCCGTAATAGGTATCGGGGTACTGCGATTTGTACCGGTTGTACAGTTCTGTGGTAACCATGTTGCAGCGTTCCATGTACTCCCTGTTTGCACGCAGCCCCTCCTCAATCGTCAGGTCACTGTTCCATGCAGTATCCAGTCCCATGCCAAGATACACCTTAATGTCATACATATCACAGTAGTAAAATAGGGAATCAATTGCATTGTAGACAAAGTATCCATCCAGAAATTCCAGTTCTGATTCATAGTAAACCGTCCATGTGCCATCCTGATTCTTATTGGCAACATCCCCCATGATCAGGTATTCGATCCCTGTTTCCTTCAGCACGTCCATTTCCGCCCTCCAGCGGGCATCGTCCCAGTTTGCATACAGCCACGGCTGAATGAACGACCCGTTGATGACGGAAATATGCTGCTCCTCCGCCGATGGATGAACAGGAATCACAGAGCCTGTCAACAATACCGCACCTACGATCAAAGAGGCAAAAAACTTTCTGCAATTCATAAAGAATTCACCTCGCTACAGATCCGTATCCTTTACTGTCACGGGAAGCACCTGATCGAACACCGCAAAGAATTTCACGGGAATGTACTTGTCAATATGACATTTTCCGAAAAACCACTTCCGATACTGGCAGACACGGATAATATCTTCAAAAAATGTATGTATTTCAAGTCTCTGGAACACATCCACGCCGAGGCAATCCTTGAGGGATGCGGGCGGTTCATGCGTAACGATATAATCGACTCTGTTTTCGTATTCCGCAAGACTGTGAATGGCACGTTTGATCTCGGCGTGGGTGGGCTGTTCCTGCTCCCACCAGTTAGGCGTATCACGACGGAAGTCAATGTCCTGACTGTGTCCGCCGCCGAATACAAAAAATGTACGCTTTTCAATGGTATATACATGACCACGCATAAGATGCACCACATTCGGCTGAATACGATGGACGGGGCCTCCGTTCCAGCCCTCCACGGGATAACGGTCAAGTAAATCAAAATTTTCATGGCAGCCGTCAAGAAACGCAATGGTAAACGGCAGCAGTGCCATTTTACGCAAAATTGCTCTTTCCTGACGGGTTCCATCCCAGATGAAACCAAAATCCCCGCAGACAATCAGTACATCCCCCTCCTTCAGACGACGCATCTGCTTGTCCTTGAAGCGATCCCACTCTCCATGCATATCTCCTGTGATATAAACCATTTCTTTGCCTCCGATTCATGATACATCCGCTGAAAAAGACGGAATAGTTTTCTCTGTTATCATAATTATACCATGTTTCGCAAAGGGGTGTCAAGCAGGTTTTCATAACTTCAAGCCGAAAACAACAGTATTTTCCTCAACCATTAATTCGGAATAGAATCAGAGCACGGCTGAAATATGATATCATTTGTTTTCGGTGTCAACTTCCCCAAACACCGGTCTGTTTTTCCCGTATTTTTATCCAAATTCATGATTTTTTGAAAAAAGTATTTGCATATTCCGAAATTTTTGGTATAATAGATAATGAATTACTTTATCCATTCAAGGAGGCATAGTCCATGAAAAAAATAATTTCTATATGTATGTCTTTTATGATACTTTGCTGTTTCTGCACTGACCTGCGTGGACAGGCACTGAATTTCACGCCGAACTTTGATGTACATAGTGAGGCTGCGGTACTTCTGAATCTGGATACGGATACGGTTCTGTATCAGAAAAATGCGGAAGCACAGTTCATGCCGGGTGCTCTTGCACAGATCATGACGGCAATCGTCGTTCTGGAAAACTGTCAGAATCTCAGCATGAATATCACAGCGGATTCTGCTCTGTACACACAGTTTTCCACGACGGAATATCCCGATGATATTCTGTATGCGGAAATCAAGGATGGGGACGTTCTCAGCGTTGAAGAACTCTTATATGCCATGCTGCTGACTTCCTCCTGTGAAGCCTCCGTTCTTCTTGCCAATCATTTCGGCGATGGAAGCGTTCCGAATTTCGTTGCAAAAATGAATGCAAAGGCAAAGGAGCTTGGCTGCACAAAAACAAATTTCACAAACCCTACGGGTATCTACAACACATCCCAGAAAACTACCGCCAACGATATGGCGATCATTACCAAGCACGCACTGACGCTCGGACGTTTTGAGAGCATTGCCTGCACAGAGAGCTTTTCTCCCTACACACCCAACCTTGATCGTCACAATCCCGACTGGACATGGACGCACACCAACACCATGATGCAGACAGTCAACAATTATCACATCAACGGTGTTAAGGGTATCAAGACTGCAAATCTGTCTGCACAGGGTCGTAATATCATCTGCAAAGCCTCCAAGGATGGAAATAGTTATCTGGTGATTCTGCTTGCTGCCCCCTTTGAGGATGCCGAGGGAAATCTCCGTTATTACCATCAGGCGGATGCCTATTCCCTGCTCAAGTGGGTGTATGAGCATTTCAGCTATCAAAATATCCTCAGTGACAGCACGGAGCTCGGACAGATCAAAGTGGAAAACGGTGACGGTTCCGATTATGTACTGGTAAGACCTGAGAAAACTTTTATGTCCCTCTGGTATGATATGGCGGATATGGCTTCCATCGTACAGGAAGTTTCACTGAACGAGAATGTTTCTGCACCTGTGAATGCAGGCGACAAGCTTGGAGAGGTTACCCTGAAATACTCCGGTGAGGTCATTGCAACAATTGATCTGGTTGCCACTTCCTCTGTCAAGCTTTCCCCCTACAAGTACTACATGGCACTGATCCAGCATTTTCCCAAGACGGACTGGATGTTGAAAGCCGTTCTGATCAGTCTGCTGCTGTGTGCGATCTATATTGCACTCTGTATTTATTCCCACGTCTGCTACAAGCAGAAGATCAAACCGGTACAGCCCGTACATCTCAAGCCCAAGGCTTCTGAAGTAAAACGTGAGGCTGCCCGCAAGACGACTAAGGAACGCAAGGAACAAAATCAGAATCGCAAGCCGCCGGCGGATTCTCAGTGATAGAAATTTTAAGTGCCGCAGATACCAACTGCGGCACTTCATGCAATTCGACAAACTTACCTTATGGAGGTGTATAATGAAACAACACGTCATTGACAGCTATGAAAACTATCGTGAGGAGGATCGGCTGTCCACCAATAATGCACGAAGAATCGAATTTCTTACGACTTCACGAATACTGGACGAATGGATCGACGGCAAGCAGAATATCCTTGATTGTGCTGCCGGAACGGGAATTTACGCATTCCATCTTGCGGATCGTGGGCATACGGTAACGGCAACGGATATTACCCCAAGACACGTTGCTGTGATCAGAGAAACTCTGAAAACCAAGAATTATACAATGCATACTGCCGTACTGGATGCGACGGACATGAGCACATTTCCCGATGAAAGCTTTGATGTGGTTCTGAATATGGGGCCGTTCTACCACCTGACGGAGGAACAGGATCGTGAGAAATGTCTGAACGAATGCTGCAGGGTTCTGAAAAAAGGTGGTTTTCTTGTAACGGCATATATCCCTCGTTTCTACATCTTTCAATATATTGCAATGCAGAACGAAGCTTTTCTTGATGCAAGACTTGCTCAGCAGCTGATCAGCACCGGTGTGCTTCGTCATGATGATGAGAAATGCTTCTGGACGGACACCTATTATTCCTCTGCTTGCGAAATGGAACAGCTTTACGCACAGCATGGTATTATCGTGATCGACCATTTTGCTCAGGACGGTCAGACACCGCAGTTTCACGAAAAGGCGGACTGCTGGAATGAGGAGCAGTTCCGGATCTGGTGCGACTATCATTACAGCGTTTGCAGGGAAAAATCCATTCTGGGAACAAGCAATCATGTGGTTCTCATTGGAAGAAAAGGATGAGAAGCCCTCCGATACTTCGGTATCGGAGGGCTTAGCTTATTTTCGTATTCTCATACAATCAATTGCTATCCGCATTCAAATACTGTATGACGGAGCACTCGGAAACCTTAGTAAATCCGATTTTCTCAGCCAATCTTTGGGATGCCGGATTATGAGAATGGCAAGCCCACACGGGCAGTTTCTGTTCATCCATGATATAACGTATCAGTGTTTGGACAGCGATCCGGGCAAATCCCCTGTGACGATATGCATCATCGGTCTCTACACCAATATCTACCTCACGATCACTGACTGCAGAAGTGAATGCCCACGAAGCAATGGCATCACCATTTACAATGCAATACCCCTTCCCTTTGGAAAGAAACATTTCTGCATTCTGCCAGAACACGGATGGTGTAATTCTGCCTTTCAGTCTGGAAAGCAGAACAGAATCCAACTCTTGTATTTCAAATCCTTCGGGCAAATCAGGAATTGAAACTGTATGATCCGCATGGTATTCAAAAAAATATCTTTTACTGATTCCAAAATTTTCCTTGCTTCCAAAATAACTTTCAATGCGTTCATCATCGGTAAACAATAGAAACCGTCGGGGAATGATTTTGTTCTTATCCAAAATCATTTCATAAAGTGAATCCAGAAATCCTTTATCATATGCACCGGAAAGGAATGCAAAGCCACAGTAATGCCAGAACAAAACAGTTGTACGATCGTTTTCGAAATCGGCAAAAATCTCACCCTGCTGAAATTTCTGAGCAACGGAAAGAGGATACACGCTGCCAAAACCACAGTTTTTTGCATAACAAATATAGTCCGAATCATTCGGGAAAGCAATTGGTTCCATGTGCACCTCCATACTGCATTTATAAGCTGCATTGGGGCTGCAGCCCTGCGTTATAATACCTTTTGCATCTGATAATAGCACAGCCAGTCACCGTTATCACAGGCGATTTTCCGATAATCAAAGGGAACATAGCCAAGCTTCTGATACATTTCCTGTGCTGAAAACGACGAAGAAAGTTCAGCAGATGAATACTGCTGTGCGATCATGCGTTCCGCAAATGCCATCAGCTGTGTGCCAAATCCCCTGCCCTGAAATTTCGGCAAAACAAACAGGCGGTTGATTTCGTTGCCGGCGATCGTTACAGTTCCGACTGCAATTCCATCGTAAAGCATCAGGTACACGATGCCATCGGAAATATTCGACTCAATATGCGATGCACAATGATGTTCCTGAAAGAATCGTACCGCCCCCGCAGGATAATAGTGCGGATAGATCTCCGAAATGGTTGTCTGCACGATTTCAAACACCGTCTGCAGATCGTTCTGTTTGGCTTGTGTAATCATATCTATCTCCTCCTATTCAAGAAGCGTGGCGATCACGGCATTGGATACGGCAAATCCTTTTGGGGTAAGCGAAATATTCCCATTGCTCTGCATCGCAACATAGCCCGCCTGCATCAATAGGGGGATTTTCTTTTGTGCCGTATCGCTTAACAGCGAAGCCGCCACACCATTCGTCATGCGAAGGGCAAGCATCAGCCTTTCCTCCGATTCGCAGGGACTTTCGTCCAATATCTCCGTTGGCTGCACGGGCGAATTACAAAATGCTGCAGCATCCCTTGGCACCTGAAAACGCTTGCCGCCGTAGCAGGAATGTGCTCCCGCACCGATTCCGAGATATGGCTCACATTTCCAGTATTTCTGATTGTGTCGGCTCTCAAAACCGACCTTTGCAAAGCTGGATACCTCATACTGGCGGAATCCGTATTCCGCAAGGGTATGCACAGTTTGCAAATAACGATCAGTGGACGTATCATCATCCGGAAGATGCGTAAGCAGCTGTGTATTTTGGGAGAGAGGTGTTCCCTCCTCCACCTGCAGAAGATATGCGGAAACATGGGTGATGGGAAGTTCTCCGAGAATCCGGAGTGTTTGGCCGAGCACACTTTCGCTCTGGTGCGGACACGCAAGCATCAGGTCACAGGAAATGTTCGTGAATCCCTGTGCATGGGCTGCCATCACTGTACGGATACCGTCGGCGGCACGGTGGGTTCTGCCAAGCATGGAAAGCTGCTCATCCGAAAAGCTCTGTGTACCGATGGACAGACGATTCACGCCGACAGAACGCAGATCACGCAGGTACTGCGTTCTCTCTCCGGTGGGATTGAATTCCAGCGTAATTTCGGAATCTGCAGCAAGATGAGTATATTTTGCACAGGCACCTAGAATATCGCCGATCTGTGCCGCTGACAAAAGCGACGGCGTACCGCCGCCGAAGTACACGGTATCCACCATGTCTTCAGGCATATACGCCGCCAGATTCCGAATGATTGCTGACACATACTGCGATGCGGTTTCCTTGTTGTAAGAAACGGAATAGAAATCACAGTAAGGACATTTTTTTGCACAGAACGGGATATGAAAATACAGCCCCGTCATATTATTCCATCAAACGGATGGGCGTGGTCAGCTTACCAAAGAACATATCAAAGAGGAAGCAAAGCAGGAAATTGGCTGCAATTGCCGACACGATGATAATGGTGCTGGTCACTTTATCTTCCATTGTGATATAAGCAAAAACGCAGACGATCAACATGATCACGCTCGTTACGCCTGAAAAATATATGGATGCCATACCGTTGCAGCATTTTCTTCCGCAGTTCGGACAGGGTTTTCCGGAAGTACGCAGAGATCCTGCCATTGCTTTACGAAGCGGAGAGAATGTGGCTTCACCGCAATGCGGACAAACGTGTTTTTTCATAACAGCTCCTCCTATTCGTCAAGTTTGAGTACGCTCATAAATGCCTCCTGCGGCACTTCTACGGTACCGAGCTGACGCATACGCTTCTTACCTTCCTTCTGCTTTTCATGCAGCTTCTTCTTACGGGTAATATCGCCGCCGTAGCACTTGGCAAGCACATCCTTACGCATTGCCTTTACCGTTTCACGGGCAATGATCTTACCGCCGACTGCTGCCTGAATCGGCACTTCAAACAACTGTCTTGGGATATTATCCTTGAGCTTTTCTGCAATTTTTCTGGCTCTTGGATATGCCTTGTCCGCATGGACAATAAAGGAAAGTGCATCGACAATATCCCCGTTGAGCAGAATGTCAAGCTTCACGAGCTTGGAGGGTGCATAACCCATCAGTTCATAATCAAAGGACGCATAGCCCCTTGTTCTCGACTTGAGTGCGTCAAAGAAATCGTAAACGATCTCGTTGAGGGGCAGTTCATATTTCAGCGTTACTCTGGTATCATCGAGATACTGCATATCTTTGAAGGTGCCTCGTCTGTCCTGACACAGATCCATGATGTTGCCGACAAATTCGGAGGGAACAAGGATATCAGCCTTTACCATCGGTTCCTCCGCACTCGCCAGCAGCGAAGGATCGGGATAATTGGTCGGATTATCAATATACTGCACCGTACCGTCGGTCAGCGTAACCTTGTAAATTACGGAAGGTGCTGTAGTGATCAGGTCGAGATTATATTCACGCTCCAGACGTTCCTGGATGATCTCCATATGCAAAAGTCCTAAGAAACCGCAGCGGAAACCAAAACCAAGTGCAATGGAGGTTTCCGGCTCAAACGTCAGAGCTGCGTCATTGAGCTGGAGCTTTTCCAGTGCTTCACGCAGGTCGCCGTATTTTGCACCGTCCGCAGGATAGATACCCGAAAATACCATGGGATTTACCTTACGGTATCCGGGCAGTGCCTCATCGCAGGGATGATCAGCAAGCGTCACGGTATCACCCACCTGTGTATCACCGATACTCTTGATGGATGCAGCGATATATCCTACTTCTCCCGCAGTCAGTGTTCCTGTATTGATCAGCGAAGTGGGCGACATATAGCCCGTTTCCGTAACAACAAATTCGGAACCGGTTGCCATCAGGTGGATGGTATCCCCCACCTTCACGCTGCCGTCCTTCACACGGACATAGATGATAACACCCTTATAGGAATCATAATAGCTGTCAAAAATCAGTGCCTTGAGGGGGGCATTCGGATCACCGATGGGAGCAGGAATGTCAGTTACGATCTTTTCCAGAACAGCTTCCACGTTTGTTCCCATTTTTGCAGAAATACGGGGAGCGTCCATTGCGGGTATACCGATGACATTCTCCACCTCATCGCAGACACGCTCAGGATCGGCAGAGGGCAGGTCGATCTTATTGACAACCGGAACCACTTCAAGATCATGCTCGATGGCAAGGTAGGTATTGGCAAGGGTCTGTGCCTCGATGCCCTGTGACGCATCGACAACAAGAATCGCACCCTCACAAGCTGCAAGAGAACGGGAAACCTCGTAATTGAAGTCCACGTGTCCGGGAGTATCAATGAGGTTGAACGTATATAGCTGCCCGTCCTGTGCACGATAATTCAAACGCACGGCACGTGCTTTGATGGTGATGCCACGCTCACGCTCCAGATCCATATTATCCAAAATCTGCTGCTCCATATCACGCTGTGCAACCGTTTCGGTCTTTTCCAGAATACGGTCGGCAAGGGTGGACTTGCCGTGGTCAATATGGGCAATGATACAGAAATTACGAATTTTCTGAGAATCCAAATTTCATTCCTCCATCTGTCAGTGTAAAATTTCACATCATATATTATACCACAAATCCGTTACGTTGTAAAGTACTGAATATCATTTTTTCTGAAAATGCCCTTATGTCAATCGAAAAGACATCTCCGCAATTGGTTTTGTTTTGTGGAAATGCACAAATTGCGGAAACGAAAAGCATTGGATTTCCACATTAACGAAAACGCACCGCAAACTGCTTGCATTCATGTCGAAGATTTGGTATAATAATAGCAGTATACTATTTCTGGGAGGAAAATGTACATGAATATTGCAATTGCACAGTCCGGCGGCCCTACCTGTGCCATCAACGCAAGTCTGGTCGGCGTATTCAAGCAGGGACTCCTGACGGAGAAAATCGACGCTATTTTCGGCTCCATCAACGGTATCGAGGGGATTATCAATGATGATTTGCTGAATCTTAAATCCGTCATCCGCACAAACGAGGATATGGAACTGCTGCGTCAGACACCATCCACCATGCTCGGCTCCTGCCGTTACAAGCTGCCGTCCATTGAGGACGACAAAGGGGTTTATGAAAAGATCCTCAAGTGCTTTGAAAAGCACAGAATCAAGATATTTATTTATATCGGCGGCAACGATTCGATGGATACCGTTGTAAAACTTTCTGATTTTCTGAAGCAGGAAGGCTCGGATATCCGTGTGATCGGCGTTCCCAAAACCATTGACAACGATCTGCCCGTAACAGACCACACACCAGGTTTCGGTTCCGCAGCAAAATATGTTGCCGCAACCGTACAGGAGATCATCCGTGACAGCTCCGTGTACAGTATTCAGTCGGTTACGATCGTGGAGATCATGGGACGTCACAGCGGCTGGCTGGCAGCATCTTCCTGTATGCTCCGTGCAAACGGTGAGGAAGCTCCCCACCTGATCTATCTGCCCGAATCCGAATTCTCCGCTAAACAGTTCATTGAGGATGTCCGCAAGCAAATGGCAAAGCACAAGGCGGTCATCGTTGCAGTTTCCGAGGGTGTAACGCTGACGGATGAGGCAGAGGGGTTGGAGGATTTCCAGTCCGGTGCTACGGATGTGTTCGGTCACAAGTATCTTTCGGGTGTGGGTAAATTCCTGGAACGTATGGTAGCCAAGGAAATTGGCTGCAAGGTGCGTTCGATCGAACTGAATGTCATGCAGCGTTGTTCTTCGCATATCTGTTCCAAAACCGATATTGACGAAGCGGAACGCATCGGCAGACACGCTCTGCGTGCGGCACTCGACGGCGAAACCGGTAAGATGATGTTCTTCCGCAGGGTGAGCGATATGCCCTATGCGGTAACAATCGAAATGACGGATGCAAAGAATGTCGCCAATCTGGAGAAGAAATTCCCCCAGAAATGGATCGTTCCGGAACAGAATCAGGTAACGGATTCCGCTGTCAAGTACTTCCTGCCGCTTGTACAGGGTGAAGTGAATATCTGTATGCGTAACGGTATGCCCATGCATTTCCAGAGACCTTTGCAGATGAGATAAAAATGATTCGTCATACCGCCTGTCCGGGGACAGGCGGTATTTCAGAATGCTGTAAATATTTAAGTCTTTTATAAAATTATACCAATATTTTGGATTCTCAGTTGTTATATAAGTAGAATCCACTTGCAAGGAGGATATAATGGAGAGAGGGATTGAAAGCTATCTCCGTTATCTCAAGGGTGATCAGAGCGGTTTGCGAGCAATCGTCGAATTGTACTGGAACAGTATGCTCCTGTTCACCAATGGTTATGTACATAACCTGTCAGATGCCGAGGACATTGCACAGGAAGCCCTGATCAAGCTTTCCATCAAGCGTCCGAAATTTGAACATGAAAACCAATTACGGGCGTACTTGTTCAAAATCTGCCGTAACCTTTCTCTGAATCATCTCAAAAAACAAGGAAGAACGCAGTATATGGCACAGGAGATAATGGAGAACATTAAGGATGAAATGCAGGAGGTCGAAGAACGCATGGAATTGCAGGACTCCAAACTTGCAATGCATCGTGCCATGCAGGATCTCAAACAGGAATACCGTGAAGTGCTGTATCTGCGGTATTTCGAAGGTCTGTCCGTCAGAGATGCGGCGAAAATCATGAAATGCAGCGAAAAACAACTGACTGCCACTGCTTATCAGGCAAGACAGCAGCTTAAAAAAATTCTGGAAAAGGAGGGGTTTTGCATTGAAAACATATGATGAAATCGTGGAAAATGTCATTGAGGCAACCGCTGCTCATCGCAGACGTGTCAAACGCATCCAGACGATTACTGCAACATCCGTGATGTGTGCTGTATGTGTATTCGGGCTATCCGTGTTCCTGAATCTGGAGCCGCCGCAAACCCTTCCGGAATTTCCCGATGAAACGCATACATCTACCATCGGCTCAACCACCGGAAATGTACAGCCATCGACCGAACATCACAACAATCAGCAGACCACCGAGGGTGAAGTAACCGCAACGGTCACTCCATCCGGACAGAACCCCACATTCACGGATTCTCCCCCTGCCCATACTAATCAGACTCCCGGTTCAGGAAACGGTGTGGTAACGGACCCCGTGGAACCGCAGCCGTCCGAAACGGCTCCACCGGAAAGTAATACGCAGCCCAACACAAGTGATTCCGCTGATTCTCCGCTGAACACTACGAATCCCGTCGAGCTGCAGCCGACGTTTCCCCCTGAATCCACCGAACCACCGGAAGCCGAACCACCGGAATTCGAACCAACGGAACCCCAAACAAACCCAGAAATCGAAGAGCCGTCAATGGAACCGCCATCTGCAGAACCGCCACCGGAAGAACCTTCGACGAATGTTCCCACTGAGGAAGATCCCGATCCCGGCTATACGGGTGGAGGAGCCTATCCCCCACCACCGGGCAACTCAGAAACTACAACAGCAATCGCTACACAGCAATCGTCCATATGTACGACGATTACATCGCACACAACAACTACCACCACCACAACTACTACCACTACAACTGTCACTGTTCCGTCAACATGGTATTATTATGTCAACAAAAGGGATAGCGACAACACCGTACAAACTGAGGTCACAACTGTAATTCAGTAGCTGTCTTTCGGAACATATGTACATCTATTTTCGCTCCTCAAAGCCCTGTCACCGACAGGGCTTTGGGTTATTCATATCCATATCATGCTGACAACAATAAAATTAACCGCAAAAGACTTGACATTCCTTCTACACTGTGTTATAATAATAGAAATTCTATCAGGAGGAACGTATGACAATCAGCGGTTCGGATGATACGGTTGCCCCGTATCACAGTATTTTGTTATATCATGTTTTTTCAGGGCGTAGTCTGCCATTACGGGCAAGCTATACCCTTTTGTCATATACACATTGTTCCAACGTGAAGCGGAGGAGAAATATGTAGACAAATCCGCAGTTTTGGGTTGATTATGATATAACGAAAGGATTTTTTAGAATGAATAACATGGCTTCTATTTTGATTATTGTCGTCTGCATCATTTTGTCGTCCTATTTTTCGGCAACAGAAACGGCATTTTCCTGTCTGAACAGGATCCGAATCAAGAACAAATCGGAAAATGGCGACAAAAAAGCTGGACTTGTATTAAAGCTTACGGACAAATATGACGAATTGCTCTCCACCATTCTGGTGGGCAATAATATTGTTAATATCCTCTGTTCTTCGGTTGCAACACTCTTGTTTGTTGATCTTTTAAAAGATCCCGATCTTGGTGCAACGGTTTCCACTGTTGTTCTCACTGTGATTTTGTTGATCTTCGGTGAGATCTCTCCCAAGAGCATCGCAAAGGAGCATCCCGAAAGTTTCGCAATGTTTTCCGCACCGATTCTTCGCTTGTTTATGATTGTTCTGACTCCGGTCACGTTCGTATTCAAGCTCTGGCAAAAACTGCTTTCTGTGATTATCAAATCCCCGCAGGATCAGGGTATCACCGAAGAAGAGCTGCTTACGATTGTGGATGAAGCAGAACAGGGCGGCGGCATTGACAAGGATGAAAGCGAGCTCATCCGAAGTGCAATTGAATTCAATGAGTTGGAAGTGCGTGACATATTCACTCCCCGAATTGATATTTCTGCCATTTCGTCAGGTATTTCCAAGGATGACGCTGCCAAGGTGTTTTCGGAAACCGGCTACTCCAGACTTCCCGTATACGAGGATACACTGGACAACATCATTGGTATTCTGTATCTGAAGGATTTCTATAACTACTCCTACAATCGACAGACAAGCATTCAGGATATTATCAAACCTGTCATTTATGTTCCGAGAAGCAAGAAAATCAGCGATCTTCGCAAGGAGCTGCAGGAACAGCAGCTGCATATTGCGGTGGTTACCGATGAATTCGGCGGTACTGTCGGCATCGTAACGCTGGAAGATATTCTGGAGGAGCTTGTCGGTGAGATTTGGGACGAGCATGACGAAATCATTCGTGAGATCAGCGAAGTGGATGAAAACAAATTCATCGTATCGGGTAAGGCGAACATCGAAAAAGTATTTGAAACATTGGATCTGGACAGCGATTTTGAAGCCATCACCGTCGGCGGATGGGTCATGGAAATTCTTGAAAGGATTCCTTCCACCGGTGATTCCTTTACATATCAGAATCTACAGGTGAAGGTCATGAAGATGATGGGCAGAAGAATCGAACAGGTGGAGATCATTCGACTCCCCGAAGAAAGTAAAGATAAGCGTGATAAATCCGATGACTAAAAAAGGGCAGCCATTTGGCTGCCCTTTTAGTCCGTCCAAAAGTTTTAATCTTTAATGCTTTCCCGCCTGCGGTGAGCTGGATGAATGCTAAGACTAACAAGTTGAGGCAGCCTTATGGCTGCCTCTTTTTTATGCACGAGTTCCGAGAATGTCATGAAGCTGCGTCAGCAGGTCACCTCCGGAAACGGAGATATTCCCCACATTCTCACAGATTCTTTCCAGATACTCCAGCTCCTTGAGCTTGTAAAGTGTCTTGTTCTCATCCATGAGCTTTGCGGTGTTGAGCAGAGAGCGAGTGGACGCCACCTCCTCACGGCGTGTGATGACATTCGCCTGTGCACGCTTCTCGGCAATCAGCACGGTATTCATGATATCACGCACTTCCCCCGGAAGAATGATGTCACGTATGCCCGTTTCGATCACCTCAATATAGAGATCTGCCGCTTTCGCCTTCAGACGTTCGGTGATTGCAGCTGTGATCACATCACGCTGCGTCAGAAGATCATCCAGTGTGCCGCTTGCGATCTGTTCACGCACAACCATCTGCACAGCAGTGTAGAACTGGCTTGCATAATCTCGAATCTCACGGAATGCCTTTTCAAATTCCGTAAGGCGGTAACTGCAGACGAAGTTCAGACGGACTGCCACCTTATCCTTCGTCAGGAGTTCCTGACCGGAAATGGTCATCTGCTGCTGACGGGTATCTGCGATTTCACAATGAATCTCTGTGCTGTTGTTCCAGAAATAGTACACACCCGGTGCAAGAATTTCTTTCAGACTGCCGTCAAAGTACAGCATTCCCTTACCATATTCGGGAACACGGACAGAAAACATCTGATCCTCATCACAGAGTTTCTCACAGATGCAGCGGGATATACCGTCAGGCACCTGGGGACAGGTAATATCGTACATCTCAAAGGTGTGCTCTTTCACATTATTCCAAAGTATGTACTTCCCTGCAGTCAGGCTCTCCTTGTATGTTCCGTCGGTAAAACACAGAGCGATTTTACCGTCGGCAACAGTGACGGAAATTGTTTCTGCTGCAAAGGATTCATCCTTTGCAAACAGGGCAAGCTGTGCTTCGGTAAAACTCATGGACAGCGGCTTGTCAATATCTGCCTTGCGGATTTCGGTGCTGCCAAAGGTGTGGTAGATGCCTGGCTGCAGCATTTTTTCAAATTTTCCTTTCTTGAACAGAAAGCCTCTTTCAGTGTCTTTTACAATTGTTTTCATATGTAAATCCTCCTTGTGGATAAAATATACGTGTATCTTAATGAGAGCAAAGCGGCAGCGGCATTCAGACGGCAGTACGCACGTGCGTGAGTACATACTCTGGCAGATGTGACTGACCGACGGTATCCTGCCCCCAACAGGGCAATGCTCCCATGTCCGGAAATTTCTTTCCAAACCGATACTTCTTTCGATCTTAAATAAATATTATGTGTTTACTTGACATCCCTGTCATTTTCGCCCCTATTTCAGGCATTCGAATGAAAACCTCATCCGTGTATCAAAACACGTGCGGGAGTTGAACCCACCAATCGAAAGAGATACATTTTCAGCTGTATCGGGCCGCAGACTTCAGCGGTATACGTTACGGCACTGCCCCACGCACCCTTGTGCAATTCACGAAGCACTCACTCAGGCTTTGTCTGTAGTTATATCTTACCACATATTCCCTCCTCTGTCTTGTAAAAAAAGCTGCGAACTGCATTCACAGATACAAAGAACCCCTGTCATAAAGTTGACAGGGGTTCAAAGTCAGGATGTGAATGCAATTCCAAACAGGATGTTCATAATCAGATCCTTTGTGGTCTGTGAGGGATCCACACTGTGATACACAATCATACTGTATGCAGAAATGATCGTTCCCACCAGAAGTGCAGCCGCAAGGGCAATACCGATGGCAATGCGGTGTGTTTTTTTCTTACGAAGGTTCATGATCAGAGTAATGATTGCAGCAACCAATTCAATAGCAGCTGCCCCGAACAACAGATGTGCAAGAATACCAACGGCAGGAACAATAATTCCCGGCAGATAAAACTTCTTTTCCTTCATGTTATTCACCTCTTCTCCAGAGCAGATATTCGGTATCCGTCTTGTCATCATAATAATAGAGTTCGTCAAACTCACTGTCGAAAGAAATGACCATGGTACGTTCCTGACACAGACGGGAATCAGAATCTACCTCAATCATAAAGAAATTGTTGATCCTGCGTTCCTTGAGTGTCACAACATATCCGTTCTTTTCTTCCTTATTGAAATTCTGTTCACCCATGTAGTTGCCATTCTTGTCACGTACATTCGGGTATATTAACCATGATTCAATGGCGGGACCACTTTTAACCAGCCACACATTACCCTCAGCATCCTCCTCAGCGTAGACATTTTCTGCAAGATTGTACTTTTCATAATCCATGGTCTGGTCCGTATTGAGCAGCAGGAAGCATGTTGTCCATCCGGCTGTTACAAGTACAACGACTGCGATCAATGCGATTACGATACGTTCGATCCAGATTCTTTTCTTGATACGTTTGAGTGTTCCGATGTCCTTATTGACATTCACCACAAGCTGCTGATTCATTTTCTCCAGCATACCTCGGCATGAGCTGCACCCCGATATATGCTCCGCAACTACCTTTCGGCTTTCATCGCTGCACACATCATCTGCGTAAAGCGGCAGCAGATCCTTGACCAGATTACAATTGTTTTCCATTAGCGTTCCTCCTCCAAAGTTTCAATGATTTTCAGTTTCGCCCGATGATACGTCACTCTTGCCCAGCTTTCGGTTTTACCGAATACCTCGGCGATCTGTCGGAAGGATAATTCCCCGAACACCCGCAGAGTGAACACTTCCTTGTATGGATCATCCATGGTGTGCAATATTCGATGAATTATCATCGTCTGCTGTGAATCCTCCAGTGATTCCTCAATGGTAACGCTGCTGTCCGCAGTGGTTTCTTCAATTGTGTCCACCGCTGTTTGATGGTTACGGCTGCAGAAATTATAGAAGGTATTCTTGGCAATCTGGCATAGCCATACCCGTACATCGCATTCACCCTTGAATTTATGCAGTGATTTCATCGCCTTAAAAAAGGTTTCCTGTGTGATTTCTTCTGCAATATCATCATTTTTTGACAGAGATTTCACGTACAGATACACATCATGGAAGTAGGTATTGTAGAGTGCCTCTACTTGTTTCATCGGTTCGCCTCCTTTCGTTAGTTTCCGCATACGGTAAAAAGGGTTCGGATGGCGTTTTTCTTACCCCTTACGCCTATAAGACACAGCAGAATGAATTTCGTTACAAGATTTGACAGAAAAATTTTGATATGATATAACAAAAACTAAGGGAGGATCTCTATGCTGACATCTATCGCACTTCTTCTGGTATTGGCACTGCCCATTGCTACAAGTGTATGGTTCTTTTTAAGCCTCAGCCAATGGCTGAGCAGTCCTATGGATAGTCCCAAACGAAGCACCCACAAAATCATGATGTTTGTTTCCGGCGGTATCACGCTGTTTCTGATTATTTCACTGACCGCACAGGTTCTTTTCTTCATGATGGCACTTTCACATATGTAGGAGCAGATTATGAGTAACAAGTTGTTTCTGAAAATCATGGCAGGTATCCTGATCAGCGGTATCCTCTGCACCACGGCACTGCTCGTATACACAGTTCATCTGCATTCCCAATGTTCCATCATTGCATTCATTGCCAACGAGGAGGAGGGCTGAATGAACGTATTTATGAGTTTTCCCCCGCTATAAGCGGGGGAAAACTCTTTTTATTCACGATTCGTGTCAACAGTCTGCAAATTACGCAGCACCAAGAATTTCTTCCCAGGAATCGCCTTTACCGGAGCCGTTTGCTGCTGCATAGACAAGAATTGCTGCCGCATCAGTTGCATCCAGTGAGGAGGATGCATCACCGGTTCCGTTGACATCGGCAAGTGTGATTGCAAAGCGTTCCAGAGTTTCATCTGTTTCAGAATACAGCGTGGTTTTCTGTCCGGCACCCACGGCTGCGGCATAGACCAGAATTTCCGCTGCATCCTTCGCATCCGTCGTACCGTCCATATTGGCATCTCCCTTGACACCGATGTACGCCTTGACTGTGGATTCGATTCTCTGCACTCCAAATGCATCGGTAATGCAAATCGTTACGTAATACTCGCATCCATTATTAGAATACAGGATTTCCGGTGTCATGTCATCAAAATCCGCAATTCCAAGATCTGTTACCGATTCGCCTTCTTCTGCAATCGTTCCATCGGAATATACCGCATATCTTGTGATGCTTTCAATCAGATCCTCTACCCTGAATTCATCATCATCATCAGAAAAATAGAACTGCGGAGCCTTGGTTTCCACTGAGTAGGTATAGCTAACGACACTTGTTGTGGTAGTCGTGGTGGATTCCGGTG
>JAZNUR010000072.1:0-9030 GCA_045592405.1 Oscillospiraceae bacterium
GAGTTTATTATACTGCTTTTGTCGCATGGAGGGTAGGTGCGGGGGATTTGACGGTTACAATGCTTCTGCATTTTCAGTAACGCCTTAACTTTTGTAATGAATGACTTTGTACCTACATTGTAACATTTTGAAAACTGAAAATCAAGATACGAAGACAGAAAGTCAAAGATAATTTGAAACCGAAAAACGGCGGACGCTATATGCATCCGCCGTTTAATTATTACATTTCAATATACTCTCCAAGAGAATCATACAACTTCAACGGCACAGCATTCGGAGCAGTCTGATAGATTTCTCCCGTTTCTGCCTGCCATATCACAATGCCATCAATATTCGCTTGTTCAATGACATACCAATTTTTCGGAACAATGGGGTTGTTCTCTCTTTCTGTAATGGTAACATCAACTACATTCAATCGGGATGATTTGCAGATACCTGTGAGTTCGTGACCATAATAAGAGGCCGCACCAAACTCCTTCAAGTACTCCATGTACTCTGGTGAAAAAATGACACCCAATTCCTTTTCGGCAGATGAAATCAAATCTGAATCAACAGGAATTCTGTGTCGAAAGCTCTGTAATTTTGCCATTTTGCTTGCAATGTTTGACATTACTAATTCACTCCTTGTGTCATTTCGAGCAACGCTTTCCAAAAGTTTCTTTTTTCAGTATTAAATGCAGTTCGATCAATATTTGAAGCTGAACCTCCTGTATTTGCATGAAGTGTTCCATAATTTCCGTGATGCTGTGCATTAGTCAGAATCGCAAGTGGCGAATCAGCCTGTTGTCCAATATGATGTAATTCGTAAGACTTTCCTGTTGAATCAAGAGGAGCTAATCCATCTAATACTCGCTGTGCGTTTGTCCTGCCATCCTCTAAATCGCCAATAAAATCCCAATCAATATCTTGTATATATGACCACTTACCGTTTATCTTGGTTAATTGGAGTCCTGAATTTTTGTAGATAGTGTACTCATCTACAGAATGGAAATTTTTTATAAAGTCCAAAGGCAATTTTGATTCTTTCTGAATTAAGGCTGCTTCATTCATTGTCAGGTTATTCATTGTCGCCCCTTTGAGAGCAAATGTTTCTGCCAAACCGCCCGTAATTGTACCTGCGATCGCACCCCATTTGAATCCCTCGCTGGCATTCAGAGCAGCAGATTTCAACGCGGCATCAAAATCCTTTGTCTGGATTCCAGTTACTACACCAGCAGAAACACCGCTGATAACGCCATCAGTCAATGCAGCAATTGCACCGGCTTTTGCTGAAGTGGCAAATATCAGAGAAACCGCAGGAGCACCAACACCGCCTGTTACCACCGAAACTGTAACACATACCAAAATCACACCAGTGCCTATCGCAACATTTTTCAGCACCTGCTCGTAGGTGTCGTCGTATTCCTGAAACTCCTGAACAATGGTCTGTCCGTTTTCATCCAGTGCAAAAACATACCTCGTTCCCTGAAAATACGCATCCAGTTCAGAGAGCGTATATCCAAAGTAGATGTTTTCCTGTGAATTATAAGCAACCTCCTCCAGATATTCCTTTGAGATATACACCGTGTCGATGTTCTCAACAAAATATTCTGTGCTGTTCAGTTCACCTACAAGGTCGGCATACACACTATCCTCTATGTAATACAGTAATTCAGGGTCACTTAAATCTGTAAATGTCGGCGTTTCCTCCTGATTTACAATAACAGCTGGAGCAGTTGTTTCCGCAGTGCTTTCAACAACAAGATCCGTTGTTTCTATGGTGGATTCAGTCGTTTCCGGCTGGATTTCAACAGTTTCCAGCACAGTTTCAATTACAGAGGATACGGATTCCTTCTCCGCAGGAGTACATCCGACAAAGAGTATCATACATGCCAAAAGGAGGGCTGTCATTCGTTTCATTCCTGCTCACCGTCCTTTTCTGTGTCTACAAATTTCGGTTTGTGCTGTTTCCATAAGAGCCAGCAAATGCATCCGATGAGTGCTGCGATCATACCGGTAATACTTACCCATAGAATCACACTTGAAGATGGCTTATTCTCTACATCAAAAATATCCGTTGTATCTGTTGCGATTTCTTCTGTTGCTGTAGTTGTCACAACTGTGGTCGTTGTTGTGGTAGTAGTGGTAGATGTTGTGGTCGCAATAGTTGTAGTCGTTGTGGTTTCTGTGGGCGGTGGAATAATCGTGCCATCATCCGTGATTTCTGCACCAAGAGCAACTTGTTCGTTAATCTCCTGAATGGAGAGACTCGTGGTGACATAGGCTTTTAGAACATTATTCGTACCGACATAAATCACCTTTGTGGTCTGCTGTTCTGTGTACTTGTTCGTTACTGTAATGGTATAAATACCCTCATCCGTGTACTGATCGCCATCCTTTGCTGGGCGATTGAATCGGGTATCCTCCGTCAGTCCATCAGCACCCTCTTTCAGTACTTCCTTTTTGATGTCAATATCCAAGTAGCGTGATTTCGCAAGGTCAAGATAGAAACCGTTTTCTGTAATGGAGCTGTTTGTCAGTTCTCCTTTTGTTTTCACATCAAACGGGTAAACCATGCAGTTCCCGTTACGGACTTTAAATTTGAAGAAAATGCGATAATTATGATAGGACGGGAGGATATTTACACTGCCAATGTGCCGTGGATTGTCTCTGATTTCATAATTGAGGGCAACCTCATAATCTCCCTCTTCGCACAGTTCCACTTTCACATCTTCATTCTGAATGGCATTTGCCGACAGATAGTCCGTATGAATCACAGGCTCACCAGATGCATTCTGATAATCTGTGTGCTTGATAATCAGCGTTCCCTTACCAGCCTCCATTTTCTCAATCCCAAAATATTCATCATAGCCGTTCTTGTCAGCATATATTGACAGATCACTGTCACCATTCAGGCAAGTTATATCCTGTTCCAGATTGAACCAGAGTGTAACAGTATCTCCGACATTTTTGAGAAAAATCGGCGTTTCCTCCGTATCGCTGACACGGGTATAGCCACTGACATAGAATCGCCCCAACTCCCAGCCAAAATGCGGGTCATCGCTGTCAATTGTATTTTCTTCGGAAAATCCGTTATCCTTGCCCGTATTCACGGGAGAACCCAAGTAATATTTCAGTTCATTTGCATCTTCCGTTTGCACTGTAGTGCCGTTATTTTCTGCAAAAGCCGTAGAAGAAGTACACACCACAGATGAAAGCACAATACATCCTGCAATAGCTGTAGCATAGAATCGTCTCATTCTACACTTCAAATGTTTGAATTTCATGGTATCGCCCCCAATCGTCACTTCTGACATGATTTGACGTTTTTTATATTATACCATGATGTAGCGTGTTTTTCAAGTGTATTGTCAGTGATTTCTGACATAATGAAAGCCATGACCTCTCATATAGAAGTCATGGCTTTTATTGTGAATTATTCTCAATTATCTGTAATCAATCACTCTGCTATCTCTGTTATTTCATGTGATTTTTAATGCTTTGGGGATTGAAGATTTTTTCTGTTATGGAATGGAAGATATTTGACGATTCTTTCCAATCTTACTGCTTCATATAGAATTCGCATTCATAACCATCAGCTCGAAGGGGTAATCCATCAGCCCACTCGGGAGATTTTTCCATTAGACTGCACACTTCCTCAACAGTCATATCCCTATCGCATTCAACTATGATCTCATCATGGACGTGACCAACTATATCCATGTCCTTCATTGTCGCCATAGAGTACAACAATAAATCCCTAGCAATGCCCTGAGTGATATTCTCAACCAGCTTAGCACCATAGGTTTCAAGCTTGGACCACTTCTTGTTACTGTTGATACCTTCATAGGTGATGCAGTTGTTTCCAAGATAATTTTTGGCTACCTTCGGTCTGACGTACGCAAGTCTGCGTTTTGAGGGAAGTTCAATAAACAGTATTCCCTTTTCATAAGAGAATGTCAACTTTCCAAGATCAACGCTGCATTTATCAAGAACTGCCTTTTCAGCAGCCTTCTGAACATCACTCCATAATTTTACAATGTTCGGAGAAGCCTTTCTCCAATCATTTACAAGAGCCTTCAACTCTTCGTCAGTAAGATGAAGATCAGCTCCACCCATATTCTTGATCGCTCCTATTGATCCACCGTATCCACAGGCAAGCTCGGCGATTTTGCCTTTTTGTCTCAAATGCCCATTAACACCGTTCTTTTCAACAGGCACCCCAAACATCTTTGAAGCTGACGCACAGTAGATGTCCTCGCCATTCTTGAACGCTTCCATTCTCCAGTGTTCGCCTGCTATCCATGCTATAACTCTTGCTTCAATTGCGGAGAAGTCAGCAACAACATATTTTTTGCCCTCTGAAGGAATGAGTGATGTTCTTATCAGTTGTGAGAGAACATCCGACAGGTCGGCGTAGTTCTTTCTTATTGTGTCAAAATCCCCAGACTTGACCAGTTCCTTCAGCTCTGCAAGATGATCCAAGTGATTCTGTGGAAGATTCTGGAGCTGGATGTGACGACCGGCAAATCTTCCGGTTCTGCTTGCTCCATAGAAGCTGAACATTCCTCTTGCACGGTTATCCTCACATATTGTATCAAGCATTGTATTGTATTTTTTTACCGATGACTTGGAAAGCTGCTGGTAGAGCTGAAGAACTGTCTTTACCTCTTCATCTGCATCTTCAAGCAGAATTTGAATGCTTTTCTTTTCGAGAGATTCTGTTTCAATCCCTTGATCAGCAAGCCATTCCTTCATCTGAGCAGGGGAGTTGGGGTTCTCCAGATCTGTTATATCCATTAGGTTATCGTACAGTTCCGTTTTCAGTTCATTGTCAAGTTTAACGGCTCTTCTTACATATTCGGTATCCACAAGGATGCCTCTGTCATTGATGCATTGGTCGATGTAAAATTCATCCCAAATAAAATCGGGTACAGGAATCTCAGAGAGATAACGCTGTATCGCAAGTTCAACCTCGACATCACGTTTGTTGTATTCCTTAAATTGCTTCCACTCCTTGGGGGCGTCGAACTTTTCATAAAACACTGAGATATTTTCATATGATTGAATTGTGCAGAAAGTTCTTATCAGCTCCTTGCCCTCTTTCATCTTATTGGCCTTCAATCTCAGCAACGCCCCGACGTCTTCAAGAGATGAGGGCATTCCAAGGTAACGGCTGTGAACCATATCACAATGCCAAGAAACAGGGGAGAGGTAGTTGCCAACCGAATCGCTGAAACTCACCAACTCCAGGTAATATCTGCGAAGGTAAACCGACAGACATATACGTTCAAAATTTACGTTAAAAGCCTTTTTGATGATTGTTTTATCAACCAGTGCTTTGAGTACCTCATCAGGCAGATTTTCGCCGTTTATGACGTCGTAGGTACAAACCTTTCCGCCGTCTATGGAATAGGAAACAAGCAGCACATCGAAGTTGGCCGATTCGGCATACTTGTATAAACCGCATTCCTTCAGATCAACATCACTTCTTGTCTCAATATCAATTGTTAATTCTTTCATTTCAAACACTCCTTTGTAAGTAACGGAACAACCGCATAGCAGTTGTTCCGTTCGTATTTTAGTTGAAAATCTTCTTGGTATCGGGACTTACCCTTATTCCATTGCGGAAACCAATTTTTATTATATCACCGACTTTGACATGGCTTATTGAATCATTCAGTACTGCAATGGTATCCTCATTGCATTCGTCTGTGACGTATCCTACAAATGCTCTCTTGATTGCTCTCAGATCATCGGCACTGAAGACCGTCTTAGCCGCTATCAGATTCTCTATTCTGTGGTCGATGTCACAGATTTTCATTTCAAGCTCTTTGAGTCTGTCAAGTACGGCTCCCGAGGCAACACCCTTTTCCACAAAGGATATCAGGTTGCTCTGATTCTTTATAAGTTCTTCCTTTTCTTTCAGGAGAATGCCGATTTGCAGCTGATTGCTCTTATTCTGTTGATCAGCGTATGCATTCAGTCTTGTCAATAGCTCTTTATTGTTAACAGGGGAGAAAATGCACTCTCTCAGGGCATATACGATCATATCATCGAGGTATGCTCCGTTTACAGTCTTGACATTATAACAGTTACAATTGAACTTGTACTGCTTGGTTGGTTTGTTGTTCTTGCTGCTTCTGCTGTACTGTACCTTGCCGCTGAGCTTGGTACCGCATTTGTCACAGTATATCTTGCCATTCATTGGATAGTAATTCTTACCGTTGTAGTTTCTGATTTTACTTCTATTGTCTCTGAGTCTTTCCTGTACCTTATCGAACAGCTCTTGAGTCACAATTTCAGGGCATCCATCCTTGATCTGTATGTAGCTTTCCTTCTTCTTGTAACTGTTACGTTTTCCACGGTAGTCTTTTGCAGCACTTTTATCCCAGAAGTATGTACCGCAATATTTCTCATTTTCAAGCATACTTTTGATTGTGGAAGGCTTAAAAGAGCTGTTATTCATCGTTTTGTATCCATTGTCGTCAAGCCACTTGATGATCTTTTTATAGCTTAGACCGGCAGAGTACATTTCGAAAATCTTTCTTACTGCCGCAGACTTTGCCTCATCAATTTCAAGGTGTCTGTCAGTTCCAAGTCTGAATCCATATGGAATACGCCCACCATTGTGAATTGCCTGTTCAGCGTTTACCATCAACCCTTTTCTTGTTTCTTTTGACAGCCTTCTGGAGTACTTTTCCGCCAGACATGCTTCGTCAAGAATTTCAGACATACATTCATCATCCATTGTGTCTATGCCTGTTGTGGTGAGAATTTTAATCCCTTTTGCCTTGAACTCATATATCATGTTAAGCTGCTCTCTTGCATTTCTGTGTATACGGTCAAGAACATGAACTACGATGCACTTTACATTGGGATTCTTTTCAAGATCGGTTAACATTTTCTGATAGCCATCTCTTTGAATGTTGGTTCCGGTCTTGGCTTTATCAATATATTCAGAAACGATTCTTATATTGTTTGCTTTAGCAAACGCTCTGACTGAATTTTGCTGTGCACTGATACTGTTGCCGTCATCTTGATTATGTGAACTGTATCTGTAGTATGCATATGCTTTTTGCATAGGAAATCTTCCTTTCTGATGCATCAATGTATTTTAAGAACCAAGGGTGACTATGCACCCTTAGTCCGTATTACCGAATTTCAAAATTTCGTTTATTCTTCGTTCTGCTTTTTGATTTCTGTATGTATTCTGTACAAAAGCTTTACAACGCTTTCTGGAATGCCTGATTCCGGCTTGTCCGGTATGGTAGTCATACCAGTATATACATGATAATCGTTCTTGTAATTACTATGTCTAAGGAACTTTCGATTGAATTGAATGTCCTTCACCATCATGTTTTATCAATCCCCTCATAATTGGTCAGTATATATTCCAGTGACGTATGGTCTTCCGCTTCATCGGAATCTTCCGTCGATAGGTATAATTCATAACAGTTTGTAAGTATACCGTTAAAGTGGAGTCTGTTCTTTTTCGAATTATGTCTGCGTCTGTGAAGATAACCCGCAGAATCTAATTCCTTGATCACAAGGTCGGTATTAGATGCCCCGTGTTGTGTCAGAATCTTCAAAAATGTCTCTTCAAGGATGGCCACCGTATTCTTTTTCTGGTCAATCTTTATAGAAGTTGAAAACGGTTGCATCGCAACATAATCCATAACATGATTGTAAAATTTTTTGGCGGTGTTACTGTTTTCTTCAACTTCGCTGTGATTATCAACGAGAATCGTTGTAACCCCGGCGATATCAATATTTATATTAAACTCCGTCAGAACCATAGCTGCCAATATGATAAGTGCATACTCGTTTATGAGTCTTTCGGTAAGGTCTAAGAACTTCTCTTCGCCAATTGCCGTTCTGAGGCTTTCCTTGCACTGTGTATATTTATCGGTAATCTCTTCGGGCTGAGCCTTCAACAGGTGTTCAGCAAGAGCCTTTCCGAGAATACCGTAATTTTTATTGGAAAAGTCGTGTATCAGATCCGAGTGCTCACGGTTGTCAGTATATCTCAAATCACCAAAGCTGAGCAGTCGAGCGTCCAGTCCCTTATTATGCATACGGGTTTCCGGCAGCAGTCTGTTCTCTGATGATGTAATTACGATTGTCTTCCATGTATCAGTATCCTTCAAGGTGGCGTTGCTGTTGCATCTGCTCTTGTCGTGTTCAAGAGTGATTGTGTACAGCAAGTTCTCCGTATTACCATTCGATGATACGGTAGCCTCGTCAAATATCTGTGGAACCCCGAACTTATTAGCCATTTTTTTTATGATTGCGTTGTTTGTGCCGAAGTAAGGGCTATACACCTTATCATCATCTGGCTTTGTGTAAACCGATGCCATCATTGTCTGTGCGGTACTCTTGCCGGTTGTTGATTTCCCATAAAATGAGATGATGAACGATTTGAGCGTGATCCCACATTTCATACTCAGATACGCAAGAAACAGTGAAGCACAGCTGCAGCTTAATGCCAACATAATAGCACTGTTCGTGAGCAGTTTATTGATTCCCACTACAAAATCGTCCATAGTAACGTCAGCAGCATATTGAAGAATCGGTGGTTCCATGTCATATGCATCGAACTCAAGGTTTTCGTCACGCTCAACAAAACCTATGTTGAAGGTCTGATCCTCTACATGGAGTTTTGTAATTGTTTTAAAAATATACTTGCTCATCTCGTTGGTATGATCGTGATCAAAGATGATGCCATAACTGGTGAGGTGAGTAATGTCCTTTGGGTACAGCATTTCATAATTGACCTTAATGATCTCACCATTAACTTTCAGCCTCACATGGTGGGTGCTATCCTTGTCTCTGTAGATTGAAACAACCTCGAACCAGCTAGCTACCCATTTAATGCCGGTAAAGTGTTTGCTTTTGACCGCAATTAAAAAGCATTTGTTCTCAACAGGGATTATGGGATAATCAGTTTCAGTGATTGAGAGGACTGTCATTGGTTCCGAAAAATAAACTGTGTAAATGCGTATAACTCCAAAAAATAAAACAACACTAAAATCGCAGTCAAACAGGGCA
>JAZNUR010000073.1:0-10468 GCA_045592405.1 Oscillospiraceae bacterium
ACTTGCTATAGCAGAGTGCTAAGGGATTTCCCGTGGAAAAACATGGGGAATCCCTACAGTCTGTCAAAAAACCTCAAAATGAGGAATGGAGCGAAAGCTCCACAAAGGGGTTCGGGGACGAAGTCCCCGAACGATTGCCCCTCCCCTCGGGAGGGGTTGGGGTGGGGGCAATGATAGGATGCCTATTCCTAAGAAAAAAAGGACTATTCTACAAGCTGAGGGGATTTCCCGTGAAAAAACACGGGGAATCCCTATTGTTTTTGTACAAAACAGTACGACGGGCTGTATGAAATTTAGAACTTCTGCCAAAAATATGGATAGCCCTTGACTTTTGAGACGTTTCGTGGTAAACTTGAATTAGCACTCAAGGACAAAGAGTGCTAACACTCGAAACGATTAACTGCCAGAAAGGAGCGTATTCCTTTGAAAGACCGGAAGCTGAAAATACTGGCAGCCGTGGTGGAGGAGTATGTGCGTACCGGAGAGCCTGTTGGTTCAAAGGCCGTTGCCTCGCTGCCGGATATCGGCGTATCCGCCGCAACCATCCGCAACGATATGGCAATGCTGGAGCAGCTGGGATATCTGGAACAGCCCCATACCTCCGCAGGCAGAGTACCGACCATCAATGGATACCGGCTTTATATTGATGAGCTGATGACAGCACAGCATCTTTCCGGTGAGGAAAGGGAACGTCTTGACGATATGCTTGCACAGCAGGGACCGATGACCGAGGAGCTTCTGATTCAGAATGCGACCACGGCACTTGCGGAACTGACGCAGTGTGCAGCGGTTGTTTCGGATTTTTCTCCGAAATTCTCCATCATTTCAAAGGTGGAAGTCATCCCGACCGGCAAGCGGATGTATGTCATTCTGCTGATCACATCGGGCGGCAGCATTAAGAATAAGGCGTGCCGTCTGGAAATCGACCTGACCAATGAGCAGCTCAAAATGTTCTCCAAATTCCTTGCGGAACATCTGGAGGGCATTTCCGTGAATGATCTGTCCGAGGAAATGATGGACCGCATGACTGCAGCAATGGGTGCATACATGATGGTTATGGCACCGCTGGTGCAGGGCATCTGTGAACTGTCACGGGATCTTCGGCGGCACGCACTGATGTTCAGCGGCGAGAGAAATTTGTTTTCCTACGAAGATCTGGATAAAATGGAGGTCGTCCGCTTTATTGAGCACAAGGACGAGCTGCGGGAACTGCTGGATGATTCATTCAGCGGCATCCGTGTATTGTTCGGAGAGGACGATGATAAATTTGTCATCGGCAACTCCAGCATGATCGTTTCCAAGTATCGGAAGGGCGAACGCAATGTCGGTTCTCTGGGTGTAATCGGCCCGATGCGGCTGGATTATGCAAAGATCATTCCGTATCTGGAATATTTCTCGCAGAAGATTACAGACCTGATTTCAGAGCAGGATGAGGATGACGAAGAATAAGAAAGAAAGGGTGAATCCCATGAACGAAGAAATGCGTGACGAACTGCTGGAGGAAGAAGAACTCGAAACAGCGGAGGAGGAAGAAACCGCACAGTCCGATACGGATGAGGCGGATGAAGCAGACACAATGGCGGAAAAGCTCGCTGAAATGCAGGAGCAGTATGTCAGACTGTATGCAGAATTTGACAATTTCCGCAAGCGTACCGCAAAGGAAAAGCTGGAAACCTACACGGATGCAACTGCAAAATGTGTGGAGCAGCTTTTGCCCGTTGTGGATAATTTTGAACGTGCCATTGATGCTCCCTGCACCGATGAGCAATATAAAAGCGGCATGGAGATGATCTTCACACAGCTCAGAACCATGCTGGAAAAACTGGGTGTGACGGAAATTGAAGCACTGGGTGCGGAATTCAATCCGAACATCCATCAGGCGATCAAGCGGTCGGAGGCAGATGAGGAATTTGCCGAAAACACCGTCTGCGAGGTATTCCAGAAGGGCTATATGCTGAAGGATCGGCTGGTTCGCCCTGCAATGGTTGCCGTTGCCAATTAGTATGCATTCGTTATAAGGGCAGCACCGCACGCATAATTTCTTGCGATATTGCCCGAATCCACATAGAAAGAGTCAGAAAGGAAGAATATTATGGGAAAGATTATCGGTATTGACTTGGGTACAACAAACTCCTGCGTCGCAGTAGTAGAGGGCGGCAACGCCGTTGTCATTCAGAACGCAGAGGGTGCAAGAACCACACCGTCCGTTGTGGCATTCTCCAAAACAGGCGAGCGTCTGGTGGGTAAGGTTGCAAAGAATCAGGCAATCACAAACCCCGACAAGACCATCTCCTCCATCAAGCGTCATATGGGTTCCAGCTACAAGGTGGACGTTGACGGCAAGAAGTACACACCGCAGGAAATTTCTGCAATGATTCTGCAGAAGCTCAAGGCGGATGCAGAGGCATACCTCGGTGAGACTGTAAATGAAGCGGTTATCACAGTTCCGGCATATTTCACAGACTCCCAGCGTCAGGCAACCAAGGACGCAGGTCAGATCGCAGGTCTGGTGGTAAAGAGAATCATCAACGAGCCGACTGCAGCTGCACTGTCCTACGGTATTGATAAGGAAGAGGATCAGACCGTTATGGTATATGACCTCGGCGGCGGTACCTTCGACGTTTCCATCATTGAGATGGGCGAGGGTATGCAGCAGGTTCTGGCTACCGCAGGCAACAACCGCCTCGGCGGCGATGATTTCGACCAGAGAATCATCAACTGGATGGTGGAAGAATTCAAGAAGGAACAGTGCATGGATCTGTCCACCGACAAGATGGTAATGCAGAGACTGAAGGACGCTGCAGAGGCAGCAAAGATCGAGCTGTCCTCCACACCTACAACCAATATCAACCTCCCGTTCATCACAGCTGATGCAAACGGACCGAAGCACCTGAACCTGACGCTGACACAGGCAAAGTTCAACGAACTGACTGCTGACCTCGTACAGGCAACCATGGGCCCTGTTCGTCAGGCTCTCGAGGATAGTAAGCTGAAGGCATCCGATCTGGATAAGGTGCTGATGGTCGGCGGTTCCTCCAGAATTCCTGCGGTTCAGGAAGCTGTTAAGAACCTCATCGGCAAGGAGCCGTTCAAGGGCATCAACCCCGACGAATGCGTAGCACTCGGTGCTGCATTGCAGGGCGGTCTGCTGGCAGGCGACGTGAAGGAAGGTCTGATGCTGCTCGACGTCACACCCCTGTCCCTCGGTATTGAGACTGCAGGCGGCGTATGCACAAAGATGATCATGAGAAACACCACCATTCCTACCAAGAAAACTGAGGTGTTCTCCACTTATGCGGATAACCAGCCGGCAGTTGACATCAACGTGCTGCAGGGTGAGAGAGAATTCGCAAGAGATAACAAGCAGCTGGGTACATTCCGTCTGGACGGTATCGCACCGGCAATGAGAGGCGTTCCGAGAATTGAGGTAACCTTCGATATCGACAGAAACGGTATCGTACACGTTTCCGCAAAGGATCTGGGTACCGGCAAGGAGCAGAATATCTCCATTACCGCTTCCACCAATATGTCCAAGGAGGACGTAGAGAAGGCTGTCAAGGAGGCAGAAGCATACGCTGAGGAAGATAAGAAGCGTCGTGAAGAAGTGGAAATCAAGAATCAGGCTGAAAATCTGGTGTTCCAGTGCGAAAAGGCACTCACAGACTTCGGCGATAAGGTTTCCGATGCTGACAAGGCTCCGATTCAGGAGAAGATCACAGCAGTCAAGGCTGCACTGGAAGCAAACAATTCCGCAGACATCAAGGCAAAGAGCGATGAGCTGCAGCAGGCATTCTATGATCTGAGTGCAAAGGCTTACCAGCAGGCAGGCGGCGACCCGAACATGGCAGGCGGTTTTGATCCGAATGCAATGGGCGGCATGAATGGTGCACAGGGTGCACCGGCTGATGATGATGTCATCGACGCAGACTTTACAGAAGCATAAAATAACAGCTGTTCAGGGCAGATTTCTATCTGCCCTATGGCTGCTTATAGACAAAACGAACACTTTTGTGATGCAGCGGCTTGCCGTCCGGCAGAGGATTCCTGCACAAAAGGGTTGAAAGGCGGAAAAGTATGGCGGATAAACGTGATTATTATGAGATCTTAGGGATTCAGAAGGGTGCCGGCGAAGACGAAATTAAAAAGGCATATAAGAAGAAGGCAAGAGAGAACCATCCCGATCTTCATCCGGAAAACGTAGAAGAATGCGAAGAGAAGATGAAGGAAATCAATGAGGCGTATGGCGTACTATCCGATCCGGAAAGACGGCAGCGTTATGATCAGTTCGGACATGACGCAGTCAGCGGTGCCGATGGCATGGGCGGCGGCATGGGCGGCTTCAGCGGTGCATACGGTGCGGACATGAGCGATATTTTCGACAGCCTGTTCGGCGGTATTTTCGGCGGTGGTGCGTCCTCAAGGGCGAATGCAGCCAATGCCCCCAGACGTGGCAAGGACATCAACATCAGCATCAACATCAGCTTCATGGAAGCGTGTATGGGCAAGACGCAGGAAATCAGCATCACGCATATGGAAAAATGCCCTGCCTGCAATGGCAGCGGTTCGGAGAACGGCGACGCAGTGGAGGCTTGTCCCGACTGCCACGGCAGAGGTTCCGTCAAGGTAACACAGCAGACTGCATTTGGTGTGTTTTCTTCGTCCAAACCTTGTCCGCACTGCAGCGGCAAGGGCACGATTATCCGTAACCCCTGTACAAAGTGCCGTGGTGCAGGCAGAACAAAGGTGCAGAAAAAGGTATCGCTGACCGTTCCCGCAGGTATCGACGAGGGACAGACACTGCGTGTGACGGGCGAGGGTGACTGCGGCTTCAACGGTGGCCCGGCAGGTAATCTGAATGTCGGCGTGACGGTTCGTCCGCATCCGATCTTTACCCGTGACGGCTACGATATTCACTGTGAGATCCCGATCACCTACGCACAGGCAGTCATGGGTGATGAGATCACTGTGCCGACAATTGACGGCAACGTGAAGTTCAATATTTCGGAAGGCACACAGAACGGTACCAAAACCCGTCTCAAGGGTAAGGGCGTGAAATATCTGCAGCGTGATATGCGTGGCGATCAGTATGTGAAGCTGTATATCGAAGTGCCGAAGAATCTGGGCAAAAAGCAGAAAGAACTCCTGCGTGAATTCGAGGATTCCCTCACGGATAAGAATTACGCAAAAAGACGTTCGTTCTTTGATAAGATCAAGGATCTGTTTAATTGATAAAAATGGCATTTTAAGGGCATTGCTCCGTTCAGAATGGGGCAATGCCCTTTTTTGTGCATGAAATTTCAGAAAATTTTGCAGAAATTTCATTTTCGGCAGAAAATGGGGCTTGTATTCTGCATAGAAATATGATATAATAATAAAGAGCGTGCCGTAAAGCGGCAACATAAGGATCTGCGAAAGATCCCAATAACTGACAGAGAGGATGGCAGAGATGTTATATATGGAGAATCATATCGGAAAAATTTCCATTTCCGATGCGTATTTGCGTGAACTGACCGAGCAGACCGTACTGCAGTGCTTCGGCGTTGCAGGCCTTGCGGATGTCAAGCTGACGGACAGGATCTTTGAAGGCCGCAACAGCCCTGTGACGATCACGACCAGAAATCAGAAGCTGATCGTTTCAATTCATATTAAAGTGATGTATGGTGTGAATATCCCTGCGGTTGTACACAGCCTGATCCACAAGATCGAATTTGTGATTGAGGATGCTGTACGCATTCCTGCTTCCCTTGTTCAGGTTTATGTGGATGAGATCGTTGAGCCGTAAGGCGTATACAGAAGGAGTTAGACACAGATGAATGGTAAACTTTTGAAGGAAGCACTCTGCAGTGCTGCCGTAACAATTGAAAAGAACAGAAAATCAATAGATGAGCTGAATGTATACCCCGTTCCGGACGGCGATACAGGTACGAATATGTCCATGACCATGTCCGCTGCAAGACGTGAACTGATGGTCATGCCCGATACTTCCACAGTGTCCGAGATTGCCGACAAGGCGGCTTCTGCAATGCTCAGAGGTGCGAGAGGCAACTCCGGCGTTATCCTGTCGCTGCTGTTCCGTGGTTTCTCCAAGGGACTGGCAGGTATGGAAACCGCACAGGGTACGGATCTTGCGAATGCACTGGAGATCGGCGTGCAGGCAGCTTACAAGTCCGTCATGAAGCCCACCGAGGGTACGATTCTGACCGTTGCCAGAATGGGTGCACAGCAGGCACAGCTGACTGCCCGTGAGAATAACGATCCCGTTGCTGTATGGGAGGAAACCTGCAAGGCTGCTGCGGCGGCTCTGGAGAAAACACCGGAACAGCTGCCGATTCTCAAAAAGGCAGGCGTTGTGGATGCCGGCGGTAAGGGCTTGCTCACCGTATGGGAGGCGATGCTTGCAGTTATGCACGGCGAAAAGCCTGCGGAAGCGGAAACTCCTGCAAAATCCGAAGGATCTCCCGTTACTGCCATCGGCAGAGTGGACATGGAAGAAGAAATCAACTTCACCTACTGTACGGAGTTCATCGTGGAAAAGAAGAAGGATTGTCCCGACGCCTTCAAGCTACGTGCGTATCTGGAAACCATCGGCGACTGTGTGGTGGTTGTGGATGACGACGAGATCATCAAGGTTCATGTGCATACGGATACTCCCGGTCTTGCACTGCAGAAGGCTTTGGAATTCGGCTATTTCATCAATGATCCGAAGCCCAAGATTGAGAATATGCGGATCCAGCACGCCGGCAGAGTTCGTGAGGCACAGAATGCAGCACAGGATGAAACCTACGTTCGTGCCGAGCCTGAAAAGCCGTTCGGCTTTGTTGCCGTTGCGGCAGGCGACGGACTGGAGTCCATGTTCAAGGATCTGGGTGCGGACTGCGTGGTAAGAGGCGGTCAGACAATGAATCCGTCCACGGATGACATTCTCCGTGCGATTCATGCAACACCGGCAAAGAACGTGTTTGTTCTGCCCAACAACAAGAACATCATCATGGCTGCGGAGCAGGCTGTTTCTTTGGCTGACAGAAATGTTTGTGTTCTTCAGACGAGAACCATTCCGCAGGGTATGTCCGCAATGCTGGCGTTTGACGACAGTCAGGGACTGGATGAGAACCGTGTGGCTATGACAAAGGCGTTTGAGAAGGTTTCCACAGGTCTGATCACGTTTGCAGCCCGTGATTCCGAGCTTGACGGCACACCCATCCGAAAGGGCGAAGTAATGGCTCTGGATAACGGCAAGCTGTCGTTTACCGATAAGGATCTGAATCATGCGGCGTACCGTCTGACCAAGCGTCTGGTGAACGGTGATACGGGATTTGTGACTGTAATGTATGGTTCCGATGTCAGTGAAGAAACCGCAGAAATGCTTGTTTCCAAGCTGCAGTCCAAGTTCGGCGACAGAATCGAGGTTATGCTCGTCAATGGCGGCCAGCCCGTATACTATTATATCATTTCCGCTGAATAAGTATTGTATATCGAAAATGTGTGCCATTCCCCCATGGGAATGGCACTATTCGCAGGAGTAAAACATGACAAGATTATTCCTTTCCATCAGTAATTTGAAGGGCGTGGGGAAGAAACGCTTCGAGATTTATCAGAAGATCGGCATCAGCACACCTTACGATCTGCTGTATTATTTTCCCCGCACCTATCGGGATTACCGCTGCCCCGTTCCCGTTGCACAGGCTCCCATTGACGAAACCTGCGTGGTGCGTGTGACAATTACCGATAAGCACCGTCCCGTTTACGCAAGGGCGGGGATGCAGATTTTCCGTCTGGAGGCTGTGGATGATGAGGATACCCTGCTGGAGATCCGCATCTTTAATAATGTGTACAGCTATCGTGCACTTGAGGTGGGGAAAACCTACACCATGTCGGGCAAGATCGGCGGAACGTTCCTGCAGCGTGAGATCCACAATCCGCAGGTGCTCAGGGATGATGACAATCCCATTGAAGCGGTCTATCCGCAGACGACGGGGCTGACAAGTGCGATGGTACGCACCAATATCAGGGAGTGTCTGGAAATTCTGGCACAGTCGCCCTTCGAAACGCTTCCGGCGGATATTCTGGAACGCTATGACCTCATGCCGCTTGAAAAAGCACTGCGGGCTGTACATATCCCCGAGGATATGGAGGAAACGGAAGCTGCACGCCGCCGACTTGCATTTGAGGAAATGCTCCGTCTGCAGATCGGTCTGCGGCTGCTGAAGGTGCGTGGCAGCAGGAAATCGGAGTATCCCATGGATCCGAAAACGGATCTGCAGCCGTATTTTGACAGCCTGCCGTTTGCACTCACCACCGCACAAATTCGTGCGATAACGGAAATTGCAGCCGACCTGTCGGGGGATTCCCCCATGAATCGACTGCTGCAGGGCGATGTCGGCAGCGGCAAAACCGCTGTTGCGGCAGCGGCTTGTTATTTCTGCGTGCAGAACGGCTGCCAGTGTGCGTTGATGGCACCCACGGAAATTCTTGCAGGACAGCATTATAAGACGCTGGAGGAATTTTTGAAACCCATCGGCATAGAGGTCTGCCTGCTTACGGGATCTCTGACACCGAAACAAAAACGGGAGTGTCACGCAAGAATTGCCGATGGCACGGCACAGGTGATCGTCGGTACGCACGCCGTGATGCAGAAAGCCGTGACGTATCAGAAGCTTGGTCTTGTGATTACGGACGAACAGCACCGTTTCGGTGTTGCCCAGCGTACCGCATTGGCGGAAAAGGGCGGCATTCCCCATAAGCTCGTCATGTCCGCAACGCCGATTCCCCGAACGCTTGCACTGATGATCTACGGGGACTTGGATGTTTCGGTGCTTGATGTGATGCCAAGCGGCAGAAAACCTGTCGAAACCTACGCTGTTACGGGAAAACTCCGTGCAAGGGCAATGCGTTTTCTCATCGGGGAGCTGCGGCAGGGCAGGCAGGCGTATATTGTTTGTCCTGCCATTGAGGAGGGGGAACTCGATCTGCGTGCGGTGACCGCCTATGCACAGGAAATGCAGGACGGAATGCTTGCGGACTGGCGTGTGGGAATTCTGCACGGGCAGATGACCCCGCAGGAAAAGGACGAGGCAATGATGAAATTCCGCAGCCACGAAACGGATGTGCTGATTTGCACCACGGTTGTGGAGGTTGGTGTGGATGTACCGAATGCCACGGTGATGGTGATCGAGGATGCCGAACGATTCGGGCTTTCTCAGCTGCATCAGCTGCGTGGCCGTGTAGGCAGAGGCAATCACCAGAGCTACTGCATTCTGATCACGGATCATGCAAATGACAATAATAAGGAGAGATTGCGGCTGCTCAGCAGTACCACGGATGGCTTTCAGGTGGCGGAAGCGGATCTGAAACTGCGTGGCCCCGGCGATTTCTTCGGCAGTATGCAGCACGGTCTGCCGTCCCTGAAGCTTGCAAGCCTTACGGATGCGTTCATGCTGCGTGATGTACAGCAGGCTGCCGATGAGATTCTGGAAAAGGATCCAACCCTTACACAAGAGAAACACCATGCACTGTATATGGATATTGTTCGTTTGTTTGCCGGAAACGGTGAAAATGGTCTGAACTGAACACTGCACCGTATGCCGGTACAGCATAGTCTGTCGAAAAGCCTCGAAATGGGGTTTGGGGCGAAAGCACCACAGAGGGGTTCGGGGACGAAGTCCCCGAACCATAGCCCAACCCCTCGGGGAGGGGTTGGGGTGGGGGCAATGACAGGATGCCTATCTCTAAGAAAAAAGGACTTTTCTACAAGCTGCACTGCACCGTATTCCGGTACAGTATTTGCGATGGCGATATTTACATATTGATAAAAAATCAACGAAAAAAATAGCGTTTCGTGTCCAATTTGAACAAACCAGAAATTTTTTGAAAAAAGGTGTTGACATTTGGACGAAGGTGTGATATACTATAAAAGTCGCAGGGAGCGAAACACTCCTGAAAGACACGGCCACGGTGGAAGCTTAGCTCAGCTGGGAGAGCATCTGCCTTACAAGCAGAGGGTCATAGGTTCGAGCCCTATACTTTCCACCATTACCTTGGCCTGGTAGTTCAGTTGGTTAGAACGCCGCCCTGTCACGGCGGAGGTCGTGGGTTCGAGTCCCTTCCAGGTCGCCAATTGATGCTTCTGTAGCTCAGTCGGTAGAGCAATGGACTGAAAATCCATGTGTCGACGGTTCGATTCCGCCCGGAAGCACCAATTTAATGCGGATTTAGCTCATCTGGTAGAGCGCCACCTTGCCAAGGTGGAGGTAGCGAGTTCGAGCCTCGTAATCCGCTCCATTCGTATCGGGGAAATATTCTCGGTATGCACAAAGCCCTGAAGCAATCGCTTCGGGGTTTTTGTTTTACCCAGCCCCAAACTCCCCCAACCGCAGCCCCCACCCACGAGGACGAAGTCCCCCAAGTGCCCCCCCAGTTCCAATCAGGGGGCAAGGTGCGAAGCCCCAAACTCCCCCAACCGCAGACCACA
>JAZNUR010000074.1:0-3661 GCA_045592405.1 Oscillospiraceae bacterium
GAGCTGAGAGTGGCAAGAGTGAACAATATGTTCGGTTCCATTGACGCAAATCAGGGCGACACCCTCCTTGGCTGGGATACCGACCAGTTCCCGACCAATGTATACGAAGCTGCACTTTGTATGTATGAAGTGCTCAAGGCAGGCGGCTTTACCAACGGCGGTCTGAACTTTGACGCAAAGACAAGACGTGGTTCCTACACGATGGAGGATATCTTCCACAGCTTCATTGCAGGTATGGATACATTCGCTCTCGGCCTGCGTATTGCTGACAAGATGATCACAGACGGCAGAATGGACAAGTTTGTTGCTGATCGTTATGCAAGCTGGAACACCGGCATCGGTGCGGACATCATCAGCGGCAAGGCAACTCTGGCTGATCTGGAAGCCTACGCACTTGCCAAGGGCGAGGTTACCGCTTCTCTGACAAGCGGCGGTCAGGAAAAACTCGAAAGCATCATGAACAACATCATGTTCAATCTTTAATGATACAAGCAAAAGCGGCGGAACTTCCGCCGCTTTCCTGCCATTAATCGAAAACGGAAAGGGAGGAATGCAATGAAAAACAGAGAAAAAATCATGCTCGGAGCGATGCTACTTGTGATCGTGATTGTCCTCTGCAGAAGCTGTTACGTACATCATAATTCACCTCCTGCCGTGCCGGAAGAAACCGCTGTCAGTACTGAAACCGGAACGGACAGCATATCTATCAATGAAACGACTACCGCAGAACCGCAGGCAACCACTGCCGTGACCAATACCACTGCAATGGACACAACCACCGAAACCACAACAACCACAACGACGGAAACGACAACGGAAACAACTACCACAACGGAAACCGAAACAACCACCACAGCAACCACCACGACTACGGAGGCGATCGGTGTGGAATCCATCACACTCACCTTTTATGAGGTGCAGCTTTATGTCGGCGAAAGCAAAACGCCAATTGTCACAATGCATCCCGAAAATGCCACGAACCAATTCGAAATCTGGGCAACGTCGGATAACAGCGTTGCCACTGTGAACGGCTTCGGAAAAATCACTGCAAAAGCAGCTGGGAGCTGCGTGATCTCCGTGGTTTCCGCCGATAATCCCGAGGTGCTTGCCGAAGTAAAGGTCACCGTGCTTGAACCTCCTGCTACGGAGCCTCCTGCCACAGAGACGCCCACTACAGAACCTCCCGCTACAGAACCCCCTGCCACACAGCCTCCTGCCACAGAACCTCCCGCTACGGAGCCGCCTGCGGCAAGCGGTCCGACCTATATCGGCGGAATTCTGATTGCCAACAAGACCTATTCCCTGCCGACGGATTACAATCCGGGGCTCGATCCAACCTGTCAGTCCCAGTTCAAAAAGCTTTCTGCTGCGGCAGCAGCAGAGGGGCTGAATATCTACCTTTCATCGGGATTCCGTTCTTATGACTATCAGAAACGGATCTACAACAATTATGTTCGCATTCACGGTCAGGCAAAGGCGGATACATTCTCGGCACGTCCCGGACATTCGGAGCACCAGACCGGCCTTGCAATCGACGTCAATACCGTAACGGACAGCTTTGGTGCAACACGGGAAGCTGCATGGCTTGCGGCACACGCCCATGAATTCGGGTTCATCATCCGCTATCCAAAGGGCAAGGAGCATATCACCGGTTACAAATATGAGCCGTGGCACATCCGTTACCTCGGCATAGATACGGCAACTGCGGTTTACAACAGCGGTCTGACGCTGGAGGAGTATCTGGGGATCACTTCGGTTTATAATTATTAATATTCGATATTGCCAAAAGGCTGCCGCACCATTAGAACACGGTGCAGCAGCCATTTTTAATGTTGGATCCTCACAATCTTTAACAAAATATACATTGACTTTCTTGTTGAATTGTGATATAATACACAAAAAGTCAACAACATACTTTCATATTACATAAAAAGAAGTGATGCTATGAAATCGTTACAAACCAAATTTTTAACTGTCAACATCTGTTCCATGGTTGTACTTGCACTGATTGCGGGTGGTATGGGAATTTTCACCACGGGTAGGCTTTTGCAGAGGGATGCCAACCGTATGCTTGATATGGTCTGTGAACTCGAAAAGGAACAGCTCAATCAGCTCTTCGGCAGCGTGGAACAATCCGTCCATATCATGGCAACCCAGAGCCTGAAAGAGCTGGAAAGCGTGGAGAAAATCTCCAGCGATGCCGATTTTCGTGAAGAATACACCCTGCATATGCTTGATCTGTATCATAATGTTGCAAGTCACACGGACGGTATTATAGCCTATTATTTGCGGTACAATCCCGAGATTGCTCCGTCAACGGACGGTTTTTTCCAGACTTGGGATGAAGAAAGCGGGGAGTTCTACGGACTCCCCCCTATAGATATTCTTGCATATGATCCTTCGGACACAGAAAATGTAGGATGGTATTATCTCCCCATAGAAAAGGGCGGTCCTACATGGGTCATGCCGTATCAGAACCGCATCAACGACTGCTACATGATTTCCTATGTGTTCCCCCTGTACGTCGAAAACAAACTTGTGGGGGTTCTGGGAATGGATGTTGATTTCGCTATGATTCTTAATAAAGTGGATGCGGTCGAAGTCTATGAGACAGGATATGCCTATCTCATGGACGACAACAACACCATCATCTATCATAAGGAACTTCCTGTCGGAACTTCCAAGCCTGCCGTCGGAAAGAATACACTGGAGCATGATGTACAGCTGGAAAACGGTATGCACTTTGTTGTCACCGTCGCCAGATCCGAAGTGTATCACGATCGTGACAGTCTTGCCGTCGAAATCATTCTGCTTTGTGCCATCATTGCAGCAGCATTCATTATCATTACCATTGTGCTGACCAAGCGGCTGATCGGTCGTCTGCGGGAACTGACGGTTGCTGCCCAGCGAATGAAGGAAGGTGAATTCCTGTTCAACACCAGCAAGCACGCCAATGATGAACTCGCCGTCCTTTCAGAAAGCTTCCGCAATGCAGGAGAACACCTGTATGAGCAAATGACGCACATCAACGGACTGGCTTTCCGTGATTCGCTGACGGGCGTCAAGAATGCAACTGCGTATCAGGAAGCAGTGAAAACGATCGAAGCAAATATTTCCGCAAAATCTGCGGAATTTGCAATTGCAGTTCTTGACATTAACTTCCTCAAGAAAACCAATGACAACTATGGACACGAAGCCGGTAACCTCCTGATTCAGGAATGCTGCAGATTGATCTGCCGGATCTTCAAGCACAGTCCGGTATATCGCATCGGCGGTGACGAATTCGCTGTCATTCTCGAACGGGGTGACTACAAAAAACGTGAACATCTGGCAAAGAAATTCACAGAGAGCCTTTCGGGAGCTTCTATTACCGTTGGGGAACATAAACTGCCGGTATCCATCGCACTGGGTATAGCGGAATTCATTCCGGAGGAGGATACAGTGTATCAAGATGTATTCCATCGTGCAGATGAACGTATGTATGAAAATAAGGCTGCCATTAAACGTGCTGCCGAAGAAAAGTAACCGATAAACACAGCCCCGCCTGCGGCGGGGCTGTGATACTCTCCCCTGTGCCCCTGCTTGTGGTAAAGGGTACTTCTCTACACGCAAATCAATTTTATGCCTGATGGGGATGCCGCCCGTACGGGAGGCTCTGCAA
>JAZNUR010000075.1:0-10413 GCA_045592405.1 Oscillospiraceae bacterium
AGCTCACGCATCATCATGATCTGACGCTGTGTGTTGCCGCTGGACATCGGAATTACCATAGCACCGATCTCATTTGCACCCTGATGGGCACCCAGACCGCCTGTGAACAGACCGTAGCCGTAGCAAACCTGCACCACATCATCCTTACCGGCACCGACAGCCGTCATGGAACGTGCTACCATTTCCGTCCATACGTCCACGTCTTCCTTTGTATAACCGGAAACGATGGGCTTACCCGTCGTACCGGAAGAACCCTGAATACGAACGATCTCCTCATTCGGTACAGCGAACAGACCAAAGGGGAAGGTATCTCTCAGATCGGTCTTTTCCGTAAAGGGCAGCAGACGGATGTCGTCCACCGTCTTGATATCCTCGGGCTTGACACCCTTTGCATCCATACGCTCACGATAGAGTGGTACGTTCTTGTAAACGTGTTCCACGGTTTCACGCAGACGCTTGCCCTGCAGCTCACGACGCTGCTCGATGTCCATACACTCCATCTCAGGATTATATATCTTATGTACCTTCATGTGAGAAAACTCCTTTATAAAATTTCAACGATAAAATTATACCATATTCGACGCAATATTGTCAAGGGTTACGCATCATTTCACACGAAAATTACACATAAATACCACTTCTGCCAACCGCCGGGATGAAGCAAATTTTGCCGCAGTTTCAAAACAACTTGAAAAATAGAATGATAAATGCTATAATATAGAAAAATACGATTCGGAGGAAGTTCTTATGATACACAGCAGAATTTTTGCAGCGATGACCTGTACGGCAATGCTGCTTTCCACGATAATTCCGACAGCTCCGATGCTCACGGTGCTTTCGGCGTATGAAACCGCAGCGGAGGGTACGGAGCAGAGATTCGGACATTACGGGCCGCTGACCTATGAGATCAAACTGGATTCGCTGAAGATCATTGCTTGTGATATGGAAGCGATCTCAGCAGAAATTCCGCCCGAAATCGACGGTATGCCCGTCACGGAGGTGGCGTTCAACACCTTTGGTTCATGCAGCGATCTGGAAACTGTTGTCTACAATACAAGTGCAGATCTGCCTTATGATCTGTTCAGAAACACCTCGCTGAAGCACCTGACGCTCGGTGCAAATGTGAAGGATGTTTCCCACGGTTTCCTCAACGGCTGCGAGGATGTGCATCTGGTGATCGAAACGCAGGAACTCTCATCCTCTTTTAACAGCAATGCGGCGATTTCGGAACTGACGCTGGACGGTGAGCTGCAGCACATTGCATTCCGCTTCAGTGAGTGCACGAATCTAAAGCGGGTGAATATCGGTGCAGGCATCAAAATCATTGATCCCGATTCCTTTCTCTGGTGTGAAGCCCTGGAGGAATTTCAGGTTGCACAGGACAACGAAAGATATTATGCGGAGGACGGAATTCTGTATGACAGTCACGCAGACCGCTGCAATCTTCTGAAATATCCCGCAGGGCGTGCGGACGAGAGCTTTACCATTCCCGATCAGGTGTATTCCATTGCATCCATGGCATTTCATTCTGCTCATCTGCGTGAGATCACCCTGCCCGAGCAGATACAGGATGTCCGGTCGGAGTCGTTTTCCAACACACCCCAGCTTGAAAATATCTTTGTCGCCGGTGAATACAGCCTATACCGTTCCTTTGACGGCGTGCTGTTCGACTGCCGCAACGGCGTAAATCACAGCACGCTGGTCAAGTATCCCAACGGGAAAAACGCAGAAAGCTACACGATTCCGGAGAATACGGCTGCACTTGCCGAAAAATGCTTTGCAGAGAACACCGTGCTTTCGCAGATCCACCTCCCCGCAAGTCTGGCGGAGATCGGCAGCAATGCGTTCGGCAACGCCGTACTGACGGATGTGTATTTTGCAGGCACGCAGGAACAGTGGGATGCGGTCACGATTGATTCCGACAACGAAGCCCTCGCCAATGCCGTCATCCATTTTGAAAGTGCCCCAGCCGACGATCCGGAACAGCTCTCCGTCGATCTGACGGGGGAGGGCGTTACGAATATCGTAGATATCATTGTGATGCAGAAATTCATGCTCGGCAGACTCAAGCTGCCCGAAAAGCTGCTGAAACCGATGGATGTCAACGGAGACGGCGATGTGAACGCCTTCGATCTCGCCGTGTTCAAACGCAGATTGCTGCATTCCTGATGCAGCAGCCTCAAACGCTGAACATTATATTTTCAAAAAAGCTGCACCGTTTGGTGCAGCTTTCAGTTTCTGATTCTTGGCGATGAACAATAGATTCGGTAATTTTTCAATACCCTCAATCAATGATAATCATATCAGCTGCTGTAAAGCCTATCATGCCTTTATATGCGTCCTTTTTGCCGGCTTCACAAATCACCAGATAATCAAGTACTTCTTTTGCGTCCTGAATCGTGATATAAGTATTTCTGTTTGCATCCGCACATTCAGCGGATCTTGCGGTCGGGAAGTACTTCTTCCATGTTTCTGCATCATCGTCGATCTCACTGACGCTCAGCTCGTTATTGGGTACCCTGTTGTTAGAACAAGTCCTGAGAATATATACGGAATCCGCTAAATTGAGCGTTCCATTATCATCCGCATCGCCGCAAAGATAATGCCATGTGGTATATATAGGACCGTCCGGTGTGTCCTGCCAGCTTTTGTCACTGTGCTCAGTCTTATTGATCTGGAAAATATCCGGCGTGATCTCGTGTTTTGCAGAATATTCAGTGACAAAATCCGAATCCGTACCCTCCACAAAAAATGTGAAAAGTTCGCCGCTTGTTGTGATGAGGTCGGGGGCTGCAATTGCAATGTAAAGCTCGTTTCCACCCTCCGCACCGGAAATCAGAGCTTTCCTGAGCATCTTTCCCTTTTCCATAATCAACGTGCCGCTGCTGTCGGTGTGGATCGGATGGCTGCCTGACAATTTCAGATGCAGCATCCCGCAGTCAAATCCCGTATTCTTTGAAACGGATACGCTGACTGCAACCGAGCCGGCAGGAATGAGCTGCCCGTCATCCGTATGATAATCCGCAGACAGCGTTCTGTAGGAAAATGTATAGTCATCGTCCGCAATGGGATTTTTCATTTCCACGGGCGGTTCCGTCTGCGTGCTTTCCATCTGCTGTTCCACATCGGTCGCCTCTGTAGCATTCTGGACAGGCTGCTGCATCTGTTCAAGCTCCGTTGCATCCTGTACAGGTTCTGTTTCCCGTGCGTTCGGATCGGCAGACTCTGCGGAATGCTCCGCATTCTGCGTTTCTTCGGGAAGCTCTGCACTTGCACGGTCGGTTTCCACCTCCGCTGCCGGTTTTGTAATTTCCTGCGGTTTCTGCTGCTCCGTCAGCAGCGGGCGGCTCAGAGAAAGCCCCCCGATCACACCGCAGCAGAGCAGCAGGCACGCAGCAGCAGCCCAGATGCTGCGGTGGAATTTTCTGTGTATTACGGTTACGGACTGTGCCGCAGCTTCGGCAGCACCGCCGTTGGTATTTCTTGCAAGAATTTCGCTGAAAATGCGTTCCTTCGCTGCATCTTCCGCCGCAGGACACTGCTCTGCAATCTGTTCAACCGTATCCATATCTGCATGATGCAGCATATTTCTCAGTTTCTTTTCAGAATTTTTCATAGATATGCCTCCTTCTGCAATTTTATAATGTGATCCCTTTTTCGGATAATAATGATTTCAGTCGTTTCATGGCACGGGAACACCGCATTCTCACTGCGGCGGCAGAAATTCCCAGTATTCGGGAAATTTCCCTTGCATTCCTGTCGTAGAAATACTTCTGAATGAGGATGGATGCGTCAGGCTCTCCGAGTTCCCGTATACAGGCAAGCAGGATGCGGCTTTGCTCCGTGCTTTCCACGGTATGCTCCACTGTCTGCTCGTCCTGCAAAGCACAGAGCTGATCGCTTTCCAGCGATACCGTGTGTCTGCCGTCGGAAATCATCGTGCGGTATCTGTCGATCGCCTTCCGCTTGGCTGTCGTACCGATATAAGCCTTGAGGGAACCCCCGTGTTCTGTGTCGAAATGCCGCATCACGTCCATAAATACATCCATGACGCATTCCTCCACATCCTCCCTTGCGGCACAGTCCCGAAGAATATGATAAACGATGGCATAGACATAGTGAAAATAGGTATCCAACAATGCTCTGCAGCCCGATTCCTTTGACTTGCGGATGCAGTCCCTCAGCTCGCTGTCCGTCATGGCGTCCCTCCTTTCCTGTTTGATAAGCACCCATGCATATCAGTTCTCACTCATACATACGGTGCATCGTCGCAAAGTGCAACAGAATTCTGTCAATTATTTTTCCATATGCAGCAGATTTATTTTATCGGATGCGATGGGATTTGTCAAGCCGCAGATCACCTTTGAAAAAATTCCCCATACCCCTTGCAAAACGCTGCGAAATTTGGTATAATATAGAGTGGACTATCAGAAAGGAGGCGATGTCATGGACGAAACCATCAGCACAAGTCAGATCGTCGAGTTTGCACTCACGACGCTCGGCGTATTTGCGGCAATTTTTGCACTTGCCGTGCTGACACCGTGGATGGCAAAAAAAGTGGACGGCTGGATTGCCCGATACCGTGAGAATCATTCTCCCACCCGTGACGAAACCTATTCCGTGCGTTCCATTTATGAGCTGCCGCCGAAGAAGCCGGCAAAGTCCGAACAGACGGAACAAACGGAAACTCCTGAAGATCAATAATTTTTATTTGAAAGGATACGAAAATCATGGCAAAGAACGACAAGAAAATGGTGGATGCCATCACTTCCATGGATGTGGATTTTGCACAGTGGTACACCGACATCTGCAAAAAAGCAGAGCTGATCGCCTACACAAGCATCAAGGGCTGCATGGTCATCCGTCCCTATGGCTATGCCATCTGGGAGAACATCCAGCGAATTCTGGACGGTATGTTCAAGGCAACAGGTCACGAGAACGTGAATATGCCCATGTTCATTCCCGAAAGCCTGCTTCAGAAGGAAAAGGACCATGTTGAGGGCTTTGCACCCGAGGTTGCATGGGTAACACACGGCGGTCATGACAAGCTGGAGGAAAAGCTCTGTGTGCGTCCGACCTCCGAAACACTGTTCTGCGAACACTATGCAAACATCGTGCATTCCTACAGAGATCTCCCGAAGCTCTACAACCAGTGGGTTTCCGTTGTCAGATGGGAAAAGACCACTCGTCCGTTCCTGCGTTCCCGTGAATTCCTGTGGCAGGAGGGACATACCATCCACGCAACCGCTGAGGAGGCAATTGAAGAAACCGAGCGTATGCTCAATGTATATACCAAATTCTGTGAGGAATCCCTCGCAATGCCCGTTGTACAGGGCAAAAAGACCGAATCCGACAAGTTTGCAGGTGCAGTTTCCACCTATGCCATCGAAGCACTGATGCATGACGGCAAGGCACTGCAGGCAGGCACCTCCCACTATTTTGGCGACGGCTTTGCCAAGGCATTTGAAATCGAATACACCGACAAGGAAAACAAGAGAGTACATCCGCACCAGACAAGCTGGGGCGTGACCACAAGACTCATCGGTGCGATCATCATGACGCACGGCGACGACAACGGTCTGGTTCTGCCGCCTGCGGTAGCTCCCATTCAGGCAGTGATCGTCCCGATTGCAATGCACAAGGAAGGCGTTCTGGACAAGGCAAATGAGCTGAAGGATCGCCTTGCAAAGGCTGGTATCCGTGTGAAGCTCGATGATACGGATAATTCCCCCGGCTGGAAGTTTGCCGAGTACGAAATGAAGGGTGTTCCGGTTCGTGTGGAGATCGGCCCGAAGGACATCGAGGCAAACCAGTGTGTTGTTGTAACTCGTCACAACCGTGAAAAGACCTTTGTTTCCCTTGACGAGCTGGAAGCAGTCATTGCACAGAAGCTCACCGAGGTGCGTGACGGTATGTTCCAAAAGGCACTCGAAAACCGTGAGAACAAGACCTACCAGTGCACAAGCATTGACGAGATCAACAAGGCTCTCGAAGAAAAGGGTGACGGCTTTGTTGAGGCAATGTGGTGCGGCGACGAAGCCTGCGAGGATGAGGTAAAGGCACAGACAGGTGCAGGTTCCAGATGTATCCCCTTTGCACAGAAAAAGATCTCCGACAAGTGTGTTTGCTGCGGAAAACCCGCACAGCACATGGTTCTCTGGGGCAAGGCTTATTAAGTGCGGAGCCCGCACAGGCGAGATTGCCTGTCAGGAAATGCCCTTGCATCCCCGAACGCAATGCACTTTGCCTGCGGCAAGCAGTGCAAAGCTGTTTTCGATTAACAGACCGCCGCACAAGGCGGCTTAGGTGCAGTAAATTTGACAGAAAATGAAACCCTGCAAGCGGCGGTGCTCCGCCGCTTGCAAAGCCCCCAATTACTTCCGATTCCACTCATCAAAGGGGTTGGGATCGGGAAGGGGGAGTGGGGGAAAACGAAAGGGAAGGGGGAAAGAGTCCCCCTTCCCTTTGGGTTTCCCCCGCACATTGAAGTGCAGTATGAAAAACCACAGGAGAATAAAAATGAAGAGAATCAAACGATTGCCGGTCATCCTGCTGTCAGTTATCCTCTGCGGATGCACAAAGCCCGAAGCACAGCCAACTGTTACAATTCCTGAACAGCCGACCTACCCGATTGAAATCCAAACTCCGACTTCCTCGGCGGAAACGGACGGAATTTCGGAAATTCTCGCTTCGATGACGCTGGAGGAAAAGGTCTGGCAGCTCTTTATGGTCACCCCCGAACAGCTCACAGGCGTGGGATGTGCGACCGTTGCAGGAAGCATGACGGAAAGTGCACTGCGAAATTTCCCCGTCGGCGGCATCATCTATTTTGCCCAGAACCTCGAAAGCGTCGAACAGACCACCGCACTCCTTTCGGGAACACAGAATTTCTCCAAGGAACTGAGCGGCATCGGGCTGTTTCTGGCAGTCGATGAGGAGGGCGGTACGGTTGCCCGTGCTGCGAAGGCACTCGGCACGACAAGTTTTCGGAATATGGCACATTACGGCAAACGCAATGACGCACAGGAAGCTTACGAAATCGGACAGACGATCGGCACGGATATCGGTGCACTGGGTTTCAATGTGGATTTTGCCCCCGTTGCTGATGTGGATCTGTGCGACGGGAACGAGCTGGGCGACCGCATTTTCAGTGACGATCCGCAGGTCGTGGCGAACATGGTTTCCGGCGTTGTGAGAGGTTTGCAGGATGCGGGAGTTTCAGCGACGCTCAAGCACTTTCCGGGACTCGGTGCGGAGGACGGCAATTCCCACGATGACACACACGTTGTGATCGACCGCAGCCTTGCACAGCTGCGTGAAGCGGAATTCATTCCGTTTGCGGAAGGAATTGCAGCAGGGGCGGATTTTGTAATGGTAGGCCACCAGATCATGACCTGTGCGGAAGACGAGCTTCCGTCGGATCTTTCCCACACTGTTGTGACGAAATATCTGCGGCAGGAACTCGGATTTGAGGGCATTGCCATCACTGATTCCCATATCATGAACACCATTTCGGGAACCTATTCTTCGTCCGAAGCGTCCATTCTGGCGATCGAAGCAGGTATGGACATGATTCTCATGCCGCAGAATGTCGGGGAAGCCGTGGACGGCGTTTGCAGTGCCGTGGAAAGCGGCAGAATCCCCGAAAGCCGCATTGACGAGAGCGTCACACGCATTCTCCGTGAAAAACAGGAGATGGGACTGATCTCATAGCAGGAAAGGAGCAAACCATGAACAACGAACGTTTTGCAAAGCAGATCGAATTCATTCTGGAGCTGGACAAGCTCAAGAACGTCTACCGTCAGAGCTATGTCCTGCATGAGGACAGACATGAAAACGACGCCGAACACAGCTTTCATCTGGCAATTATGGCGGTACTGCTTGCGGAATATGCAAACGAGCCTGTGGATGTGCTGCGTGTCATGAAAATGGTGCTTGTGCACGACGTTGTAGAAATCGACGCAGGCGACACCTTCTTCTATGACGCAAAGGGCAATGCGGACAAGGCGGAGCGTGAGCTGAAAGCCGCAGACCGCCTGTTTGCCATTCTCCCCGAGGAGCAGGCGGCGGAATACCGCAGCCTTTGGGAGGAATTTGAGGCGAAGGAAACGCCGGAAGCGAAGTTTGCAGGCTCCCTTGACCGCATCCAGCCGATGCTGCTCAATTACTATAAGGGCGGGCTTTCGTGGAAAAACCACGGAATTTCCGAGGAACAAGTCAGAACACGCAATTTCCCCTCGATTTTTGCAGGCAGCGAGCAGATCGGCAGACTTGCCGAGGAGATCATCGCCGCTGCAAAGACGGAGGGACTGCTGAAATAGAATATGCGGGTACAATGTCACCATCTTAAACAGGGTGAAGGGGCGTAGCCCCACCCGTGGGGGAGTGCAATTATGTACGCATTATCCCTTAACGGCATCACTCACCGCATAAACAGCCGCCGCATTCTAAACGATATACAGGAGGAACACCCATGAAGGATATGACCATTGGCTTTACCGCATCCGCCGAAGCAACGGCAACAGCCGACAAGCTTGCTGTTTCCGTAGGCAGCGGTTCACTGAAAGTATTTGCAACGCCCATGATGGCTGCCCTGATGGAGGAAGCTGCCTGCAATGCCGTTGCACCGTTTCTGGAGGATGGCGAAACCACCGTCGGTACACAGCTTTGCATTGACCATATTTCGGCAACGCCGCAGGAAATGAAAGTGACCGCAGAAGCGGAAATCACGGCTGTCAGCGGACGGGAAATTTCCCTCAATGTCCGTGCATTCGACGAGGTCGGAGAGATCGGCAGCGGCACGCACAAGCGTTTTGTGGTGTTTGCGGAGAAATTCCAGAGCAAGACCGACCAGAAAGGCAAATAACCCATGAGCAATACAAAAAACGGCGATATGCCGATGGAAATCGAACGAAAGTATCTGATCGCAATGCCTGACAGGGTAAAGCTCTCGCTGATTCCCGACTGCACGGCAACGCAGATCGAACAGACCTATCTGACGGATGCGGACGATATGTGCCGTCGTGTCCGAAAGCGTGGAAATCCCCAAGACGGGTGGCATTTCGTGCTTACGAAGAAGAAATCCGTGGGATTCGGCGAACGCATCGAAATCGAGGAGGAGATCACCCCCGAGCAGTACCATGCACTGCTCCAGGAAGCCCACCCCGATAAACAGACCGTCCGCAAGATTCGCTACTGCTTCCGCTTCCGAAAACAGTTGTTTGAGCTGGATGTGTACGCCTTCAGCGAAACCCTTGCCACGCTGGAAATTGAACTGCCCTCCATCGACACGCCCGTGATCCTGCCGTCCTTCGTGCAGGTGATCGCAGACGTGACGGGGGATGAACGGTTCAGTAATTATGCAATCTCGGAAAATTTGCAGTTTCCCGCATTGGAACAATGACAACAGCCCCGCCTTTTCCGAAGGCGGGGCTGTTGTTCTGACTAAAAATAAAACAGTTCCTCAAACTTCATATCCAGTGCAATGCACAGGATCAGTGCGAGCTTTGCCGTCGGCTGGTACTGTCCGGTTTCAATGGAACTGATGGTGTTTCGGGATACACCCACCATTTTTGCAAGCTCCGCCTGTGAAATTTTCTTCTCCGTCCGAACCTCCTTCAGGCGGTTTTTCAGTATCAGTGCATCATCCATCACGATTCCTCCACTTCAACGACCTCTGCCATCTGTTCGTCCGACCAAAGTGCAGCACCGCCGTTCACCACTGTTGTGATGTGTGCTGTGGAAAGCAGCAGCGTCATGATGCTGCAAAGCACTGCGATCAATAGGTACATTCGCGAACGCATTTTGCAGAACATCACCAGATAGTACACTGCTATAAAAAAAACGTCAACTGCCCACAGTGCCAGATTTGCTCCGCCACCGCAGATGATCTGCACCAAAAACAGCACTGTCCCCAGCACAATTGCCGCTGTCATCGCAGCATTCACTGCCTTTGCGGCAGCCTCGTTTGCTACCAGATCCTGATTTTTGTTCTCCTGTCTGCTCTTTGCTAAAATTTCGTCCTTTGTCATGTTCATGTCCTCCAATTCTGTGTGCCAAGTTCGCTTGGCGTTCTCTATGTTCTCATTATAGCATTGCCAAGTTCACTTGTCAAGCGTTTTGCCAAGTTTGCTTTGCATTTTGGATGAATGCACAAATTCACAGAATTGTTTTCGTGCAAACGCAACAAATCCGGAGGGGAAACACGTCCCCTCCGGATTTTCTATTCATGCACTTGGATTCCCTTGGCGTCGCAGTTCCGCAGAGCAATGACCGCACCACGGATACAGTACGCCGCAGGATCGCCGGAGGGGCTTTTCTGCAGGCAGCGAACCGTTGTTCCGGCAATCAGCCCGATGTCCTGCAGCCGCCTGCGGATGGCACCGCTCATGCAGAGCATCTGCACTCTGGCGC
>JAZNUR010000076.1:0-3146 GCA_045592405.1 Oscillospiraceae bacterium
GCAGAAGCGACTTTTCATCAATGCCTGCAAGGATAAAGCAAGCTTTGTCGAGTGCCTCAGGACGCTCTGTGGAGGTTCTGATGCATATTGCAGGGAACGGCTTTCCGATACTTGTGAAAAAGCTGCTTTCTTCGGGTAATGTTCCGCTGTCGGAAACCACCGCAAACGCATTCATCTGCAGACAGTTGTAATCGTGGAATCCCAGCGGTTCATGCTGAATCACTCTCTTGTCAAGTACAAAGCCGCTTTCCACAAGACGCTTCTTGGAACGGGGATGGCAGGAATAAAGTATCGGCATATCGTACTTTTCCGCCATTTTATTGATCGCATTGAAAAGAGACAGGAAATTCTTTTCCGTGTCAATATTTTCCTCACGATGTGCGGAAAGCAGAATATATTTCCCCTTTTCCAGTCCCAGTCTGCTGTGAATGTCGGACGCTTCAATCTCTCCAAGATTATTTCTTAACACCTCAGCCATCGGCGAGCCTGTCACATAGGTTCTCTCCTTCGGCAGTCCGCAGTCTGCAAGATAGCGACGTGCGTGCTCAGAATATGCCATGTTCACATCGGAAATAATGTCAACGATCCGGCGGTTTGTTTCCTCCGGCAGGCATTCATCCTTACAGCGGTTTCCTGCTTCCATATGGAAAATCGGAATGTGCAGACGTTTTGCCGCAATTGCCGAAAGGCAGGAATTGGTATCCCCCAGAATCAGCATGGCATCGGGTTTGATCTGCGACATGAGCTTGTACGAACAGTTGATGATGTTTCCAACGGTAGCTCCCAGATCATCACCGACCGCATCCATATAGACTTCGGGATTCTTCAGCTTTAAATCGTGGAAAAACACACCGTTGAGGTTATAATCGTAATTCTGTCCGGTATGGGCAAGAATGCAGTCAAAATATTCCCTGCACTTGTTGATCACCGCTGCAAGACGGATGATCTCCGGTCTTGTACCTACGATGATCAGCAGCTTTAATTTTCCATTGTCAGCAAACTGTATATCGGAATAATCTGTTCTGATCTCCATTATTCTACCACCTCAAAGAATGTATCGGGCTTCTGCGGATTGAAGCACTCGTTTGCCCACATAAAGGTCACCAGATCCTCGGTTTCGGACAGATTGATGATATTATGTGTGTATCCGGGTATCATTTCAACGACCTGAATCTTCTCTCCGCTTACTCTGAACTCTACCACGGGATAATCTTCGCCGTTCTCGTTTTTGCCGATTTTACGGAGCTGAATCAATCCCTCACCCTTGACAACTACAAATTTCTCATTCTTGGAATGATGCCAGTGATTGCCCTTGGTAATACCGGGCTTTGAAATATTCACGCTGAACTGCCCTCTGTCGGCGGTTCTGATGATTTCCGTAAATGAACCTCTGTTGTCACAGTTCATCTTCAGATCGTAGATGAATTTATCCGCAGGCAAGTAGCTGAGGAATGTGCTGTAAAGCTTTGATACAAGTGCATCGGCAAAGCTCGGCACTCCGAGACTTGCACGGATTTCAGGAAAGCTCCGGATGGTATCCGCAATATAACCAAGTGTTGTTTCATGATACACAGGAACCTTGCAGTAATCCCCCTCATGGTTTTCGCCGCCCGACAATGCTCTGAGCATTTCGTCGATGAGATCGTCGATGTACACAAGCGTCATCTTTACCGTGGGATCATTCACCTGAATGGGCAGATCGTTGGCGATATTATTGCAAAATGTTGCAATTGCGGAATTGTAATTCGGTCTGCACCACTTGCCGAAGAGATTCGGCAGACGGTACACAAGAACCTTTGCACCTGTTTCTGCCGCATAGGCAAACAACAGATCCTCCCCGGCCTTTTTGGAATGACCGTAGGGGTTGTCAAGAAGTGCCTGTGTTGAGGATGAAATCATCACAGGGCACTTGTTTTCATATTTTTTCAGCGTATCCAAGAGGGTGGAGGCGAATCCGAAATTTCCCTCCATGAACTCGCTCTGTTCTTTCGGACGATTGACTCCCGCCAGATTGAAAACGAAATCCGCTTTTGCACAATACTCGTCCAAAAGCTGTTTTTCGGTATCAACATCGTAACAGAAAATTTCTCCGATCTCAAGCTCAGGATGCGTCTTATCCTTGCCGTCCTTGATGTTCTCAAGTGCACAAACAAGATTTTTTCCTACAAAACCCTTTGCACCGGTAATCAAAATATTCATGCTCTGTTCCTCCACGCTTCAAGCTCATCACGAATATACTGCAGTGTCAGGAGCTTTTCCTTAACCTGCCGGACATCAAGAAGTTCTGTATTACTTGAATTGAATTCAGTGAGAGGATTTCTTTCTACATCCCCGTCCTTGAAGTACTTATCATAATTGAGATCCCGCTTATCACAGGGAACACGATAAAATTCTCCCATATCCGTTGCATTTGAGCATTCTTCATTTGTGAGGAGCGTTTCGTACATCTTCTCGCCGTGACGGATACCGATGATCTTGATTTCATCCTCGGATTCAAAAAGCTCCTTCACCGCCTGTGCAAGCACGCCGATCGTGCAGGCAGGGGCTTTTTGTACGAGAATATCACCGCTTGTACCATGCTCAAAGGCAAAGAGAACCAGATCGACTGCCTCATCAAGTGACATGATGAAGCGTGTCATGTTCGGGTCTGTAATCGTAATCGGCTTGCCCGCCTTGATCTGCTCGATCCACAGCGGAATCACACTGCCACGGCTGCACATTACGTTGCCGTAACGTGTGCAGCAGATTTTGGTCTTTTCCGGCGATACCGTTCTGGATTTGGCAACGATGACCTTTTCCATCATTGCCTTGGAGGTTCCCATTGCATTTACGGGATATGCTGCCTTGTCCGTGGAAAGGCAGATCACGGACTTCACCCCTGCATCAATTGCAGCGGTCAGTACATTGTCCGTACCGATGACATTGGTTTTTACCGCTTCCATCGGGAAAAATTCGCACGACGGCACCTGCTTGAGTGCCGCTGCATGGAATATATAGTCCACGCCATGCATGGCGTTTTTGACGCTTGCAAGGTCACGGACATCACCGATGAAAAATTTGATCTTGTCGCTTACCTCGGGCATTTTCGCCTGAAACTCGTGACGCATATCGTCCTGCTTCTTCTCATCTCTTGAGAAAACTCTGAT
>JAZNUR010000077.1:0-13292 GCA_045592405.1 Oscillospiraceae bacterium
ATCACACACAACAGAAATCCCACTTGAATCTTTGATTTTTCTTGCAGAATACTATCACACCAGTACTGACTACTTGCTAGGAATAACAGATCAAAAAGAACCATATCCTCATAACGTAAAATGACCGTCAAAAAAATCCCATCAGCGGAGTTCGCACTCCGTTGATGGGATTCTTATTATTCTGGTATATAATCTTGGTTTATGCTGCCACTGTACTTTCTGATTTCTTCATATGCTCTTGGTCGATATTCTGCTATTTTCACATATAAATCAGCAATTATAGCCTGCAGTCTCTCACCAATAGTTGTTATTCGTGGAATACCTCTTGATTGTATTCGCTCATAATAATGACCGTTCTTGAGATCAAGCAATTGATTTGTGATAGAATAGAGCTCCATATTATATTTTTCCTTTAATCCACTTGGAAACTTTTCAATCAAATAGTTCATTCCTTCAACTGCCTGAGCTAATGAGGGCACTTCTTCCATGTTTTCTTTACAGTATTCACGGTATTCTTTAACCCTACCATTGGCAATAAGATCAGCAATTTTCCTCATTTGTTCGATAAGCGACAGATCCGGCGGTTTTATATTGATCTTGTCCTTTAGAACGCAAGCTGTTTCTTGCAGCAGCATACGATAATAATTGACAACTGCCTTTGGATAAAGCACACTGATATCTTCAAGTACGGATTCAAATGCATTCTGTTCCATAAGTGATAGGAATCTCTCACGAACATCTGCATATTCGACTTCCATAACGTCCATGGGAATATCAGACTTTTTCAGCACACTTATAGCATCGTATAGATATCGGCGAAAGCCATTTACTCTTTTCGTCAGAAACTGTGACATTTCTTGTGTTGGTGATTTCATTTCTTTCAGGAAACCATCTTGAAAATTAATCCCCATACCAAAAGCACTTCCGAAGTCATATGTATATATTCTGTTGCCATGAACACTGAATGACATACCATCTTCCTGATTAACCAGCAGATTCAGTATAATACACCTTGCCACTTCGTTTGGTAATTGAATTAGATCTTCTTTTGTGGCGAGTACAAAGTCCTCAAGGAATTCGATACCTACAGAATGTCTGAATGAAATGCGTTTTATTTGTTTATGACTGCTGAATAGCCACGCCCTCGGTGTGTTAATGCCAAGCAGTTGTGCCATAGAACAGGCAAGATATTCATTGGCTGCATCCATAGCATTCATCTGTTTCACAATCAGTTTATTTTCGTAACAATCCTTTGCTAAGTACAATGGACCTGACTCACCGTATTCATTACCATCACTGCGTTTCTGATTAAAACGTGAATATTCAAAGTTTTCCGGATTCAACAGCATTATTTACACACTCCTGACAATTGATGTCTGACACCGCAAATTGATGTACTTATTCGGCGTAATTGCCTCAATGTCTTGCATTATTTTCACTTTTATATACTTGGTGAAACGACATAGCTTTCATCACTTTTGCTTATAATTTTGTTGTCACTAATATAGTAGTTTTCATTATCTTCCATTATAATTTCTCTTAATTTCGTACAGCCCTCTATTGCCGACACTGATATGAATTTCAATGTCGAAGGCAGCTTAATACATTCAAGATTTTCACAAAAGGAGAAGGCTCCCCATTCAATCCATGTTACAGAATCAGGCACTTCTACACTTGTTATTACAGCACAATGTCGGAACGCTTTCTCGTAGATTCTATGAACAGAATCGGGGATCACCACAGTTTCACTATTTCCTGTGTACTTATACAAGATACCATCCCTGATATCAAAGTCATTATTCATATATTTTTCTCCTTATCACATTTTTCTCCTTATCACATATTAAGCAGCTGATAACGAACCCACGCCGCTTCAAGCACCTCATACACATACTCATTCGGATGTCCAGTTTCAAAGTAGCGAGAGTGGTCTCCACCGAGCATATTCACTGCAAATGCACCAACAGCTCTGGAACGTGACTGTCCTCCATAGCAATGCACCAACAGCGTATCCACGCTTTTATTCTTCAATATAAAATCAATAATCTGATCAGCCTGCTCATCACTGAACAGTACAGCACCCTCAATTTTCTTGATTGTATCATCAAAATACAACGTCAGCACATCCTTGCAGTATTTACTCTGATGAAACTGAAATCCAAATCCGTCTGTATGCGTATCCTGAATAGAAATCACTGCATAGGTATCCGTCAGCACAGCCATTTCTTCTTGTCCATTAGGATAAAAATGATTCATCACATATTCAAATGCGTCAAAAACAGATTTTACAATAACCCTTTTCATAATAGCTTACACCCCTAAATGCTTTTCAATCACCGCCATAATCTCATCCAGCCGCTTCTCACCCACACCCTTGATACTACCGAGTTCTGTTCTCAGCTCACCAAGATCAAGCGTCGGAGCATTTACATCTTCCATGACGTTATTGTAGTAATTTGTGAGGAAGTTCTGCATTTCCTCACGTGTCATGCCTTTGATTTTCTTGTATGTAGCTCTGTCGAGCATTTTCTGCTCCATGTTGCACCTCATCTTATACCTTCAAAAGTTTCGCCCAAACATACTCTTGCAAAAAACTGTCCAAACGCACGGATAACAATGACAAACTCGTTATAAACAACTTCATAATCAGCAGAATTCAAGTGATTGTTTTCATTAACGAAATCCTTCACCAGACTATCTGCACTTGATTTAAGGTTTTCATAAATACTACTATTTCCTAATTTGGAATTATGATCTATTTGAATGAGACGCAATCTTTCAAGGTTTTCAAGTGCGATTTGAGTTGGAACAAATGGATGTGATATAGAATCATCAAAAGTTATCAGATCTTGAATCGGATAACTTGAATTAGTAAGTTTGTTTTTATACGAAATGCTTATACACGGCTGAATAACTTTTTTCACAATCTTCTTGAATATGAGTGCATCATATGGTGACATCTGTTTTATTATCTCAACATAAGTTGGATGTACGTTATCAACAGTCTCAGAATTCATAGCATGAGCCAATAGTTCCGCATACATGTCACGTAGGTACTCATCATCCATGCAATATGAAATCGATTGTAAAGCAGGCACAGCTATATAAGTTGGCGGAGTTATTATGTTTTCTGGATTAATACTCTGAAGTTTTCTTTCTAATAGCTTTTCTGTCATTTTCAAACTGTATTCGCGTTCAATCACCCATTTTTCTAGTGGCGAAAGTGCAGCGTGTATTGTGCGTACCAGTAATGCAGAAGTCTTATCTGCTTCATCTATTGATTTCAAATCTTTTACTTCTTTTATTGCACCCGCAATATCAATCAGCTTATTTTCACTCATAATAGATCACCTCATTAATAAAATTATATTTGGATTGATTTTGGTTATCCATCCTTACTTTCTTAAAATCACCTCAAACGATCCATCCGCATTACACTTCAGACTCAGCGTCCGGATATATCTCTGGAAGAACGCCTCTTTCTCCTTATCCGATGCCGTGATCCGCGCCTCCTCATAGATCTGTTGCACCAGTTCTTTGCCGTTAAGATACACAATATCCGGCAGGTATTTTCCCAGAATATCAAACAGCACAGCTCTCTTGAATTCTTCCACATTGCCAGAGCAGAAATCATCAATGGAGCAATAGTAGATGCCATGCTCAGAGAGAGCGTTCTTAATGGCAGAGCCGCACTTAGCGTACTCATACATGACGAGGAACTTAGACTTCGGCAGTGAACAGATCAGCCCCCAGTAGTCAGAGTCACTGGACACGAGAATGAACGAGTCAATGCCGTCCTCATAATAGCTCTTGCAGACACCGGCGGTCATCATAATATCGACAAGGGACTTTCTGTCGGTCACTCGTTGCACCTCTACATGCTCCACGGGAATACTGGTGAATTGATATAGCCAGTCCCAGCCGATGGACGTGTGGTAATCATCATACAGATAGATCTTCTCAATTTTGTTCAGCTCGTCCGCATCAAGATTTCGCAGGACACTGTACAGCTTGTACACATCGGAATTCTCACAGTCAACCACAAGTGCTGTACGGTTGCTCTGCTTCACAAAATCATAGATATTGTTCTTCGTTTCGCTGTGAGCATCACGGTATTTCGTGTAATCGTCAAAGTGGTCATCGTGTTGCTTGTAGATCACACTGAGAAATTTGCCGTCGCTGTAAAGGATGCTGCCTGCGTCAACGGGAATCCAATGGACATACATTTGAAACGGATATTTGTCGATATTCGCCATGTACTTCTCAAATTCCTTTTTCAGCACGTCCTTTTTCGTGTACTTCGGAATGCAGAACAGCTCCCGTATGTACGCCCAGTTCACCCAATCATAGAACAGTTCCGAGCAAGCGTCGATGTTCTCGCTGATGAGCTTGGTGAGGTCGTGCATGTACTGTTCAGCACGGTAATTCGGCTTGATGACGTTGATGCCCCATTTTGCAAGCTGTTTGATGTTGTCGTGGTCGTACCATTCCAGCCTGTCCAGATTCATGAGATTATACCGCATTTCCGTATCGGTTTTCTTGAATTTCTGAAACAGCGTGGTGCGCGGCTTGCAGAGATAGCGGATAATGGTCGCACCCTTGTGGGCATACAGCTTTTGCAGCGTGTTGTGGCATTCAGCGTCAAAGCACTGCTCGACGATGAGCTTTCTCACGCCGATGAGATAAGCTATGGTTGTGACGAGTTCTTTGGTATCGACGGTCATGATATCGCCTCCTTGCTTGCTGATTGATCATTATCATTTGATTTCTACAGATAAATCACCCTGTTTAAAAAAATAGTAAATAGGAAAATGCCGAAAAGATTCACGCTCTTTCTCATCCATACATTCATAATGCTCTTGAGCTGCCTCTAAATCATCCAGCAATAAATAAGCTCCAACGTAAGTAGATTCATACTCTAGTTTACTTTCGACTAACATACGTAGCTGTTGTCTTTCTTCTTTTTTCAATGATCTTTTTCTTTTTATCGCTTGAAGATAATTAAGTGTTCCGATGTTGTCCGTCAAATTCGGATCATTTTTATTAAGCCAATCAGCGATTTCAATTGCAGCATTCAGCAGGATAGCATCTTTTTTCTTATCCTCATCATATGCTAAAAGCATATTTAACAGCAACGCTACTACTCTCGATGAATAATTATTAGTCAATGGAAGCGATTTAAGAGAATTGACCATGTTGCCGTAATCAAGATTACTATACTGCAGTATATCATCTTTTTTCAGAAGGATATACGGGGTTGTTTCCATCTTTGCCTCATTAGGTCCAGTATCGAAAAGCTTAAGGGGTGGATCATTAAAATCATAGACATTGTACAGCTGTTTTTCTGCGTCTCTGCAAATAACACATAGAACAATCGTCAAATTTGCAATGCAGATTCGAGGAAATCCAGTTTTAGTGTTGCTTAATTTTACGGTTTTTCCTTCCAGAACAGCAGTAACTAGCATTCGCAGATTATCCTCATCCTTTTCAGTTAATTTCGAACAATCGAGTTCCTTATGCACCCTCAGTTTATCGAGTGTTTCTTTTACCTTTCTCATCCATTCAAGATGTTCACGGGTTTGAGGAATATGCAACTGTTCGTATTCCTTGGTAGATGTTTGCAACGGACAGAAAACCTCGTTGACTGTAAAACCTCCTGCAGCTATTGCTTCCAAGAAGAACTCCTCATCTCGTATCTGTTCTGATAGATTTCCAGTAGGCTTATATGAAAACTGCTGTTGTTCCTGATTCTCCCGACGAGCGATATGAATGCAGCTTTTACCAAAGCGCATTTCAATGGTTTCCTTTTTATGTTCCACGCTGTATTGCTTATAAAATTGCTTTCCATTCACACAAACGTCGGCTTGAATTGTTGTTCCGACCACATCTATGGATTCAATGTACTCTACGGGTAGCTCCAAACCATGAGATAGTTTAGCATATAAATACACACCGTGATTGAGCATATAATCAAGAGGGATCTGATCATTCGGTGGGATTAAAGAATAACCAAATGTAATTTCTGGCGTTTTCCCAAATTCTTTGAGTTCATCCAGAGTTACTGCATCGCAGGAAATCGCAGGTTTTTGCTTATTCATATCTCGTGCAAAACATAATAACAAGTTAGAAATTTCCGTCTTATTCGTTGGGAACTCCTTTAACTCAATGCTCTTTTTCTTCTGGTTACCATATTTTTTAAGAATTCGCTTCAGATCATAGGGCAGTAAAGCAACATAGTATATCTTACTTTTTTCCGCTTCTTCATCCATGTAAACAACAAAGAAGATTGTACCCCCTGCATATAAATAGTTTCTTATATCTGCAATCTCCATAGAAAACGTCACCTTTTTCTTTTTCAGATTCTTTGCAACATGTCCTTTTACTTGAACAGGAACATTCAGTATCAGGTTTTCTTTTTTGTGAGAAGAAACTATTTTTCCATTCTTTTTTATGATATGATAAACTTCAATATGACCATCCCAAGAAGGATCCTTGTCCCTTTTGGGAATTCTCGGAACAAGGTTATCAGTTTTAGCGACTATACTTTCCACTGCTGTCACTGCCATAGTTTCAATATCCATAAAGCCTCCATATCATGATAAAGAATTACATTCCCTTAAGCATCTCCGCAAAATCAGCAATTGTATACGCACCCTCGATCGGATTCTCATCAAACACCATAAAATAGCGATAAGCTTTTCCAGCGTTGGATGCCCATGCTTTGCCAAGCTTGAGTTTTGATTTACTATCGCTGTTATCACGGTCGTCCCCCTTGGATTCTACAAGAAGAATTCTGCCTGATTTCATCTTTACAATAAAATCAGGATAATGATTCCCGAATGCGTTCAGGCGGAAGCCTTTTCGAGAAATAATTCGATGCCACCATTCTACACTATCAGTACTTGCCAGCACATCACGCAATTCCGCTTCAAACTTGTTCATGTCATCACATTCTGCTTCATAGAGAGATAACGGTGCAGAATCTGTTGCATCTGACGGCGTAATGACATCCGGGAATGAATAATACTCCTGACATACAATCTTACCTACCTCAAGCCACTTATAAAACAAGTTTTCTCTGTATGCGTTTTGCAGTGCTTCGATCTTCTCTTTGATTTTTCTTGCATATGTTACGAACGAGGTTTCAATTACGGCAAGTTCATCTTCTGTCATATTGGCAATGACTCTGCGGACATACGCCTCTACCTCGGAAGTTGCAAAAGACTTGTTGCGGTTGATTTCATAGCAGATCTTTTTCGTACAGCTTTCAATCTTCTCCTCTGGAGCCATTCTTGCGAACACCTGTCGCAGATAATCACTTTCTGCCTGCGATACTCGCTTATATTTCGGAACAGCATCACCTTCCGACTGAATATCAACTGTATAAACCTCTCCTGCTGAAAGGGTGAAATTGACACTTGCATCCTGTCCGCTTAATGTAAAGCCTTCCAGCAGGGCATCCTTTTCAAGAAGGACAGTATCACCACCGAATAAGTCTGGTGTGGACTGAATAAAAAACTGTGGCAGACGCAATTGCTTTGCCTGCTCCGCATACTGCGGCTGCATGGGATATTGTTTCATCATCGCTCCTAACTCTCCGCCGATCAGACCGGAAGCTTCATTCTGCTCTGCTTCGTCCTCATACTGTTGATTCTGCTGTTCTGCCTGTGAAAGCATTGCAGCTACAGATGGGGATACAGTAGGTGTCTGCGGCGTTGTCGGTTGTATGGGTGTTATATGAATGGTAGTAACATCAATGCTGTCGAGTACATCTTCCGGTTCAGCAGGTTCTGTGAAAGTCGGAACATCCGAGATTATTTCAATCTCTGGCTGAATGATGTCTGTACCCTCCTGCGGAGAGATCGGCGACATTTCCGTTTCACCGACACGATAATCCTTTCGGCTGAATCCGGCACTATTCAGACCCTTGACGATGTTTTCAAGCGTGTCATGGAAATTTGCAGAACAGGACAGTACATAGGATGTATTCAGATGTCCGCACTGGTGCTTTCTGGCATAGGGCTGACGGAGAATTCTGCCCAGAATCTGCTCAACAGATACTCTTGAGGTTTTATTCGCAATCGAAGCCAGTACATAGGCAAACGGACAATCCCAGCCCTCTTTTAGTGCATCGACAGTGATGATATAACGTATCGGACAATTACGGCTCATGAGGTCGGTCTTGCCAAGTGTATCGACTTTAGAAGTCTTGATGGCAATTTGCTCCTCCGGAATACCGACATCCAGTAGCATCTTTTTGATTTTCTCAAATGTTTCACTGTCATTACTTGTTTTCGGCTGAGCCTGAAAGAGTACAATCGGACGGATGTATCTGCCGCCTGCTTCTTCCTCAATAATCGCCTGCTGTTCCAGCGAGTTTCGGAGATTGATTGCATCCTCGATCACATCTTTGGAAGAATTACGATTATAAACAATCACAGGCAGCTTGACCATATTTTCCTTTTTCAGCTCACGGGCATCCACATAGGAAATAATATTGCTGTTCTTTCGAGGTGTTGCAGTCAAGTCAAGCACAAAGGACGGATTGAGATTGTTCAGCATCTCCACGCTCAGATCAGAACCGGCATTATGGCTTTCATCCACAATGACAACAGGCGACAAATGCCGCAGTACCTGAATCAGCGCAGTATCCGGTGTATCTGCAAGGAGTGCTTCGTCATCCTTGAAATACTCTGCAAACCGCAGAAGGTTGCCGTTTTCCTGATACACTTTGCGTGAATCTTTTTTCGTTCTGTCAATGCGTACAGAGCCATAACTCAAGACGCAGATCGTCAGCATTTCCCGAACCGTATCGGGAGAGAAGTTCTGTCCGTTCAACAGCATTTCTTTGGTATACACACCCACACGTCCTGCAAAATCCGCATTCAGCCGCTGACGATAGGGATGGTCTGGATTTGTGAGATTGATTGTCGTTTGCAGCAAAATCGGATCACTTGGCACAAGCCATACAACAACTTTCGGCTTTTCTTTCGGCATTTCATCGAAAATTCTTCTGACTGCAGCACACGCCATGAATGTCTTGCCGCCGCCGGTGGGGACTTTCATGCAGACATGGGGAACGCCTGCAATGGCATTGTTATAGGCAGGCACACCGCCAAGACCAACTGCAATGTTTTTTTCACCCCAGTAGTGTTTCCATGCCTTGAACAGGTCGTTGTCATCATTGAGATGGGTCAGATAGGAGGTCAGGTCTTTCATGACTGCCTTCTGGTAATTTTTCAGTTCCATATACTACTCCACATCAAATTTACACATTCTATAAACTATGAAGTCGTTTGTCGTGTTATTAATGTAATCCTTGTTGGTCAACTCTAACATTCGCTTTAACACGTCATTCAGAAGCAATCCATGACGATTCTCCATAAGATTCACAAATCCATGGTTATATTCTCCATGATCAATACCCATTTCTTTGCAATTGTTATTTTCTTCGTTCCGATCGAATGGCAAATCTTTAAGGCTATTGGCAGACTGAATTCCAAGTTTCTTAAGTACCGGATGATCAAGCAAAATCTTTGCTTGATCTTCGGGTAAATAAATTTCAACATAGTCACCAAGAATGAGTTGCACAATCATTGGCTTAATATTAAAAATGGACATTTCTTTCAGTGCATCATTAAGAGATGTATCATCCTGTGCAAACTTCAAATGCAGCTGAGGATCATTTTCAAATTTATCTAATTTCCAACACATAATTATTCTCCTTTACAAACGTGTAATATCACGGGGGATTTTCTTGAACGTGATGTGATACTTCTCCAGTTCCTCATCACTCAGAATGCAGCGGTCAGCGTAGATCACATAGGCATTTGCTTTCGTTTTGACTGTATGCAGGAAAGCTCTATCCAGCGTTGTCACAGCATCACGCTCATAGTAGAAATAGTAAGCTGTATCCAGATGCACACCCAGTTGATAGGGTTCTTCCGGAATGCTGGTCGTTTTCTGCTTGGTTTCGGTGAAATAGACGTAGGTGCGAATTTTCTCAATCGGTACGCTTTCGTTGAGGTATTCTCCCTCAAGAAGCTTGTCTCCGAGTTCATAATAGCTGAAATCACCGCCCGTACCTTCTACAGACTTTTTGCCCTCACCATATCCATGGATGACACGCTTGACTCTCTCAGCAGTAATGCTGTCAGCATAGTCCATCATTTCGATGAGGATGAATCTGCGGTTGCCACCATCAGTTTTGTTCATGTTGAGGACGGCGTGGGCGGTTGTGCCGGAGCCGGCAAAGGAGTCGAGGACAATTGCATTGGGTGTTGTTATCGTCGCAATGTGAATCAAGTACTGAATCAATGAGGAGGGTTTTGAAAATTTAAAAATCTTTTTTCCAAAAATATCTGTAATTTCTTTAGTTCCATCCTGCGTCATGCCAACTATTTCAGACGGTAAAAATGTACTCGCAGCAACTATTCCAAAATCTGCACCTGCTTTTTTTATGTCATCCTCTTTCCAGTATCTTAAGACGGGTTTTGAGATGTTTAAAAAATCATAATCGCCAGGAAATATAACTCTCCCCTCGTCATAATACTGCTGAAATGTATCTTTAGTTATAGCCCAACAACGCAATGGATTGACTGGAAAACCTTCACCTGTTTTAGGATTTACCATAGTATAGTTACTATTAGGTCGTTCTTCAATCGTCCTTTGGGTTGTTAAATCATGGAATCTCCACGGACGATTAGGATAATCTTCCGTTTCAAAATATTTTCTCTCTTTACCCTTAACACCTGCTTTGAACTGTTCGCTTTTCGCATAGCACAATACACTTTCAAAATCTTGTGACACACCATACGGAACATCTGATTTCGCTGTCCTTTTTCTCCATGGAATGCCAGCTACAAAGTTTCTCGAACCAAATATTTCATCACAAATCATTTTAAGGCTATAGAGTTCATTATCATCAATAGAAATAAAGATAACACCATCGTCGGCAAGAAGTTTCTGCAACAATTTAAGACGAGGATACATCATACAAAGCCATTTATCATGACGTGATAAATCTTCGTTCTCTTTACCAACAACTTCCCCTAACCACTTTTTTATGCGAGGGTCGCTTACGTTATCACTGTAAGTCCATCCACCGTTTTCAATATCATTACCAGTATTATACGGCGGATCGATATAGATGCACTTAATCCTGCCCTCATACTGCGGCAGCAATGCTTTGAGTGCTTCCAGATTATCACCGTGAATGATCATATTATCGCTGCCATTTTCCTCACTCCGCTGTCCGTCCACACCAAAGCTGTACTGACGCTCCAGCACACGGTACGGCACATCCAAGTGATGGTTAATTACTTTGTCTTTTCCAATCCAATCAAGTGTAGGCATAGGTTTTCTCCTTTATATCAGTTGCAAATATATCTTTGTGATTTTTTCAGCATCACCATATATTCATCACACACCCACTCTGGTGCAGAAATCTTCATCTTGCCTGTAAACTGGAACATCCATCCCCAGAACGTCGGGCTGAGCTGCACTTCTACCTTGGCAGTAAACTGATCATCACCACATGCAAGGATTTTTGTATCCATTCCAAACTTCTCATATATGTAATCTATCATCTGCGAATCAAATTGCAGTGTAATCTTTTCGAGCTTACCGCCATACATTTTGAAGACCTGTGCATTGTATCTCGCCACGCTTCTGCTTCGTATGACTGCATTCTTACTGATTTTTTCATCCAGAATCTCAACTTTTTCAATACGGTCAAGTCTGTAATTATAATTTCTGTCAGCAGTAGGATTATAACAGGTGAGATAGTACCTGTCGTTGTTATACACAAGAGCAATCGGCTCTACTATATGGATTCCATTCTCGGAACGGTACACCTTCTCCCGACGCTCATTCAGATGGAAATAGTGTATCGTTACTTTCTTCTTTTCACGGATTGCCTTTTCCAGAGTCTGAACGGTATAGTAAATATATTCATTGGTAGGTTTTGTTGTATTGAATCGCACAATGCTGCTTTTCAGCACCTCTGCCTGATTACTGCCAGCAAGTGCAGCAATCTTATTAATCAGCTCCTGTGTTTTGCTCTCCGTCAACAGGTGAGAAGCTTCCACCGCGTCTATCAACACTTTCAATTCAGGAATGTCGAAACTGCGATCGTTGATATAGTATCCCTTAGCCTTGCTGACCTGACAGGATTGTACCTCATACCCCTGCTCATTGAGCGTCTGCACATCGGTAGCAAGTGTTCTGCGGTCACAGGAAATATTCATCTCATTGAGCCGCCTGCATATTTCATTAGTTGTCATCGGATGCTGCTCGTCTGTTTCCTGACGAAGCAGTTCAAGCAGCTTCAGCAGTTTAATCTTCTGACAGTTTTCAGATTTCACATGGTCACCCCCGACAGTTATTTAAGGTTATTATACCATATTTCCGCTTATTTGTAAAGAGATTGATGTCAGAATTATCAGACAATTACCCCAAATAATCAAGTAACTATGTAAGGCTCATTACTGAGCCAATTTTATTACATTGTCATTTCATGCACGTCCTTTATACCAAGCTCGTGTTTTCTTCGCTGAATCATACGCTGAATCTTACTGTCAACCTTGGACTGCAGTTTCTTATGGTTCTTGTTATAATCATCTTCAATCGCATGACTTAAGCTGACAAACAGTCCGAAGATAGTTGATGCGAATGCAGCATTTTCTCTCTGTTCCATATTGTCAAGAAGCTGCCGTGCATACTCGTTACCACCCTCTGCAGACTGGGTAAGCCATTGTATTGCTTGTGGCACATCACGTTCAATACCGTCTGCGTCAAAGAGATACAGCTTGCCGAGCCGATATGCAGATACCGCATCTCCGTTTTCTGCAAGCTCTGTGAGCGTTTCCACAGCTTTATTCACATCCTGAGGAATGTGTTCACCCGATAGCTGCTCAATGGCAATCATGCGTCGGGCATTGGTATTTCCGTGCTTAGCTGAACGTGAGAAGTATTCCAAGGCTTTCGGAATATCTTCTTCCGTTCCAAGTCCATAGCGATACATTCTGCCGAGCTTATACAGCAGATTATCATCTGCACGGTCACTTTCTTCGAGTTTCAGAAAGCCTGCCAGTGCTTGTACGTAGTATTGCTGTGCTGTAGCTTCATCCTGCAGGACTGCTTCACCGTTTGCATACATCTGTGCAACGGCATACGCTGCATAGGGCAATCCCTGTTCTGCCGCTTTCATATACCATTGCAGTGCCTGTCCTTTGTCTTTATAAAATCCGTTTCCGTAGTAATACTGATTTGCCACGCTGAACTGTGCAAAC
>JAZNUR010000078.1:0-2546 GCA_045592405.1 Oscillospiraceae bacterium
GGCAGGTGCCGTTGACGGCAATGCTGTCACCAATATGGACATCCTCCAGTACGGTCTTTGCGGAAATCGTCAGAATGCAGGATTTCGAACCCATCCGTATATTCCGCACAGTACCGATCTCTTCAATGATTCCTGTAAACATCAGCTGCCCTCCACATCATATTCCAGCAGGATATCATCGCCAAAGCGACGAATCTTCGGTTGTTTCAGCCAATATGCTTCATCGGGTGCAGAAACTCCAAGTCCACCGACGGCCGTTTTTGCCAAAGCACCGCCAAATATTTTGGGTGCAATGTAGATCTGCACACTTTGGACGATTCCGCTGCGAAGTGCCGCTTCATGGAGCTGTGCTCCACCCTCGAGCAGGATGCTGTCAACCCCCATTTCACCGATCCTGTGCATCAACGCCTGCAAATCCACATGATTATCAAGCATGGGAATTTCCAAAATATGCACACCGCATTCTTCCAGAAAAAGGCGTTTTACCGGATCTATCCGACTTGCAGCAACATAAGTAGGGATTTCCTTTGCTGTTCGCACAAGCTGACAATTTTCAGGGATCCGAAGATAGGTGTCACATACAATCCGAATCGGATGACTGGGTTCTTCCAAACGGCAATTGAGCATGGGATCATCCGTCATAACCGTACCGATACCCACCATGATCGCAGCCACACGTTTTCTTGTTTCATGAACATGGCGGCGTGAATCCTCATTGGTGATCCATTTTGACAATCCTGTACGTGTTGCAGTCTTTCCATCCGCAGTCATGGCAGTTTTCAGAATACAGAACGGAGTCTTTGTGGAAATATAATGAAAGAACACTTGATTTATGGCATCGCACTCGGTTTTACAGAATTCCGTAATCACTTCAATGCCTGCTTCACGCAGGGCGGCAATTCCTTTCCCTGCTACCAGCGGATTCGGATCGTTGGAACCCACAAACACCTTGGTAATGCCGCTTGCGATCACAGCTTCCGTACAGGGCGGATTCTTTCCATGATGGCAGCATGGCTCAAGCGTCACATACATAACGGCATTCTCGGGAGATTCCGTACAATGCTTCAGTGCATTCCGTTCCGCATGGGGCTGCCCATAACATTCATGCCATCCCTCGCCAATGATCCTGCCATCCTTAACGATCACCGCACCGACAAGGGGATTGGGGTTGACAAACCCTATTCCACGCTTTGCAAGTTCTATTGCTCTGTGCATATACTGTTCGTCCGTCATACCGCACCTCCCATCAAAAAACACCCCGAAACTGCTTTCGGGGTGTAGCATTTCCATTCAACAATCTTCTCCCATCCGGACTTTACCGTCGGTTTCGGATTCCCACCGAATCAGCCCAAAGGCTCACGGACTTAGACCTGCGTCATCACCGTCGATTATGAATTTCACATACCCCGAAGAATTGTTCTATTACTATTATTATACCTGTTTGTTATGAAAATGTCAAGTGGATACCTTTATTTTTTGTCGGCATCCTTTATTTTCTTTGCATTCTGGTTTTCCTGCCGACAGATCCGACGATAGGCTGTCGGCGTCATGCCTGTGTGACGCTTGAACTGCCGCATAAAGTATACATCCGTTTCAAAACCGCATTTCTGCGAAACATCAAACACGGCATCATCCGTCTGTGCAAGAATTTCCTTGGCATATGCGATTCTGCTTTCTATCACGTCCTGCGTACAGGTCGTACCAAACGCCGCAAGATAAATTTTATGAAAATACGGTCTGCTGATACATAGCTGCTCACATATATCCTGTATATACCAGTCCTTTGCAGGGTTCTGATAGATTTCACGACGCAACGCCTCAAGCTTATCGTAATGCGGTACCTGCACTGCCTTTTCGGCACCAACGGCGGTTTCCTTCCGAAGCAGGCACAACAAAAGTGCAATGGCATTAGCCTGCGTCATCTGCCGGAGCGAATCATTCCCACTCTCACACGACACCAGTATCTTCCAGACTTCCTTTACTGCGATAGGCTGTGCAACTGCATAAGTTTTTCCCGTTTTTATACCGATGCTTCGCAGTGTTTCTTCCGCCAAATACAAATGCAGCCACTGCAGCGGCATCGAATGCTGGGCAGCAAAATGGGATTCTTCATATGCAAGCAGCAAAAAGGAATACGCCGGCAGCGAATAGGATCTGCCGTTCACATTCAGCATTCCCCGTTTTTGCGTGAAAAACAATATAAATTCCTCTTTGGGTGTATCCCGAAACAGACGCATCTGTCCGGAGCTTTCCGTTTCTCCATATTGAACCAAGCTCGCCTGTTCACGCCAATGCATACTACCCCTCCTCTTGGATACCGTTATTAAAACAACGTGCTGCCGTAAATTATCTCTCATCTTTATCATACTACTTTTCACTTTGTTTGTCAACTCTGCAAAAAGGACAGTTAGTGTCAACCAAAAGTAGGCATCAAATCATAAAATCGTCAAAATGCCCAAGATCAGGAATACAAATCAGTGAAAGGTTTACAAGCAGAAATTTGTTTGAGCCATTTCATACCCGAAGGAATAGAAATATTTCTTGCA
>JAZNUR010000079.1:0-13112 GCA_045592405.1 Oscillospiraceae bacterium
CATTACCCGAAGAAAGCAGCTTTTTCACAAGTATCGGAAAGCCGTTCCCTGCAATATGCATCAGAACCTCCACAGAGCGTCCTGAGGCACTCGACAAAGCTTGCTTTATCCTTGCAGGCATTGATGAAAAGTCGCTTCTGCAGGCCGTGGATACGGCGGTAGCAATGAACCTGAATGGCGATTACGGCATTCCCGTACCCGACTATGTTGAGGAAAACGTGTCTACGAAAGTTGTTAAGATCATTCAATCCTACACGGGTGTTGTGGATAAGATGGTGTGGAGAAAGTTCTGATTTTTAAAGGAGATATCTATGGAAACCAAAACAAAAAACACAAACAGCTCCAAAACAATTATTACAGTACTGATTGCAATCATCGCACTGCTTCTGATTGTGATTGGTGTGCTTTTATGGATGTTACTGGGTAAATCCGGAAGTAATGTTATGGATAATAGTAATTCTATGTCTGAGTCAAGCGATTCTATAACAATCGGAAACCCTGACGACAAGAGAGAAGCAATCGAAATTGCAACAAAATATGGTAGTTTCTATTATCCGATTGAATGGGAGAAGAATCTCCGTACAGAGATTGTTGACAAGGATACATACAAGGTTGAATTCTACGGGACAGTAGAGGGCAAAGAAGAACAGCACCTGTTTGATTTGGTTTTTAATGGAACTATCGGCTACAATCTTGGTACTCTTACAACTGAAAATGGAGAAAATGTAGCAATCAACATCGAATCCTACTCTTTTGATCTGGATGATACATGGACGGAGGATGAGGAATTCGTTTTATATGCAATGCAGGATGATATCAATTATATGATCGGAAAGCTTTCTGAAAGTGGTAATTTTGTTGTTGGTGATTAATATTGAACAAGAAAAGCACCGTTATGGTGCTTTTCTTGAATTTGTAAAGGAGTAAATTTCATGGCAATACAGTTGTTTCAACACAATCGAACTGCATATGAATCTGCTATAAAAATGCTTGCAGAGCGTGGAAAAGCTGCCATAATTCACCCCACCGGTACAGGAAAGAGTTTCATTGGTTTTAAGTTGTGTGAAGATAATCCTGATAAGACTGTATATTGGTTTTCTCCGTCAAGATATATTTATCAGACACAGCTTGAAAATCTGGCTGAAACATCTGACGGTTATCAGCCAGAGAATATTAAATTTTATACATATGCAAAGCTTATGAATGTTACAACTGATGAAATTTCTGAAATAAAGCCGGATTATATAATCCTTGACGAGTTTCATCGCTGTGGGGCTGAACTGTGGGGTGCAGGAGTTAATGCTGTACTAAGTGCATATCCAGATACTCCTATTCTTGGCTTGTCTGCAACAGCAATCCGTTATTTAGATAATCAGCGTAATATGACCGATGAACTTTTCGATGGTAATATTGCAAGTCAAATGACTCTGGGTGAGGCTATTGTTCGTGATATTCTCAGTCCACCGAAGTATATTTTATCTATCTTCTCATATCAGAAAGACATTGAAAAATATGAGAAACGTGTAAAATTAGCTAAGAGTAAAGCTGTACAAGATGAAGCAACGGAATATCTTGAAGCTCTCCGAAGAGCCTTGGATAAAGCCGAAAAACTTGATGTTCTTTTTGATAAGCATATGACTGACCGAACAGGAAAATATATCGTGTTTTGTGCGAATCTGGAACATATGCAGGATATGATTGAGAAGGCTTCGGAATGGTTTCACAAGGTTGACAAAAAGCCACATATTTATTCCGTTTACTCTGATGATCCGCTTGCAAGTAAGTCGTTTGAAGAATTCAAGACGGATAAAAGTAATCATTTGAAGCTTTTGTACTGCATTGATGCACTTAATGAGGGAGTCCATGTTCCCGATGTTTCAGGAGTAATTCTGCTTCGTCCTACGATTTCTCCTATAATATATAAACAGCAGATAGGGCGTGCGTTGTCAGCTTCAAAATCGAAAAGCCCAGTTATTTTTGATATTGTTAATAATATTGAAAATCTCTATAGTATTGACGCTATCGAGGAAGAAATGAAAGTTGCAATACAGTATTATCGTTCCCATGACGGTGAAGGATTTATTGTAAATGACACTTTTGAGTTAATAGATAAGGTGACGGATTGTAAAGTGCTTTTTAATGAACTCGAAGGAACACTTTCTGCTTCATGGGACCTAATGTATGAACAAGCAAAGATTTATTATGAGCAAAACGGAAATATTGACATACCAAAACGCTACTTTACGCCTGAGGGTTACTCTCTCGGAATTTGGTTACAAACTCAGAGAAGAGTATATAACAAACAGGTGAACGGTATACTTACACAGGTTCAAATTGATAAACTAACTGAGCTGGGTATGCGTTGGGAGTCAAAATCTGATATAACTTGGGAAAAGTATTATGAAGCAGCAAAGACTTATTATCAAAAGAATGGGGATTTAAAAGTACCCACACGTTTTGTTGATGAAACTGGTGTTGATCTTGGGCGTTGGATTACCCAGATACGCATATTCAGGAAAAGCGGTATCAAGAGCAAAATGCTTTCCGCTGAACGTATAAATGCTCTTGATGAAATAGGTATGGTGTGGGATATTTATGACTATCTGTGGGAGCAAAATTTTGCTGCAGCAGTAAGATATCATCGTGAGTATGGAAATCTTGATGTATCATGCGGATATATAGATCGTGAAGGTATACATCTTGGTCAATGGTTATCAAATCTGCGTTCAGTAAGAAATGGAACAGCTCAAAATGGTTACAAAGAATTGACTGATGAACAGATAGCAAGACTGGATGAACTTGGCATGATATGGGAAAATAAGCATGAAAAGCAGTGGAATGAAACGTTCTTAGCTTTATGTGATTACTATAAGAAGTATAGTACATTTGAAATTCCTGCTACATATACAACTGAGTCAGGAATATCTCTCGGAAAATGGATTCGCCGTCAACGTGACATTTATGAGAAAGGAAAACTTTCAGAGGAACGTATTCAAAAGCTACGGGAAATAGGCTTTGTTCTTGAAAAAGCTGATCCTTGGGAAGAAAAATTTCTTTTAGCAAGGGCTTATTTTGAGGAGCACGGTAATTTGAACGTTCCGTCACAGTATGTGGTGAATGGTGTTTGGCTTAGTAAATGGCTCAATGAGCAGAAACTTATTGCCGAGGGGAAGCGAAAGAAAAAGCATACTCCCGAACAGCTAAGAAAGTTGGAGTCTATTAATCTGCGATATGGTGCAGCACATACCGAGGAAATCTGGATTGAGCGCTATGAACTTGCTAAAACGTACTATGAGGAAAACGGAAATCTTGACATCCCCAAAGACTATGTTGTAGATGATTTCAGACTTGGCTTGTGGCTTAAGCGTCAGAAAAAGAAGTATCGTAATGGTGAACTTTCGGCGAAATGTATTGAGCTTTTATCAGATATTGGAATTGACTGGAATGAAAATAATAGTGTTGAGCAATCTTACGAGATAGGTTTTCAACATCTGGAGGAGTTTATTCTTGTCAATGGCATAAAGGCTATTACATCCACATGTGTCAGCGATGACGGATACAAGCTTGGCCGTTGGATTTCTAACTGTAAGTCAAGATTCCGTAAAGGAAAGCTTGCCGAGGAATATATAATCCGATTTAGAAAAACAGGTATAATATTTAGAGAGTCAGATAAGACGAGTGGAGGTTGAATATGGTGTTCGAGTTTAGTAATCGTCAAATAAACCACACCCAATTGCAAAAGATTAGGCTCACCGGTCATTCGCGGTGAGCCTGAATGTTGTATTATTGGTGGACTGTCATTCCGCTTGCTCGCTGTGCTTCGATCTAGGTTGACCATTCCTGCAGACGAACCTCTTGCATGATCGCTTTGATTGCTGTTGTTTTCGATTTCATGCTGATTCCTCCTGTGTCCAATGAACTCCAGCTTACTCCATGGACTGTTTTGAACTGTTCAAGTTGGTTCATGGAGTTGCTTGGAGTTTATTATACTGCTTTAGACATGTGGAGGGTAGGTGCGGGGGATTTGACGGGTACCTTACTCAGACTCAGGAAAAATGAGGGGAACTTAATGTTTTATCTGCCGGTCTGACCCTGCACCGATTTTAGTCGCATAGATTTGGTCTGGAGTAATAGTGAACACATCAAAGGACTGTTCGGTTATAGTTCTGGCAACTCTTTCAGCTTTTAATGAGGAATCGTTTTCTTCCGCCGCATCGCATCGGGTGCCGATAAGATTGAATCCGTAAGACGTGTTCACTGAGTCAACGTGTGTGTGCCCGTGAAAGTAACCAACTAAAGTGCCTTTAGCATTTCTGAAATCCACATTTACAGACACAGCGTCATAACCATACATACCATTATAATTTCCTCTATACGTTGTCTTATTAACAAAAGCGTTCAATACACCATTCATGACGTCTCTGTCACCGATCTCCTGAGTTGTGGGGACATGACCAAAGATTACGAATTTTGTCTTGTTAGAAGTGTTCTCAACCAATGCTTCATTGATAAGGAAATCAAACTGCGGCTGGGTAAATCTCATAATCCACATTTTAGGATATTTCTGCGTACCATCAGCTTGCAGTTCGTAATTATTCTGTTGAGTGTTCAAGCCAATATAGCGAACGTTGTTAGCTGTATCGTCAATATAGTAAGCAGTTCCTGTGTTATCAAAGCGAACGTTTCCTATCATTCCAACTTTGCGATATGCAAAGTCATACAGTTCTTGCGGTGTAAGGTTGTAAACATAGGTCTCTCTTTCGGCAGGAACTTTACCGCTATTGTTATACGTACCGTCACTGTCCCTATCAAGTAATCCGTATGAACCATCGTGATTTCCCTGCTGCACAAGCAGACGATCACGAATCGGTGCAATCCATACGTCTATTGCTTCATTTTCTGCAATCAATTGCTCTTTTGTGTTGTGACAACCTCTTGTCTGCCAGTCACCAACATGAATTGCATATTTGATATTAGTTTCGTCCATGATCTTTTTGGCAAGTACTGGCGATGCTTTTCCTAAGTTAGAAGGATAGTGAGTGTCAGCCAAGAGAATAAACGAAAAACAATCTTTTCCATACTGTTTGTGGAGATCTTTTATTGTTTTAATCTTTGCTTCAATATGTCCTTTCCAATATTCTGGGATATTTGTTGTTCCGATATTTTCGACCTTTATTTCTAAGGCGGAAACGTCTGTTTTTAAGATAGAAATATTTTTTTTTGCTTCTTCTGTATCTTTTTCAAGAACAACAACTCTATCTTCATAATCAGCAGGGACAAAAGCGTGATTTGTGCTTGCCCAAGCATACGTCCGTGTGATGGTAGGCTCCACAATAGGCTGTTCTACTGTGATGATCACATCCTCCGGACTTGTCGGGGTTTCAAAAGCAAAACGCATATATGACTGTTTTACCGTCTCACCTTCTTTGATCGGCGTAAATACATAAACTCCGTCTGCCTCTTGTTCTACTTTCACGAAAGCTGTAGATCCAGCGGATACGTAACCGATGCCACTTACAAATGCAATGCCATCGGAATTAAAACAACCGTATCTGTCCTTCCCTGAACGGAAATTCACACCTTTCACTCGTACTTTTTCACCCAAAGCACAGTAAATACTGTTAGAAAGAGTTGTTCCTGATTCAGTGGAGATGCCACTTGAAGAAATTCTGTATCCGTTTGCCCATTTTGTGTTATCGGTTGTGTTGTCCGCATCTGGAATGGCTTGGTTATCGTATCCGCCCTCTAATACTTCGGTTAACACATAAGCATAGATATACCCATCCGGCAAAACATACAGTTTTGTCGTATCACCATTTTCTTCAAGCCATTCAACGGATTCGGCGAATTCGGGGGTGAGCTGCGTTACATCACCCCCTCCCCCGCCAACATTAAAATTTACCTTTACCCATTCACGGGAATTACTCAGCCTGTACTTACTGCCGCCGTTTTCCAGCACGACCAGTTCACTGCCGATCTCCCACTCGGGATGGTCGGCAGGATTCGGGATGTCTGCCGCTGTGTCGGCGGTGAGTTCGGCGTAGTAGGTAATCTGTTTACCCGCAAATCTTGCATGTCCGATATTTCTTTCATAAAATTTAGCCATGTCTTTCCTCCTTGTTTTTTCTTGGTTCCTTCCCTTCAACTATTTGAATGCTTTTTTCATTATGGACTAAATCACCTCCAAAAACGTAGCGTTATTTTTGATAATGATCAACGTCACATTTACAAGCAAGAAGCTGATAATCACTGAACGAAATACCAATACATGGATGTATCTGGTATCATAAATCGTTTCATCAAAACAAGAATTATAAGTCAAGTTGTATGTTTCAATACAACGTTACGATGATCCGCAGAGCGGTTTCTGACGGAGTCGTTTTTGAAACTGGCTGGGACCATCCTGCTACCTTTTGATATGTGAACCCAAAAACCTCGCCATTTCGGCGAGACTTTGGTTTTGCTATGGGATGCGAGATATTTGACGGTTACTTCTATTAAACCATAGGAGGTCTTTTTGGTCACTGTACGTTTTTATTGGTTCGGTTCAACTTTTGCCGGGTGCATTTCTTTTTTGTTATTACGTACCCGTCAAATCCCCCACGTCCAATTACAAAAGAACAGGCTCACCATATACCAACGGTGAGCATGAATGTGTATTATACCCCCTTCCATGTGGTCCAATGTCAATAAAGTGGACAGTTTCAGGAAGAGCCTCCTTAGGGAGGCTCATTTTTGTCAAGTGTATAATGAATTGCTGTGATTTTGTTGTAGGCGAGACATAAGGATATTTAGATTTGTGCTTAGGTCTTGAGTGCCAGAAAAAGTTGAAAAAGTCATTGACATTTATCAATTGATAGTGTATAATATAAGTAGAAAGACTATCAATTGATAGCGTGTAGAGATAAAGAGAGGATGCGGGATTTTGAAATTATCATTTACTTTGAAAGAGCGAGATATCCGTGATTTTCTTCAAAGAGTCAGAGAAAAGCTGACTAACGAAGGAGAAGAGGGACTACTATTCAAGCAGAACAGAGTCCATGAAAAGGATGATGTGAAATATACAAACCAATATTGTATGGATCAGTTAGAATATGATGTTGGGGATGTCATGCATGAAATCATGACATTGGATGTTTCACATTACTTGGAGTCGCTGAATGATCGGAAAAGCAGCCAATTAGATTTGCTGCATGTATTTATCAAAGAAATTCAGAATCAGCAGGTGTACATAAAAATCAAAATAAAGGAGCTGGGTGATAACGAAATGGTATTGTGTATATCTTTTCACTTTGCGGAACACAGGGTAGATAAGCTACCATATGGATAATTTGCGTAAGCAAACGGGAGAATTTTATGGAGGTATAGACAATGGTGAAAAAGGAATACTTGTGCCCTATGTGTAAAAAGCACGGGGCAATTGTATTGGAACAAAAAGCGACAACCATCATCAAGGGAGAGCAAGTTGAGTATAATGAAACTGTGTATTTTTGCTCAACACTCGGTGAGGATGATGAAGATGCATATTTTGTGCCCTCAAAGGTAATGGATGAAAATCTGTTGAAGGCACGTAATGCATATCGAAAGATGAAGGGACTTTTAACATCTGAGGAAATTGTGGGATTTCGCAAGAAATTTGGTTTGTCTCAAGTGGATCTTTCCAGACTGCTTGGGTGGGGGGATGTAACAATATCGAGGTACGAATCAAAAGCGATCCAGGATTCTACCTATGATAGTGAGCTGCGTCTCATTATGGATAATCCGCTTGAAATGCTTAAGAAACTTGAAAGGAATAGAGGATCATTTGAACTTGATCGCTATGGTATTCTTAAGAATGCGATCAGTGAAGCAATTACTGCTGAAGATAATGCATTTATCAAGCGAATGAATTTAGCAAATTACTATGTGCTTTATTCTGAACCGTCAATTGAAAATGGATATACTTCACTGAACATTGAAAAGCTTGAGCAGATCATCAATTATTTGGCCTTGAAAATTAAAGGACTTGGAAAAGTGCTGCTGATGAAGTTGTTATGGTACAGCGATGCATTAAGTTATAAAACGAATCATGTTGCAATGACCGGATTGGTATATCGCCATAAGCCAATGGGAGCTTTACCGATTGGACATCACGAAATCATCAGCTTGCCTGGAATCAATGTGGAGGAAGAAGATCCTCAAACATTTGATTATCCAGTTTATCATATTCTGCCCAATGACCATGCTGACTTTTCGAAATTGAGCAAAAATGAACTGGCAATACTTGATCAGGTGATTGAGAAATTCTGCCTGTACAATGGTAGACAGATCGCAAGCTACATGCATGAAGAATATGCATATACGCAAACAGTTCCTAACGACATTATTACTTTTGCATACGCAGAGAAAATCCGTGATTTTTAAGATTTGTATTGATGTTGTTTTGGGATTACCACTTTATTTAAAAGATTAAACAGTGATCAGGGGAATCCCCTGATCACTGGAAAATTGTTCTATTTTGGGAAAGTGCATAGAAAGAAATTTGAGTGGATCGGATGATTGAAGGCATACATCAAATACCGCAATTGACATCAATTCATACATCAATTTGGAGCTTTTCTTTTTATCGGGCAACAATATCAAATCAGGAGAAATCCCTATTTTTCGGACTATATAACACTCTGTGACACGAGGTAACACAGGGGGTGCATAGCTCATAACCCGAAGGTCGTCGGTTCAAATCCGGCTCCCGCAACCACACCGAAAAGCACTATGCAATTGTTTTGGAGAAGGGCCAGAAAACTCCGTAACTTTTGCATAGTGCTTTTCTTATGCCAATTTTACTACATTTTTTGAGGTTTGTCAAGAGGTGGGATTGAAAATCCAAACCGGACTCTACATCAAAATTTTGTCATAGTGAGGTAGATGAGTGATGTAACTGGCAGCGTGCCAAACTCAAAAATACAGCTACCGTACAGCTACGCAAAAAAACGCTGAAAAAATTCATTTCATATCATTGCGTACCATCAGGTATCTCAACAAAAAACTACATCTTCTGAACGGCTCCCACACGGGAGCCGTTTACTATACAGATTCATACCTTGTTTTCGTGTACTCTTAACCTGCTGTCATCTTCCATTCTTCCTCCGACACTGGAAGCACCACAGTATCATTTGGATATAATTTCACTGTTATAATTGTGAAAAATTCATGCATCTATGCAGGCGTGGCTTGAAGAAATTATGTTTCTATGATATAATTAAATTGAATTCAATAAAATTGAAAGGAAGTGTTCTCATGCGATCGGAACATCAAATCAAACGATGCAGTGAGCTTCTCTACAAGCTTTGCGATGATGTGCAAAGGCTGAATAGCTTGAATTATTATGACAGCAATATTTCAAGCGAAGGTTTTTTCATCCACTTGCTCAATATCATCTTTAATTGGAATTTGAAAAACGAAAACTTTACAGCAAAAAATGTCCCCGCAATCGATCTTGCAGATAAAGAAAACAGAATTGCCATTCAGGTTACTTCGAATGATAGTGCGGCAAAAATCCGCAAGACATTAAAGTGTTATAGGGAAAAGAAATTATATGAACAGTATGATCGGTTGATCATTATTGTCATCAAGAAACGAAAGCAATATACGGCGGAATTCGATTCCGCCGTACAGGATCAATTTGATTTCGATAAGGGAAAGGACATTTTCACAATTGATAAGTTGATTCAGAAAATCCAGGATCTTGGCTATCTGAAGATTGCTGAAATTTGCGAGTATCTTGAATTCCAGCTTGGAACAGTCATGGACAGGGATCATGTATGGACGATTGAAGCTGCCTTTCATGAAATCAGCAAAAATACAGATGGTTATCTGAATGAGAATTTTTTCGAGGTTGATGACTATCGATTCAAAGATGTGTTTGCGGAGAAATTGCAAAATAGTACAGTAATTCATGTGAATGGATTTAATAAAGAGGAAACTACGTATTGTATCCTGAATCAACTTCACCAATTATCATCTGACAAGGGTACATATGTTTTTCGTAATAAAGAGAGTTGGGATGCTGCAAGGGACAAGTTAAAGGATAGCATTGTTATCCCCTTTTTTGAATCGGAAGAAATCCCTGTTTTACATGGAAATGTTAATATTTTTGTGCATCAAATTGGAACACATGAAAGAGAAGGAATAGAATTACGTCGTCGAACACGAAGCTTTTTAGCAGACAAGCTTCGAAATAACGGATACGAAGACGCATACGATCTGATTCAAAAAACAAATGGTGTGTATTACTGTCTGAAACACGAATTATTCCAAGGTAAGTTGCAAGCCCCTTCATGGAGTAAGGATAAACATACTGCAGTAGTCACAGCCGTACTTGTCGGTGGATGGCGTCAATCGGATGGAGATAAACAGGTTTTAGAAACACTTTCAACATTCGAGCATTCAGAATTCTTCTTCCATCTTGAGCCATATATTGGCATTGAAACACCATTAATTTTGAAAAAAACAAACAACAATCAAGATAGCTATGAAATCGTTGATCCTGAACTTGCCTGGTTTTGGATAAGAGAGTTAATCACTTCAGAAGTTTGCAAGAGGTTTCTGAATCAAACAAAGAAAGTCCTTTCAGATAAAACAGATTCATATAGTGTACTGCTAAAAGAAGGAATGATAAAATCTCTGATCTTTCTTGCTGTGCATGAACAAGGGCAATCTGATGTTGATCATTGCATCAGTGAGGTATTGTCTGAAATTCAAGATGCAGAATCATGGGGTTACATTGCTAAATATATGATGATTTTGTGCGAAGCATCTCCTTCAGCGGTGATTTCTCGCTTGGAGAAAGGTTTACATGATAATACTGGGATGCATGAATTGTTTACTGAAAGTTCTTCACCGTTCCTATTTGGAAGATCAAATTATACGCATATTCTGTGGGCAGCAGAAATGTTGCTGGGCGACAAGCGATACGCTGCACGAATTGCTCGGTGGCTGATGGAATTGAGCAAAAGTGTAGATAAATGCTCGTGTGGAAACACCCCCCGAGATATAGTCGAAAAGATATTCTGCTTATGGTACAATGCCGCAGCAATTTCATTAGAGGATAAGCAGTATTTAGCAGAAGAAGCTCTTAACAAATACGATTATTTCTGGAATATTTTGTTTGAGCAAATTCGTCATATTGGTGGCAGTATTATCCCTAATCAGGAATTTTCATACAGAAAAGATGCTGCTGATATGGATAAATCGCCATATCTGCCAGATGTATACAACCAGAGAATCGTATATTATGAACTGTTATTCAAACGGATTGATGGCGATACTGAAAAATGGCTGAAAATAATAAAGCTGTTTCCAAAGATTACAGATGAAATGCTGGATACTGCTGCGGAAACTTTGGAAAGAGAACTTGGTACTATATGTGATTCAGATCGGGAGAGCATACAGTATGCATTGCGTGAAATTATTTATGACTGTCGATATTTCAATCGAGGGGTGGATGAAAAGCGAATTGCAAAAATAGAATTCATCTGCAAGAGAATCACTTTTATAGACGAGTCATATAGCTATTTGTACTTAACCAGATCCGACGATTTTCCTATTATGGATCCCTCGCCTCTCTCTTTGGAAGATATAAAAAGTTCTCGTGATGAGAATAAAGACAAAAGAAGAGAAATGCTGCAAGAAGAGATTGCAAGATTCAAAGAAAAACAACTAGATATATCGCACCTGTTGGAATTAGCAAGGATGGACGTATCCTATGAATTCGGTTATGCGATTGCAGAATTTTATTCGGATGGAAAATATAAAGAAGAAATACTGAAGAAAATGCTGTCCGTTTCTCATGTGTATAAAGTCATTTCAGGTTATATCCGCTGGTGTTACCATCATGATTCGAAAGATATTCTATCCCCAGCGTTGGCATTGGTGGACGGTTATGATGACAAGAATGAACTTTTCTACTCTGTTTTAAAAATCCCTCCTTTGAGCCACGAGTTAAGAGTAATGTTAGATGAATTGTCGGCAGAAAAACAACAAGGGTATTGGGCGAACTCTTTCTGGACACATAATTTTTCTTTTTCTCAAGAATTGCTTAACTATGTAATGCGAAAGCTGTTTGAATATGGATTATGGAGAAAAGCTCTTGATTTGCTCCGTAATTTTAGAAAACAATTGACGATTTGTGTGATAATAGAAAACATGGAAATTATTACCTTTCAGATTCACAAAGAAGGTGCAAACATTAACGACATGACCAGTTGGGAAATTAGTGAAATCATCAGTTATGTGGAAACCACGGTTGCAGGCAATTATGAACAATATCCACAACTATTTGCCCTTGAAATGAAACTCCTCCACGCAATTGGTTGGGAAAACGTCAAATGTGTACAGTATCATGTGAAAAGAAACGCAAGTCTGTTTGTTGACTTAAAAAAGAAATTAGAACTACAAAGAGGATACTACTTCGTTTATGATAAAATGCATTTTTGTCCCGGAGAAATAGGGGGTCAGATTGATCGTAGCGTGGTGGAAGACTGGATCAAAGATTTTGAAAATTGTTTAGAAAGTCAAAATCAAAGTGATTCATTTCATAGTGAGCTTGGCAGACTATTTACATATTCTCCTGTTGGAACAGATGGTTTTATGCCACACGAAACTGTGCGTGAAATGATTGAAAAATATGGAAATGGTCGCTTGGAACATTCTTATTTGATTACTACATTGAATAATAGAGGGTTACATACTGTAACTTCTGGCGAAACAGAGCATAAAATGGCTACAGATTATAGAAAGACTGCGAATATATTTAGAGTTCGTTGGCCTAAAACAGCTGAAATATATGATGCTCTTGCAAGAATGTATGAAGGCGAATCTATGCATGATCGTAAATTAGCAGAAGACTATTATTGATTAGATATAAAATGTAAGACAAATTTACAAGTTGACATTGAGGTTCCGAAAAATAAACTGTGTAAATGCGTATAACTCCAAAAAATAAAACAACACTAAAATCGCAGTCAAACAGGGCAACGCTGAGGAGCGACCCGACGCAGGCTGTGAGATAAAACGGTAGAGACAGCGGCAGAGATGTCGCTGTTTTTTCTAATCTACCGGATATCTCCAAGCGG